>JAJFUQ010000008.1 GCA_021372355.1 Nocardiaceae bacterium | reverse complement strand
TTCTGTCGATCAATGTCACGCGCGACGGCTGGCCGCCTCAGCGTGCGGTGGCCGGTTTCGACCTCCCATATGCGACACCGATCGCGAACCTGTTGAACGTCGGCGATGCGGTCAAGGAGTACGGAAACGGCGGAACGACCGCGTGTGCGGAGACCGCCAAGATCGTCGTGGACGAGATCCGCGGCATGTTCCCGGTGGAGTGAAGAATGAAAATCCTTGTGGACCGCACCAAATGCACTGGTCTGGGCATCTGTGAGTCGTTGGCGCCCGAGCATTTCGAGGTCAACGATGAGGGCGAGCTCGTCCTGCTCGAGGAGAACGTCAGCGACGAGACTCTGGCAGGCGTCGAAGAGGCGATTGCGGGCTGCCCTACCGAGGCCCTTCGCCTGGTGCGATGACTCGCCGCCTGGTTGTCGTCGGGGCTTCGCTGGCCGGCCTGCGTGCGGTCGAGGCCGCGCGCAAGTCCGGATTCGACGGTCAGATCACGCTCATCGGTAGCGAGCCTTATCTGCCGTACGACCGCCCGCCGCTGTCCAAGGCCTACCTGGACGACGTTGAACTGCCACCGATCGAGTTCCGCGAGGAGGTGACTCTTCGCGGTGATTTGGCGGTCGACCTCGAGTTGGGCGTCGCCGCAACCACCCTCGACACCGAGTCACGGCGGATCGCGCTCGCTGACGGTCGCGAACTGATGTACGACGCGCTCGTCATTGCCACCGGTGCGACGGCCCGGCGCCTGCCCGGCACCGACGGTCTCGCCGGTGTACACGCGTTGCGAACGGTCGACGATGCCGCGGGTATCCGGGCTGCCCTGGATGCGGGAGCGAGAACGGTGGTGATCGGCGCCGGATTTATCGGGTCCGAAATCGCTTCGGCCGCACGAAAGCGTGGCCTACCGGTGACCGTCATCGAAGCTCTGCCGACGCCGTTGATCCGCGCGGTGGGGGCGGGAATGGGCTCGCGCCTGGCCCGCTTGCACCTCGAAAACGGCACTGAACTGCGATGTGGTGTGGGCGTTGATCGCATCGAAGGAATCGGGCGAGTCGAGCAGGTTGTGCTCACCGACGGCTCGAGCATGCCCGCTGATCTTGTTGTCGTGGGCATCGGAGCTTCTCCAGCGACGGACTGGCTGCACGATTCGGACCTGACACTCGACAACGGCATCGTGTGTGATGAAACCCTGTGGACCGGGATTCCGGGGGTCTACGCCGCGGGTGATGTCGCCAACTGGCACAACCCGCTGTTCGGGCGCCACATGCGCCTCGAGCACTGGACCAGTGCCGCGCAGCAAGGTGCGTCGGCGGCCCGAAATGCACTCAATCCCGATGCGGCCAAGCCATATTCGACGGTGCCGTACTTCTGGTCGGACTGGTACGGATCGCGCATCCAGTTCGTCGGGTCACCCGCCGCGGACGAGATCGTCACGATCGAGGACAGCGCCAACCGGCTGACCGCGCTTTACCGGGCGGGCGATCGATTATCGGGCGCGCTGACGCTCAACGGCCAGGCCGACATCATGAAATTCAGCGGACTCATCACCAAAAGCACGGAGTGGGGCGACGCGGTGCGATTCGCCGAAAGCCGCTGCTCCGCGCGCGCGACTGCTTAAGCGAGGACGATATGACCATGCTCACCGAGGACGAACTGCTCGTCGTCAAGACCGTTCGAGACTTCGTCGACCGCGAGGTCCGGCCGGTGGCGCACGACCTCGAGAAGGCCAACACCTACCCCGAAGCGCTCATCGACAAGATGAAAGAACTCGGTATCTATGGACTGGCGATTCCCGAGGAATTCGGCGGAACGGACGTGTCGATGCCGTGCTACGTCGGTGTCACTGAGGAGTTGGCGCGCGGCTGGATGAGCTTGGCGGGGGCGATGGGCGGTCACTCCGTTGTCTCCAAGCTGCTCGTCGCGTTCGGAACCGACGAACAGAAGCGTCAGTACCTGCCGAAGATGGCAACGGGGGAGATCCGCGCCACCATGGCACTTACCGAGCCAGGCGGGGGATCGGATCTTCAGGCGATGTCAACGATCGCGCGCCGTGAAGGTGACGAGTACGTCGTGTCGGGTTCGAAGACGTGGATCAGCAATGCACGCCGCTCCGGCCTCATCGCGTTGCTGTGCAAGACCGACCCGAACGCCCGGCCGCGACACAAAGGCATCAGCATCCTGCTGGTCGAGCACGGCCCCGGCCTGACGGTGTCGCGAGATCTGCCCAAGCTCGGCTACAAGGGCGTCGAGAGTTGCGAGCTCGCGTTCGACGGGTACCGCACTCCGGTTGATTCGGTACTCGGCGGTGAAGAAGGCCAGGGCTTCGCCCAGATGATGAAAGGTCTGGAAACGGGCCGCATCCAGGTCGCATCCCGGGCACTCGGAGTCGCTCAGGCGGCGTTCGACGACTCGTTCAAGTACGCGCAAGAGCGAGAATCGTTCGGTCAGCCGATCTGGAAGCACCAGTCGATCGGCAACTACCTCGTCGACATGGCGACCAAGCTCACCGCTGCCCGGCAGTTGGTCCTGCACGCTGCGCAGCGAGCCCAGTCGGGACAGCGGTGCGACATGGAAGCAGGCATGGCGAAGTTGTATGCGTCCGAAGTCGCCATGGAAGTTGCGCTCAATGCGGTGCGAATCCACGGCGGATACGGCTACTCCACCGAATACGACGTCGAGCGCTATTTCCGCGATGCGCCGTTGATGATCGTGGGCGAGGGAACCAACGAAATTCAGCGCAACGTGATCATCAATCAGCTCATCAGCCGCGGCGGACTCAGTCGGTAGAACGGCCGGACCACCGTTCGTGGCGGTAGCGAGGTAATCCTTTAGTACCGTCGCGACCATGGGTATACGGCTATCGGCGAAAGCGTTCTCCTTCGACGACATTCGAGACGAGTTCGGACTGCCGACGGACTACCCAACCGCCGCGGTGACCGAAGCCGAGAACGCGACTGATCGATACGCGGAAGTGCGCAAAGACCGCACCGACATTCCCTTCGTCACGATCGACCCGCCGGGTTCGATGGACCTCGACCAGGCCGTTCACATCGCGAAGACCGACGCCGGATTCACGGTTCACTACGCGATCGCGGATGTTGGATCAGTCGTCGAGCCAGGGGGCGCGCTCGAGCAGGAGACCTGGTCTCGGGGGCAGACGATGTACCTTCCCGACGGGTCGGTGCCGTTGCATCCCAGGGTGCTCAGTGAAGGCACTGCGAGCCTGCTGCCGGACCAAATTCGACCGGCGGCGTTGTGGACGATCGAACTCAACACTGAGGGCGAACACATCTCGATCCGCGTCAGCCGGGCACTCGTTCGGTCGGTGGCCCGGTTCGACTACATCGGCGTGTACGCCGATGCCCAGGCCGGACGCCTGCACGCTTCCATCGAGCATCTGCCGGCTGTCGGAGAATTGCGGATGGCTTTGGCGCGCAAGCGTGGAGCCATCGAACTGCACCTCCCCGAACAGGAGGTCGAGTCCGACGGCAACGGCACGTGGAAACTCGTCGCGCGCGAACACACCCCGGCCGACGACTGGAATGCCGAGATCTCCCTGCTCACTGGTACCTGCGCCGCGCAGCTCATGCTCGACGCGAAGGTCGGACTTCTGCGCACCTTGCCGCCTGCCGAAGAGGGGTCGGTCGAGGCACTCCGGAAATGTGCGACATCCCTCGGGGTGCAGTGGCCGGACACGATGAGTCCGGGTGAATTCCTGACGGGCCTTGACCCGAACCTGCCGACCACGATGGTGCTCATGGGCGAGGCGACGAGTCTGCTCCGCGGTGCGTCCTACGTGCCGTTCGACGGAGAGTTGCCGCCGCAACCGCTGCACGCGGCGATCGGACTCCCGTACGCGCACGTCACCGCACCACTGCGTCGGTTGGGCGACCGGTACGTCACCGAGGTCTGTCTGGCGATCTGTGCAGGTCAGCCGGTGCCAGACTGGGCGCGCACCCGGCTCCATGATCTGCCGCCGGTCCTGCGGGAGTCCGACCAAACCGCCGCGAAGGTCGACCGCGCCTGTGTGGACAAAAC
Source organism: Nocardiaceae bacterium (assembly GCA_021372355.1). Classification (GTDB taxonomy): domain Bacteria; phylum Actinomycetota; class Actinomycetes; order Mycobacteriales; family Mycobacteriaceae; genus Smaragdicoccus. The sequence goes on along the minus strand of JAJFUQ010000008.1, from coordinate 39,697 downwards.
CGAAGCGCTGGTCCTGAGCGCTCGAGTGGGTCAGACGTTTTCGGGTGTCGTCGTTCGGGCGGCCAACGAGAAGCACCCAGCGGAGGTGTTCATCGCGGAGCCGCCCGTGATCGCCCCCTGCGACGGCAACCCGACGGAGGGGCAGCAACTTCAGGTGCGGCTGACGGTCGCGGATCCGGCCCGACGTGCGGTCCGGTTGAGCGCCGAATGACCGAGCCGGCGATTCAGCGCAGGACCGCACACTCCGTCGTGAGCACGTCGAGCGCGGGACGGTAGCCGGCGAGGAAGTTCTCCGCCGCCATCCCTTCGGTGTGGTGCAGAACGCCGTAGACGAACAGGTCCTCGCCCGCGGCCCGTGCTTGCGCCGCCACGTCCATGATGTGCGCCTGCGCCTCGGCCGCGTCGCGCCAATCGCCGAGCACCGTCTGCAGCGACTTGGCCGCCGACGCGACCTGGGCCGCCGCCTCGCCGAGCACTCCAGTAGCGGCCTCACCCGAGTAGCGAAGTGCCTTGCTCGACTTCCGAACGTCGTGCAGAGCCTCGATCCGATCCTCTGGGGAGGCCGCGAACTGCATGCGCACGTCGTCCCGGACCCGCTCGTAATCCCTGGTCAAGCAGTCGAGGAAGATCTTCTCGGCAGGAGCTTCCGAAAGTGTTGTGTCGAGCCTTCCAATGCTGAGTTCCTCGAGTCGTGCACGTAGAGCGCGGTAGCGATCACCACCGAGTTCCTTGACCGCGCCTTCGTGCGCGTCGGCGTAGCGACGCCGTTGTGCGCCGACGAGGCGGTCGTAGACGGGCCCCTGCGCCAAGCCATCTGGCTGCAGGTCGAGCAGATTCTGGAATCGCTCGGCGAGGACCTCGGCGTCGCGGGCTTCGCCGAGGAGCCCGGCGAGCCATTTGAGTTCGTTGCGAAGCTCTTTCGACGCGTCACCCGGAAGGATCTTCTTGTAGCTGCGCATGACACTGCGAAGTCGCCGCGTGGCGACGCGCATCTGATGGATGGAGTCGTACTTGTCCGCGATGACGTCCGGCTCGGCCTTGATGAGTCGATCGACGTCGGATCGCAAGGCGGTCAGCAGCGCTGATCCGGCCGTGGTCTTGCTCTTCATCGGAATCGGTCCGTTGTCTCTACGAGGTGGTGAATGATGCCGGGCTCGCTCGCTGCGTGACCGGCGTCTTCGACGATGATCAGCGTCGACGCCGGTAGGACTTTGTGTAGGTCCCACGCATTACGAGCCGGGCAAACGAGGTCGTATCTGCCATGAACGATCACTGTCGGGATGTGTTCGATCTTCGACGCCTCGTCGAGGAGTTGGCCCTCCCGCAGGAATCCTGCGTGACAGAAGTAGTGGTTTTCGATGCCGGCGAAGGCGAGGGCGTACCGCGGGTCGGCGGAGGATCGCACGCGCTCGGCGTCGGGAAGCAGGGATAGCGTAGCGGCTTCCCAGGTGGTCCAGGCGATCGCGGCAGACTCGGCGATTGCGCGATCCTTCGAGTTCAGCAGTTCGTGATAGACCTCGATGAGGTCGCGTTCGCGGTCAGCCGATGGCACCGGAGTCAGGAACTGCTCCCACAGCTCGGGAAACGCCCAGGCTGTCTGGCCGTTGTAGAACCAGTCGAGTTCTGCCCGGCGCAGTAGGAATATGCCGCGCAGCACCAATTCGGTGACTCGATGCGGGTGCCGTTGCGCGTAGGCGAGCGACAACGTCGAACCCCACGATCCGCCGAAGACCTGCCACTGTTCGATGCCGAGAAGTTCGCGGAGGGCTTCGAGATCGTCGATGAGGTGGTCGGTCGTGTTGAGCGACAGATCCGCGCCGTCCGCTACATGGGGGCGCGAACGACCACAACCGCGCTGGTCGAGCAGCACGATGCGGTACGCCGCCGGATCGAAGAACTGGCGGTGCCAGGGAGCACTACCGGCACCGGGACCGCCGTGCAGGAAGACCACCGGTTTTCCGTCCGGATTGCCAGAGGTCTCCCAGTAGATCTCCTGGCCATCGTCAGTCGTCAGAAACCCTGACGCATACGGCTCGATCGCGGGATAGAGGGTCCGCATTGTCAGCCAAGCCCAACCAAGCCGGCGGCAAGGCTCGGAAGTTCCAGTGCCTTGAGCGCGTCGCTGCGAGTCTGGGCGCACTGCCTCGTGGTCACGTCATCGACCAGTGCGCGATGGCTGACGATCTGGGCGGTGACGCCGTTCTGGAGACCCCACGCCTGAACGAGCACGTTGAACGCGGGATGCGTCAAGGACGGGGTCTGGATGCGCCAGTCCGGAAGGGCGCCCTGCAGTTGGTCGCACAGTTGCTGGGCGGCGCTGTTGGCGACCGCCGGTGGCGGTGTCGTGGGAGCGGGCGGGGTGGACTGCCCGGGCCCACAGGCGGAAAGTGCCACGGCAGCCGCGGAAACGGTGAGCAAGCGCACCGAAGTCAAGCTGGTACCTCGATTCTGTGAAAGGGGTACTGCACATTCGATTTTGCCACCAGGGGGAGGCGGCGCGCTTGTCGAGAGCGGCCGGCCCGAAGCACTGGCGATTCGGGGAATCAGGCGGCCTCAGTGGCCGCCGAATCGAGAATCGCCAGTGTTATGGGCCGGGCTGCCGGGATGACCCGTCAGAAGGAGTGTTCGGGTCCCGGGAAGGCGCCGGTCGCGACGTCGTCGCGGTACTGCTCCGCGGCGGCCTGTAGGGCGGTGCCCAGCTCGGCATAACGCTTGACGAACTTCGCCGTGCGGCCCTTGGTGTAGCCGGCCATGTCCTGCCACACGAGAACCTGCGCGTCGCATTCCTTTCCGGCGCCGATGCCGATCGTGGGGATCTGCAGCTTGCCGGTGACCTGGCCCGCGAGTTCGGCCGGAACCATCTCCATGACGACGGAGAACGCGCCGGCTTCCTGAACTGCGATCGCGTCGGCAATGAGCTGGTCAGCGCCGTCGCCACGCCCCTGGACGCGGAATCCGCCAAGGCTGTTGACGCTCTGCGGGGTGAAGCCGATGTGGGCCATGACAGGGATGCCCGCGGCGGTGATCGCGGCGATCTGCGCGGCCATGCGCTCGCCACCTTCGAGCTTGACCGCGTGGGCCATGCCCTCGTTCATGAACCGGATCGCCGTGCGGACGGCCTGTTCCGGGGACACCTCGTACGAACCGAACGGCAGGTCGGCGACGACGAGCGCGTGAGGGGCGCCGCGGACGACCGCGCGCACCAGCGGGATGAGTTCTTCGATGTTGACGTGAACCGTCGTGTCGTAGCCGTACACGACGTTGGCCGCCGAATCACCGACGAGGAGAACCGGAATCTCGGCGTCGTCGAAGAGCTTGGCGCTCGAGTAGTCGTAGGCGGTCAGCATGGCCCATTTCCGCCCCTCGGCCTTGGCGGACTGAAGGTGGTGGATGCGTGTCTTGCGACGGGTGGCCGCACTCGTGGGGGCAGCACCGTACGCGGGCGTTTCGGACATCGATGTCTCTTTCCATCCTCGAGGCCCACGCTGTGGGTCCCCGGGTTTCTCGGTACCTCTCAAGTGTTCCACCACCTACCGGCGAGGTGTAGGAATCGACGCGGTGTGGTTCATCACAGCCCGAAACTGATCGAAATTGTCATTTGGACGGATGAATCCGCATCACGGAATGATTCCGAATCCGAGTTCCGTCTTTTGAAAAATCAACTAACCGCCTGTACTGACGCTATTCCCATGCAGGAGGTAGGAAATGGTCGGCAGGCTGATTCGGCGCGGCACCGCCGCTGCGGCACTGATAGTCGCGGCGCAGCTGACCGCACTGCCGACCGCGCCAGTCTCGGCGAACGTGACCTACACCGACAACGGGACAATACCGACCGTCAATGGTCGTGCTCACCAGTTGACGGTGGACTCGGCGTTCATGGGAAAGGTTCGTGTCGACGTCATTCGGGCCTCCGCTACGGGGACAGCGCCGACGCTCTATCTCCTCGATGGAACTGGCGCACGAAACGACCAACCCGCGAGCACCTGGTTACTTCGGACGGACGTCGACACGTTCACGAACGGCAAGAACGTCAACATCGTGATGCCGGTCGGCGGCGGCGGAACGCTCTATACCGACTGGCAGAAGCCTGACCCCACTCTCGGTACGCTCAAGTGGGAGACGTTCCTGACAGAGGAACTGCGGCCGATTATCGACAGCGATTTCGGTGGTAACGGTACCAACGCGATCGCCGGCCTATCTGCGGGCGGCATGGCCGCCGCGGCGATTGCTTCGCGCAGACCAGAGCTCTACAAGGCTGTCGGGTCCTACAGCACATGCCTCCTCATGAGTAATCCAGTTGGCCAGGCGATTGTTCGGGGTTCGGTCATCTCGCGCGGCGGCAACCCGGACAACATGTGGGGACCCGTCACCGACCCGGACTGGGTTGCGCACGACCCCACAACAACGGCACACCTCAACGCACTGCGTGGTAAGCCCATCTACATTTCCGTCGGTTCCGGTATTCCCGGTCCCGCTGACCTGACCTTCAACCCGTTGTACAGCTACCCGACGGACTTGAGTGGTGCGATCGCCCAAGAACAGGGTGCGCGTGACTGCACTCGCCTCGTCCAGGCGAAGTTCAAGGCAAACAACGTCCCGGCGACGTTCAAGTTCAACACCATCGGAACGCACTCCTGGCCGTATTGGCAGGATGCTCTGCATGATTCCTGGCCGGTACTTAGCCGGGGCCTCGGACTGACCACCACCCCGACTCCGCCATCGACGTCCGGGAGCTGAGCACGACGCAGGTCGTGGCACGATCGATCCCATGCTCGTTCGGCGAATCGCGGCCCTGACCGCCGTCACCGCTTTCGCGGTAGCGGGCTGCACCGTCGCGCCGGAGGCTCGTCCGGACACCTCGCACCCGGTCCCGGCCGGTCTCGAGCGGTTCTACAGCCAGGAATTGGACTGGGGGAGCTGCGTCGGATACCGGCACCGTGAAGAAGCGTTGTCGCGCCTGCTCGAGTGCACCCGGATCGACGTTCCGATCGACTACGACCATCCCGATACCGGCACGGCGCAGATCGCGATGTCCCGAATCCGCGCGTCCGGGGACAAGATCGGCTCGCTCATCGTCAACCCCGGTGGCCCCGGGGCATCCGGACTGAACACTCCCGCCAACGTCGCCAACTCGGCCGTGGGCCGCTCGTTTGACGTGGTCGGGTTCGATCCCCGTGGCGTCGGTGCGTCGACGCCGGCGATCGTCTGTAACAGCGACGCGGAGATCGACGCTGATCGGCGCGATCTCGACGTCGACACCTCGCCCGCGGGAATCGCGAAGACCGAGCAGGAAGAGCGCGACTACGCAGCGCGCTGTCAGGCGAACAACAAGCCCGAAGTGCTCGAGCACGTGGGCACCCGGGATGTCGTCAAGGATCTCGATGTCATGCGTGCGGTACTCGGCGATCCGAAATTGAACTTCGTCGGGTTCTCGTACGGCACGAAGATCGGCTCGGACTATCTCGCCGCTTATCCGGATCGGGTGCGCGCGATGGTGCTCGACGGCGGGGTACCGCCCGGCGCAGACCCGGTCGAGGAAATCCGGGTGCAGCTCGTCGGTTTCCAGGCCGCTTTCGACAATTTCGCGCGCCAGTGCGCGGAGAGTTCGGACTGCCCGCTCGGAACGGATCCGACGCATGCGGTCGCCCGGTATCGCGCCCTGGTCAACCCGCTGATTTCCAAGCCTGCGCGGACCGACGACGGGCGCGGGCTGAGCTACACAGATGCGATCACCGGTACCCAGCAGGCGCTGTACAGCCCCGAGATGCGGGGCATGCTGACGACGGGCCTGCGCGAACTCAGTTTCGGCCGCGGGGACAGCCTTCTCGCGCTCGCCGACTACTACGACGGTCGTCGCAGTGATGGCACCTACAGCAACATGGACGACGCCTTCAACGCGGTCCGCTGCGCGGACGACCCGCCAGTCACCGATCGCGCGCGAGTGGATCAGGCCGACGGCGAATTCCGCAAAGCCGCACCCTTCATGGACGACGGCCGTGGCAACGGCAACGCTGCTCTGGATACGTGTGCGTTCTGGCCCGTCACGTTCGACCGCACCGAGCCGAAGATTCCGGCGAACGTGCCGAAGGTCGTCGTCGTCTCGACGATCGGGGATCCGGCGACGCCCTATCAGGACGGTGTCGATCTCGCGAAGGCGATCGGTGCTTCTTTGCTCACTTACCACGGAACCCAGCACACGGTGTCGTTCAATTACGGGGTGGCCTGCATCGATGACGTCGTGATCGCCTACCTGGTCGACCTCACGGTGCCGCCGGAGGGTTATTCGTGCTGAATCGGACCGCGGTCGTAGCGGCGACGCTCGTGTTGGCAGCCTGCACGAGCACCGGCACACCGCGTCCCGCGCCCGATCCGCCGACCCCCGACCTCGCGCGGTTTTATGCGCAGCATGTCGTGTGGGGATCGTGCGAGCAATTCCCGGGCGCGACGCAGCGCATGGATTGCGGTCGGATCGACGTGCCCATGGATTACGCACATCCGGAAAAGGCCTCGATTTCGATTCCGCTGAGCCGACTGCCCGCCCGGGGCGAGAAGATCGGGTCGTTGTTCTTCAATCCCGGCGGTCCTGGCGCATCTGGTCTGGGCATGCCGTCGATGGGGGCGAGATCGCCACTCCTTGATCGATTCGACCTGGTCGGTTTCGATCCGCGCGGTATCGGCGCGTCGATCCCGGCGATCCAGTGTCTGACGAACCCAGAGCGTGACGCCGATCGGGCGGACCTCGACGTCGACTATTCGCCCGGGGGAATTGCGCAGACCGAGGACGAGGAGAAGCGCTACGCCCAGCGCTGCGAACAGGTGAGTGGCCGGGATCTGCTGGCCAATGTCGGCACCCGGGATGTCGCGAAGGATCTCGACATCATGCGCACGGCCGTCGGGGACGCGAAGCTGAACTACCTCGGCTATTCCTATGGCACGGCGATCGGGACGCAGTACGCGGAGACGTTCGGCGGCAGCAAGATTCGCGCGATGGTGCTCGACGGAGCCGTCGATCCGACGGTCAGCCGGGCGGATAAGGTCGTTCGTCAGCTGGAAGGTTTTCAGAAGGCGTTCGATGCCTTCGTCGCCAACTGCGTCACCATCGACGGCTGCCCGCTGGGGACCGATCCCGCGAAAGCTAACGAGCGTTATCGCGCGCTGACCGAACCGCTCATCACGAACCCTGCGCAGACCGACGACCCACGCGGATTGAGCTTCAACGATGCCCGGACCGGCACGGCGGCTGCGCTGTATCAGGAGGCGCGCTGGCCCAAGCTGTTCGTCGGGCTGCTCGAACTCGAGGTCGGCCGCGGTGACCAGCTTCTCGCGCTCGCTGACGAATACGAGCGCCGCAATGAGGACGGGTCGTACGACAACGAAGGCGACGCGTTCAACGCGGTTCGGTGCGTCGACTACCCGGCAGTGACGGACCGCGCTGTCGTGGGTCGCGATGATCGGCGGTTCCGGGACGCGGCGCCGTTCTTGGACGACCATCGCGGTACTGGACAGGCGCCGCTCGATCAATGTGCTTTCTGGCCGGTTCCGCCGACCGGGGACCCGCATCAGGTGCGGGTTTCGGGGCTGCCTCCGATCGTCGTCATCTCGACGACCGGTGATCCCGCAACGCCGTACGAGTCCGGCGAGGTCCTCGCCAAGCAACTGGGCGGAGTTCTCGTGACCTACCGCGGGACTCAGCACACGGTTGCGCTCGGCGGAGTCGAATGCATCGACGAGACGGTGTTCGCCTACTTCATCGATTCGGTTGTCCCGCCGGTGGGAAAAACCTGCTGACCTACGTTCGCGAGTCGTCATCGATCCAGTCGCGTTTGGGAATCGAATTCCAGATGGCCAGGGCGACTTGGAATCCAAGGGCGATGGAAATCATCGACGCGAGCATCGCGATGACGGACTGACTGCTTGCGCCACTGGTGATTTCGGTGATCCCGATCAGGCCGACGGAGCTCGGCACGAGAAGCCAGAATCCGGGAGCCAGAATTGTTTGGAGAGCCGGCATATTCGGACGCCGGCTCAACGCCAAAGCGCACAGCATGAGGGCCAGGCCACCGCCGAATCCGCTGATATAGCCGCCAATTGCCAGCGCTGTCACGCGTTGGCTGGCGTAGCTGACGAACAAGATGAGGACCAGCCATGGCAGGAACTGTCGCGGTGGACCGTGCTCGAGCTTGATTCCGATGGCCAACACCACCAGGCCGAGCCACGGCGCCCACGGACCGAAGAAGTTGCCTGTCCGGTCCGTGATCTCCGCGCTGGTCAGCCCAACGAGTTGAATCGCAATGACGATGCCCAGGGCCAGCTGCGCGAGTTGCATCAGACCAGCCACCAGCCGCGCCGACCCGGAAACGATTTCGCCGGTGGCTGATTCGATGACCCCGAGGGTGATTGCCACACCCGGCAGGAAGGCGACCAGCGGAGCGATCAATCCACGCAGGTCGAAGTGGCCGACGTCGAGCAGCTTTTCGAGGCCGAACAGGGTCAACGTCACCACGAAGGCGCACACGGCCGGTAGCAGATATCGAAGGCCGAGAAGCGGACCGGCGAACCGCCGCAATACGCCGACGACGACTCCGAGCCCGGCCGCGGCAATCATCGAGATCGGGACCGGCTGCAGCATGAGACCGTAGGCAATGCTCTGCAGCGCGTATCCGATGACGCCGACCCACGCCGGGTACGGCGGAGGCAACGCGAGAATCCGGTCCAGCTCCGCCGACCCGGCCGCGGCGCTGATTCCGCCGCGGTGAGCGGTCCGCACGAGATTGCCCAGTGGAAAGGTCTGGTCGAACCGCACCGGGCTTTCTTCGCGCACCATCCGGGTCCGGTCGACATCCCCGATCTGGATGAAATTCGGCAGCACCAGCATCGGACAGCTGAACCCGTACGCACGGGCAGTTCGTTGCAAGGCAAGGCGCACGATGTTGACCGGATAGCCCGCGGCCAGCATCGTTGCCCCGAGCCGGGCCAGGAAATCCATCGCGACGGCTTGGTCTTCGACGGGCTCGGCAACCTCTGACATGATCGACCCCCTGGTGCTGGCGGCGTCTGTAACTCACGGTGCCACAACCGGGCTCGTCAACACGCGTTTCCTGCAACCCGCACTTAAGTACTGAAATGCCGGAAAAACCCATTAGGCTCGCGTGCATGGATCGTCAGAAGGAATTCGTGCTTCGTACTCTCGAAGAGCGCGACATCCGCTTCGTTCGACTGTGGTTCACCGACGTTCTCGGCTACCTCAAGTCCGTAGCGATCGCGCCCGCTGAACTCGAAGGCGCGTTCGAAGAGGGCATCGGGTTCGACGGTTCGGCGATCCAGGGATTCGCGCGAGTCTTCGAAGCCGACATGGTCGCCAAGCCTGACCCGTCGACGTTCCAGATCCTGCCCTGGACCACAGCCGGCAGTCCGCAGCAGCACACCGCGCGCATGTTCTGCGACATCGCGATGCCGGACGGTTCGCCGTCGTGGGCGGACCCGCGCCACGTGCTCCGTCGCGCGCTCAACAAGGCCGGAGACCTCGGCTTCAGCTGCTACATCCACCCCGAGATCGAGTTCTTCCTGCTCGAGCAAGGCCCGTTCGACGGCTCCGAGCCGGTTCCGGCGGACCGCGGTGGATTCTTCGACCAGGCCTCGCACGACCGGGCGCCGAGCTTCCGCCGCATGGCGATCGAGGCGCTCGAATCGATGGGCATCTCGGTCGAGTTCAGCCACCACGAGGGTGCACCCGGCCAGCAGGAGATCGACCTGCGCTACGCCGACGCACTGTCGATGGCGGACAACATCATGACCTTCCGCTACGTCGTCAAGGAGGTCGCCCTGAGCCAAGGCGTGCGCGCGACCTTCATGCCGAAGCCGTTCACGCAGTACCCGGGCTCGGCGATGCACACGCACATCAGCCTGTTCGAGGGCGAGACGAACGCGTTCCACGACCCCGACGACCCGATTCAGCTGTCGGCGACCGCTCGGGCGTTCATCGCCGGAATTCTCGAACACTCGGTGGAGATCAGCGCGGTCACCAACCAGTGGGTCAACTCGTACAAGCGCCTCATCCAGGGTGGCGAGGCCCCGACGGCAGCCTCCTGGGGACGGTCGAACCGTTCCGCTCTCGTGCGTGTCCCGATGTACACGCCGAACAAGTCCGCATCGCGCCGCATCGAGGTCCGCACGCCGGACTCCGCGTGCAACCCGTACCTGACCTACGCAGTACTCCTCGCGGCCGGTCTGCGCGGAATCGAGCAGGGCTACGAGCTGCCGGCGGAGGCCGAAGACAACGTCTGGGACCTCACCCCTGCGGAGCGCCGTGCACTCGGCTTCAAGGAACTGCCGACCAACCTGTCCGCCGCGCTGGTGGAAATGGAGAAGTCCGAGCTCGTCGCCGAGGCCCTCGGTGAGCACGTGTTCGACTTCTTCCTCCGCAACAAGCGCCGCGAGTGGGAAGACTTCCGTGCCCAGGTCACGCCGTACGAACTGCGTGAATACCTGAGCCTGTGAGCCTTCTTCGGAGCTCGTAATGACCAGGCCGCCGACCTCACGCTCGGTTGTTCCGAGTCCGGCTCGGCTTGGCCTCCTCGGCTCGACCGCGGGGGCCGACCTCGAGGCGCTCGGGTGGATGCGCGAGCCCTACGTGCCCGTGCTGTGGGCGTTGTCGCGTGCGCCGGACGCCGACCTGGCGCTGCGCACGCTGGCGGATCTGCGCTCGAAGCTGGGTCCGGCGTGGCAGGAACTGGACGCGGCCGTGCGCGACGATCGGGCCCTGCGCGGACGGTTGTTGGCGCTCATCGGCGGATCAGCAGCGTTCGCCGACCAGCTGTGCTTCGATCCTCCCTCGTGGAAGCTGTTGCAGCGCAGGGAGCTTCAGGTCAAGGACGAGCTCCTCAGCGAGATGCTCAGCGCTGTGGGTGCGAAGCCGGAGACCGGTCCGGCCGCGTCGCCCGTGCTGTTCCGCGCCACGATCACGGGCCCAGACGCGGTCGCGGCACTGAAGAAGCGCTACCGCGAACTCGTCATGTTCCTCGCCGCGCTCGATCTTGCGGCGACAGTCGAAAACGAACCGGTCATCCCGTTCACCAAGGTCGCCGAGCAACTGTCTGACCTCGCCGACGTGGCGTTGACCGCCGCGCTGTCGGTCGCCGTCGCGACGCTGTGGCCGAACGACCCGTGTCCGGTCCGGCTCGGTGTTCTCGCCATGGGCAAGTGCGGCGGGCGGGAACTGAACTACATCTCCGACGTCGATGTGGTCTTCGTGGCAGAGCCGAACGGTCCACAGGCGGCCCGGCTCGCCGCCGAGATGATGCGCATTGGCTCGAGTGCGTACTTCGAGGTCGACGCCGCACTGCGCCCGGAGGGCAAACAGGGCGAACTGACGCGGACACTCGATTCGCATGTCGCGTACTACAAGCGCTGGGCGAAGACCTGGGAGTTCCAGGCTCTGCTCAAGGCTCGGCCGATGACCGGGGACATCGACCTCGCAACCCGTTATTGCGACGCCCTGCTGCCGATGGTGTGGCTCGCGTCCGAACGGGCCGATTTCGTCGTCGACGTGCAGGCGATGCGGCGCCGCGTGGAGGAGTCGATCCCGGCGGGCTTGCAGGAGCGAGAACTCAAGCTCGGGCGCGGCGGTCTTCGCGATGTCGAATTCGCGGTGCAACTCCTGCAGCTCGTCCACGGCCGAACCGATGCATCGCTGCGCGTGACATCGACCGTTGCCGCCTTGACTGCGCTCGCACAGGGTGGCTACATCGGACGCGACGACGCCGCGAACATGACCGCCTCTTACGAGTTCCTGCGTCTGCTCGAGCATCGCCTCCAGCTCCAGAAGATGCGACGAACACACCTGCTTCCCGAGCCCGACAATCACGAGGCATTCCGGTGGCTGGCCCGGGCGGCGCACATGCGGCCCGACGGACGCCACGATGCCGAAGGCGTGCTGAAAGCCGAGATCAAGCGCAACGCCCATCGCGTTCGGCGTCTGCATTCGAAGCTGTTCTACCGACCGCTGCTCGAGTCGGTGACGCGCATGGATCGGGATGCGCTGACTCTCACTCCGGAGGCTGCGGTTCGGCAGCTCGCCGTGCTCGGCTATACGTCACCGCAGAATGCGCTCGGTCACCTACGTGCCCTGACCAGCGGCGTTTCCCGAAAGGGGCGAATTCAGGCGGTGCTGCTGCCGCAGCTGCTCGAGTGGCTGGGGGAGACGCCGGACCCGGACGCCGGTCTGCTCGCGTACCGCCGTCTGTGCGAGGAGCACGACGATCTGAACTGGTTCCTGCGCGAGTTGCGGGACGAGGGCGCGGTTGCGCATCGGCTGATGACGCTTCTTGGCACGTCCGGCTATCTTCCGGATCTCCTCATGAAGGCGCCGGACGTCATCCGGCTCTATGGGGATGGCCCGAGCGGGCCACTGCTGACCGGTACGGGACCCGACGAGGTGGCCCGCGGTATCGCGGCCGCGACGGCGCGGTACAACGATCCTGCGCGCGCCGTCGCCGCGGCTCGATCGCTCCGGCGTCATGAACTCGCGCGGGTGGCATCGGCCGACCTGCTCGGACTGCTCGACCTCCGGCAGGTGTGTCAGGCGCTGTCCTCGGTGTGGGTCGCGGTTCTGGCGGCGTCGATGGACGCGGTGATCGCGGCGTGGAAGGCAGAGAACAAGGCCTCGCCGCCGGCGCGGCTCGCGGTGATCGGCATGGGCCGGCTCGGTGGCGCGGAACTCGGGTACGGCTCCGACGCGGACGTCATGTTCGTGTGCGAGCCCGTGGAGGGCGTCGAGGAAGCCGTTGCGGTCAAGTGGGCTGGGACAGTGGCCGAGACTGTGCAGCGGCTTCTCGGTGCGCCGAGCATGGACCCACCGCTTCAGGTCGACACCGCGCTGCGACCGGAAGGTCGTGGGGGACCACCCGTTCGGACGCTTGCGTCCTACGAGGCGTACTACGCGCAATGGGTTCAGGCGTGGGAGGTCCAGGCCCTGCTGCGGGCGCACGCGGTGTGCGGAGATCCTGATCTCGGACAACGCTTCTTGCGCGTGATCGACCGTTATCGCTACCCGGAGGGTGGTATCTCGGCCGATGCCATCCGGGAGATCCGCCGCATCAAAGCGCGCGTGGACTCCGAACGCCTCCCGCGCGGCGCGGACCCGTCGACTCACACCAAGCTCGGGCGTGGTGGTCTCGCCGACGTCGAATGGACCGTCCAGCTGCTGCAGCTGAAGTTCGCACACGAATACCCGGCGCTGCACAACACGTCGACCCTTCAGACCCTGACGGTCGCCGCCGAGCTCGAGCTGATCACCGCTGAGGACGCCACGCAGTTGCGCGACGCCTGGCTGACCGCAACCCGCGCCCGGAATGCGCTCGTGCTGGTCAAGGGCAAGCCGACGGACCAACTGCCGGGGCCAGGCCGGGTCTTGACGGCCGTGGCCCGCGCCGCCGGTTGGACCGGCGACGCGGGTTCGTTCCTCGATAACTACCTCCGGGTCACGCGCCGCGCCCGCAGCGTCGTGGAACGCGTGTTTGGGGCGTAGGGCCCACCCACCGCTAGACCTCGCTGCCCGAGGAGCCTGCGGTGGTGGGGGTATCGAGGTCGATGCGGGTCAGGTGCAAGGTGCCGTCGACCCCCTTGGTCATTACGGTCATCGTTTGACCGTCCGCACTGAATACGGGCTCGCCAACCTGTCTTCCGTCCACCGTCCGCGTGGATTGGGCTCCCGTCTTCAAGTCGGTGACCGTGTAGTAGGTCGCGGAATTGTCCGATGTGATCGTGATGGCGGTGGCGCCATTCGAGCTCAGGCTTGTCGTGCCCCAACTGCCCGGCAACAGGGTGCTGTTCGACTCTCCGGTCTCCAGATCGGAATAGGTGAGATATGTCCGAGCTTTCCCGTCGGCGTCGGAGAACACCGTTTGGGTCACCGCCCCAGTATTGTCAATGCCGATCCGCGTGTTGCTGTAGGAACTGTAGTTGGGATTTCCTCCTGTCGGGACGGTCGACGTCGTGGAGACGCCAGTCGCGAGGTTCGTGACTGTCACATAGGTCGTGCCGCCAGCATTGTTCGTCGCCGTCACCGCGGACATGCCGTCCGCGCTCATTGTCGTAAAGCCATAACCGTCGCTCACCTTCGTCGTTGACTGGCCAGTCGCGACGTCCGTCAACGTGATGGAGGTAGTGGACGTGTCGGTTCGGTCATCGAAATAATGAGTGGTCGACAGAACAGTTTTGCCGTCGTTCCCGAGCTGGCTTGACCCGGTCCCAGTGATCGGACCGGAGATCGTGGTCTGCCCGGTCCTAAGGTCGGTGACGGCGACGTGTGTGACCTGGTTGTCGTAGTCGACGGCCGTGGTGACCCAGGTCGAGCCGTCGGCGCTCTCCTCCCACCCGGCTTGCTGTCCGGCCATCCCGTCGGAGACCACCGTCTCTCCGGTTTCAAGGTCGGTGACGGCGACATACGTGACGCTCGCGTCGGTGTTCCGGTCGTATGTACGGCTGACCGAAACAGCCTTCTTGTTGTCGGCCGTGAGCTCCGTCTGGGTCACACCCGGAACGACAGACGTCGATTCCTTACCGGTCAACAGGTTCTTCGTCGTTACGTAGCTGGTTGCCTCGCCTGTGCTGTAGTCGGTGTCCGTCGAGCTGATCACCAACAGCGTGCCATCGTCGGTGAGCATCCCGCCACCGTAAGAACCAGGGGACGACGCGGTGACGGACTCGCCGGTCGCCAGATCGATCACGGCGACCGATGTGCTTCCCGTTATGCCGTTGCCGGGGTGCTGGTGTGCCGTGGTGATCGCCTTCGTGCCGTCATCGGAGATGCGGGTGGACCCGGACCCGCCGTCGATGGCAGTGGTCGTCGACCTTCCGGTGTCGAGGTTGCTCACTACGACATAGGTGACGTCGCCGTCGGCATCCTGTCCGTTGCCGGTCGTCACGACCGTTCGCCCGTCGGTGAGGAATTCTGTCGACGTATCCCAGGCTTGGGTGCCGACGAGAGCATCGCTGGTGGTCGACTTTCCGGTTTCGACGTTCGTGTAGGTCACGTATGAGACCGGGCTGCCCGCGCTGTCGTACGACGTGGTGTGGACCGCGACGATCTTTCCGTCGTCGGAGTACTGAGTTGCCTGGTAGCCGGCGGTTCCGGGCGCGTCAGTGGTAGTCGTCTGTCCGGTCTGGGTGTTCAGCACGCTGATGTGGGTGGTGGCTGTCGACGTCGACTCGTCGACAGTCTGGGAGAGGATGAGAACCGAGTCACCGTTCGGCGTGAATTCCGTGCTCGTGACCTCCCCGGTCGTGGCGGCCGTCGACGTCTGCCCAGTGTCGAGATCACGCACGGTCACGGAGTCCGGTGCGTCGTCGTACCGCCCATCGATCGAGATGACCTTGCCGCCGTAGGACGTGCTTTCGGAGAAGCCATCGGCCGACGTCGTCGTGGTTTCACCGGTCTCTGCGTTGACGATCGTCGTGTGCGTGATGATCTTCATCGCGCTCGGGTCGTAGTCGTAGCTCTGCGCCATGATGGTGCTGCCGTCTTCGCTGAAGAACGGATTGGAGGAGCTGTATGGCCCGGGCAGCGCGGTCGTCGTCGACGAGCCGGTCACGACGTCGGTGACCGTCACGTATCCGGGCTGGACGTTCGAGTCTGGATCGTAATCACTCGTGAACGTGATCGCCTTCGTGCCATCGGCGTTGAGCCGCGTGTTGCCCTGACCCGGCAGCGGACCGCTGGTGGTCTGTGCACCGGTGTCGAGGTTTGTGACAGTCACGGTCGTCGTGGTCTTGCCGGTCGCCGCGTCGGTGGCGGCGGCGGTCGTGACTGCGTTCTTCCCGTCGCTGGTGATCTCCGGGCTGTTCGGCCCCACGATCGGAGCGACGGCCCGGCTCTCACCGGTGTTCAGATCGGTGACCGTGATGTAGGTGAGAGTCTGACCGGCGGTTGAGTCGTAGGCCTGCGACGTCGTGACAGCGCGCGACTGATCCCTCGAGATCATCATCGTGGCAGTTCCCGGTTGGCCGTCGCTCACGATCGTTTCGCCGGTTTCGGTGTTGAGTACCGACACTTTCGAGATGTAGTTGCCGGTCGCCTGGTCCCAGTCGCTGCTCGTCATCACCGCGCGCTTGCCGTCGGCGGTCAGCGTGGTGTTCGGGTAGCCCGCGATGTCGTCGCTGATGACAGTCTTACCCGTGTCGAGGTTGCTGACCGCAAGATGCGACGTGGTCTTGCCTGTCGACGAGTTGTACGAGGAGGTGGTGGTGACGACGTGCTTTCCGTCCTCGGTCACATAGGCCCAGCCGTCGCCGGGGACGTCCGCGACAGTCGACTTGCCTGTCTCCGGATCGACGACGGTCGTTTCCGTCGTGACCGCACCCGTGCTGGGATCGACGTGGCGGGTCAGGACTATGGTCGTTCCCGGAGTGTACGGAGTAGTTGCCCCGCCGCTGATGCCGGCGATAGACATCGTGTCCGTTGGCGGGATGCCGACCGTGACGTCCTGGGTGGTCGTTCCGCCGTGGCCATCGTCCATCGTGACGGCGAAGGTGTCTTGAGTAACGGACGTGTCCGCATCCGGGTTTCCGGCCGCGTATCGAGCCTGGTCAGTCGGCGTGTAGGTGTAGGTGCCGTCGGCGTTTACCTGAACGGCGCCGCCCTTCGACGACGTGGTTGCCCCGGTGTAGGTGATCGAATCGTCGTCGGCGTCGACGCCGGAGATCGTGCCGCTGACCGTGCCATTGTCGGCTGCGGCGCCGGAGGCTGCGGCATTGGTGGGCGCGCTGTTCTTGGGAACGACCGTCAGGTTCGTATCGAAACTCGCGGTCCCGCCCTTGCCGTCGGCGGCCGTGATCGTGATTGTCTTGCTGTCCGGGTCAGCCGTTCCGGCGGCGGCATGACGCTCAGCGTCAGTGGGGGTGTAGGTGATGGTGCCGTCGCCGTTCTGGGTGAACGTGCCGTCGGCATTCGTCGAATATGTGATGGCGTCGCCGTTGGGATCTGTGACGTTTGGCGTGATGACCACCGCGCCGGTGGCCGGGTCCGGCTGTCCGACCGCTGCCGGGCCGTTGACCACCGGTGCGGCATTGTGGCCGGTTGGCTCGACGTCCAGCTGAACGGTTGCGGTCGTGACATTTCCGCTCGGCCGGAACCGCGCCCGGCCACCCGGGCGACTCTGTGAATCGCTGACGCTTACGACGAACGAGTCGGTTCCACCGTCGGCTGCCGTACTGGCATCCGGCGTGTAGATGAACTGGCCCTTGTCGTCAACGGTAACCGTGCCGTGGTCCGGCTTGTCGGTGACGGCGTAGGTCAGCTTCGCGCCTTCCGGGTCCGACGCGTGGAGGTCACCAGTGATGACCCCGGTGGCCGGATCCTGGGCGTTGATCGTCGGGCTGACGGTTGGCGGCTGGTTGGTGAAGCCGTTGGAGCCCGGGCGCGTGAATCGGTGGCGCGGCGCTTGTGTGGCTTCGGTCGTCGGAGTTGCCGGGGTGCTCGAGGGCAGCCCCTGCAATCCCCACATCCAACTCTTCTGCCACAAGGACGTCGTCGTGTCGTCAGCCGGAATCACATCTGCCGAGATCGGCTGGGCAGTCACGATTTTGTTGTCGGGGGACGGATCTGGCGATGCGGTGGGAAATGCGGCGGTCAACGTGGCCATCTGCGCGGCTTGCTCAACTGGCGAAGCCAGGAGCGTCGGTCGCGCGGGCACGGCCTTCGGTGCCGGTGCACGGTCGGCGGTTGACGTCGTCGCGGCAGTTGTGGCCGTCGACGCAGTGGTGGCACCCGTCGGCGTAGCGGTTGAGGTGCTAGTGGTCGTTGTCGAGGTGGTTGACGTCGTCGTCGTGGTCGAGCTGGTGGTCACGGCGACGCTTGAGGAATCGGTCGCGGACGGCAGCGTGGTTGTCGGCTCGGTCGTAGACGTCTGCGGGGTGGTGGCCGTCGGCTCGGTTGTCGTCGGTGCCGGGGTCGTCGTCGTGGTCGCTGGCGGCGTAGGGTCCGACGTCGGCTCGGGGGTCGTGGAAGCGGACGCCGTGGTCGCGGGGGATTCGACGTCCGTTGTCTCAGCGAACGCGACGCTGGTACCCGTGGCCAGTGCTGCTCCGACTCCGATGGAGGCCGCAGTCAAGCGAATCCGGTTTCGCCGGTTGATGTTCATCTGTGTCCTCGAATGTTGGCCACGCGCCGAAATTGTCGGACTGATTATGAAGATCAATCTGGAACTATGTTGCGTGATGTTTTGGCTGCCGCCGGACGCGGGCGAGTTGGCAGCGCATCGAATTCATTCGCTCGAATGACGTTCATGCTGCTCAACAAATCTAAGTCCGTTGTGCAGCAACACTATTCGTAAAGAAGAGCAACGCGCTAAATCTCGGATCAACGTCTGTCATTCAAACGGTTGAATTTTCTATTGCGTTGTGTGAATGACAGCCGACATGTGTAAAAGATCACAATCGTTGTAATAGCCGCACGTTGAAATCGATGATCCGCTTGTAGTTGGCGAGGGAAATGCGTTCATCCGTGCCGTGAATACGTTCGAGGTCGGCGCGGTCGAGCAGGATCGGCGTGAAGTTGAACCGTGCTTGCGCCACCGCGCTGTAGTGCCGCGAGTCGGTCGCACCGGGCACCAGACCAGTGGTGATGAGCGCCGCTGGAACCGTCTCCTGGACGACCTCGGAGATCATGTCGAACAGCGGCGAATCCGGATCGGTCGATGGTGATGGGTCCGCCGCGAAACCGGACGTCACGCCGATCCGAACCCGCTCATCATCGACGACCTTGATGCAGTGCGCCACGACGGAATCGATCGTGTCGCCCGCGAGGATGCGGACGTTGATGAACGCCTCCGCCGATTGCGGCAGCACGTTCTCTTTGACACCGCCGCGGAACACTGTGGGCGCGAACGTCGTTCGTACCAGTGCTGCCGTGTGCGGTTTGAGCGACAGTAGCTTGGCGATCGGCTTGGGGAATCGCTCGGCACTCGCGAGGACTGCGCGCACGGGGCCCGGCATGTGCGGAGCCATGCGCCGGACCATGTCGAGGACAGGAGGGGTCACGCGCAGCGGCAGCGGGTTGTCCTGAATACGAGCGATCGCCTGCGCGATACGTCCAACCGCGGTGCGGTCGGGTGGCATCGACGAGTGGCCGCCCGGATCGGTCGAGTCCAGGCGCAGCGTGACGAATCCCTTCTCGCCGAGCATGATCGACGCGACCGGCGAGGAGATGCCGTCGACGATGCCCACTGCGACGATCCCGCCCTCGTCGAGGACGAAATCCGCGCTCACACTCTGGGTCGCCAGGTACTGCGCCATGACCTGCGCGCCCTCATGCCCGCCGACTTCCTCATCGTGACCGAACGCGAAGTAGATGGTCGTCTGGGGATGGAATCCGCGGCGCAGGAGGTCTTCGATCGCCTCGAGAATCGCAAGCACGCGGCTCTTGTCATCGATCGCACCGCGACCCCACACGAACTCGTCGTCAACGACCCCGCTGAACGGCGGATGAGTCCACGCGTCCTCGTTGTCAACCGGAACGACGTCTTGATGGGCCAGCAGGATCGCACCGACGTGGTCGGACTCGCCCTTCCAGCAGTACAGGCGGCTCGGGCCAAATGTGCTCCAGTCCAATTCGCGGTGGACCCGCGGGAATTGCTCTTCGAGGAACGCGCCGAGCTTATGGAACGGGGCTTTGCCGCGCTTGGTCAGTTCGTCGTGCGAGACGGTCGCGATGCGCAGTGCCTCGCCGAGTCGTTCGGCAGCTTCGTGGTCGACGTCGTCAGATGGGATCGACAACCCGAGACCGGCGGCGAAAGCGGGGATTCGTGCGGCGTTGAGTCGGGCCCGAATGCTGACGACCGAACCGCGCTCGGCGGTCAGTGTGGTGAGGCCGATGCGCCAACGGCCGTCGACATCGGGTTCGCCGAAAATCGCCTCGAGTCCGGTGAGAGTTCTGTCGAGATCAGGTGAGACGAGGGTCAGGCGGGTGATCGAGATCGTCGTCGCCGGACCGGACTTCACCGATGTCTGCGTGAGAACGGGGAGTGCGGGATCGTCTGGCGTGATCGTCTTGCCAGATTTCGAGACGCCGATACCGGCTTCCTCGAGTCGTTCGACGTACCTGCTGAGGTCCTTGACCCGGAAGACCGCGCGCCGGATTCCCGTGAAGTCATTACCGAGGGTGCGCGACACCACGCGTAGTGCACTCGCGGCGACGGTGCCCGGCCCACTCAGCACGATTCGAGAGTTGCCGGCGCACGCGATGCCTGCCGTACCGCCGCGAAGCGGCCCGAGGTCGCGTTTCAGCAGGAGGTACCCGGAAGCCCGGAATTCCCGCACCGCGCTCGCGAGATCGGCGACGGCCAGGTCGAGATGGTCGAACTCGATGGTCAATGGAGGTTTGGTCCCAGGAGAGTGAAAAGCGTTGGTGTGTCACAAAAAAGCATTGGAGTTGATCTCAACATCGCCACGGGCATGCGCGTCGTGACTGGCCGTTTGGCCGCCGCCCTACGTTAACCCCATCCGCTGGCTTGCGGTGGTGAACGGAGGCCAAAATGGTTGTCGGGCGGGCGCGTTGGTTCATGGCTGCAGTGGCGGCTGTGCTGGCCGCCGGGTTGGGTGCGCCACCTGCCTCGGCTGATCCCGTGATGCTTCCGGCAGCCGCAGATCCATCGATCATTCGCGACGCGTCGGGCGTCTATCACGCTTACGCGACCTCGGATGACTGGGGCGACGGCAAAGGCATGCGGTTCCTGCCGCACTGGATTTCCTACGACCTCCAGAACTGGATCTACAGCGGGAACGTCTTCTCCGGAATGCCGGGTTGGGTCGTCAACGGGCAGACCGCGTGGGCTCCCCAGATCGTCGCGGACGGCAACCGATTCCTCATGTACTACGCGGTCGGGTACGCCGACAACCCCTGCATCGGGATGGCGTCCTCGCCGTCTCTGAACGGCCCGTGGAACGACCTCGGGCACCCCGTGTTCTGTGCCAAGGATGTCGGCATCGCCGGCACGATCGACCCATTCGTCTGGAATGACAACGGCAACAAGACGATGGTGGTCGGCAACTTCGGCGGCGTGTACGCGATTCCGCTCAACCCGGACGGGTCGGCGGCGGCCGGGAAGCCGGTCCAGATCGCGGACCAGCGGTTCGAAGCTCCGTACATCGTCCGCAAGGACAACAACTTCTACTTGTTCGCGTCGGCGGGGAACTGCTGCAGCGGACCGACCACGGCGTACCGCGTCTTGGCGGGACGTTCGCCGAACCTCTTCGGACCCTACGTCGACCGCGACGGCCGGGACCTGAACCTCGGTGGTGGCGAACTCGTCGTCGCGGGTAGCGACAAGTGGGCCGGACCGGGCCACAACGCGGTCACCACAGACGACGCCGGCAACGACTGGATGCTGTACCACGCGATCCCGCGGGCACAGATGAACCTGCCGAGCGGGGCGCCGAACCGCCCGGCGATTCTCGATCGCCTGACGTGGCCGGGAGGCTGGCCGAAGGTCGGCGATGGATCGCCCGAGTCGACGCTGCCGGAGCAGCCGATCGTCAAAACGCCGGTTCACGTGAATGCGACCGTCGACGGCAGCCGCTTCGTGACGCGCGGCGCGGGACGTGTCGAGATCGTGGTGACGCTGACCGCCCCGCAGAACGCGGGCTGGAGCGGCAAGCTCTGGTACGGCTCCGAAGCGCCTGGGCAGTTGCCGGCGCCCGAGGACATCACCCTCAAGCCGGGCGAGAGGACCGAACGTCGAATCAGTATCGACCTCCCGGGTGCGAACAACGTTGTCTACTCCGTATATGCGTACGCCGGAGCCGACGATAAACATGTCGTCGACGCCGGCGTGGCGAACATTCAGTCCACTGGCGGCGGTCGCGGCTAGTGACCGGTAAAGAGAGCCAGTAAGACTATCTGCGGTACCAGCAGCAGTAGCGCGATGAACATCGCCGTGCCAGCGAACCCGCGATTCCGGGACATCACGTGACTGCCTCCTTGGTTGGTGTTTCTCATGGGGTAAATCATCGGTTGTGGGGCTGGTGTTAGGCACGGAACGATAACTGTGCGTGGCGCCACAAAGGCCCCTCGGAACGTCCGTTGATCGTCGTCTTTTCGTGATCTGACCTCGACTTTTGCGATTTACCCTGCCCGCGGCGAAACCTCGGAAGACTAGGCCTTGTCCGGCGCATCCGGGCCGGCCGGATGCGCCAGCCAAGGCCAGGAATACAAACCGAAGCGGGGGGCTTGAAACGAGCATGGTGACTCCACACGAAGCGATCGAGGCAATCCACGGCCAGTACGGCGAACACCCGGGCGCCCGCGCCCTTCATGCGAAGGGTCGCCTCTACCGCGGAACCTTCACCGCGACCGCGGAAGGCAAGCGACTGTCGACCGCCGGATTCCTCGACGGATCGCCGATTCCGGCTCTCGTTCGCTTCTCGAACGGTGCCGGCAACCCCCGCGTCAAGGACAAGAGTCCGGCGCCGCACGGACTCGCCGTGAAGTTCAGCCTCCCCAACGGCAAGACCGCCGACATCTCGTCTCAGACCGCCAAGGTGTTCATCACGAAGGGCCCGGACGGGCTCATCGACTTCATCAAGGCTGCGAGTGCGGGAGCGATGGCGCCGGTGAAGCTCGCAAAGGTGTTCATCGACCATCCCGAGGCGATCAAGTCGAGCGCCATCAATGCACCGACACTGCGGACCCCGAAGAGCTACGGACAGGTCCGCTTCTACGGCCTCCACGCGTTCAAGTGGACTGGCGCAGATGGCGAGTCCCGCTGGGTTCGCTACCAGTGGATTCCCGAGGCGGGGGAGAAGTACTTCGCGCCGCACAAGGCTGCGCGCATCTCGCGCGACTATCTGTTGGACGAGGTCGATTCACGACTTGCCCAGGGCCCGATCCGATTCACTCTGCGTGTCCAGGTCGCGAGTCCGGGTGATTCCACGGTCGACCCGTCGCAGAACTGGAAGAGCGACGAGTTCGTCGATGTCGGCACGCTCGAGATCACCGGTCGCGACACCGAACGCGAAAAGGACGGCGACATCGTCGTATTCGACCCGATGCGCGTCACCGACGGCATAGAACCGTCGGACGATCCGGTGTTGCGATTCCGTACGTTGGCGTACTCCGAGTCAGTGCGTCTGCGGTCGGGTGCGGAGCGAGGAGCCGAAGCGCCGCACGTGTGACCGCCGCCACAGTGTGGCGTCCCGATGCCTCCGTTATATGTCCGTAGCCTCGATAACCATGAGCATGAGCATGGACGAGGCTGCGGTAGAGGCCATCGTCGAACGCAACATTCGTCGCGCGATGGTCGACAGCGGCATGGGCGAAGTCGAGCTTGCTAGTCGCATCGGCTTGGGCGACAACGGGTTCGCCTCGCGGCCGGACGGGCTTTCGCCGGATGAACTCGTCCGGATGATGGAGGTCCTCAACATCACCCCGGAGCAGGTCTTCCAGGGCGTCGCTTAAGTAAGGCAGGTCCTAGTCCTGCCGCGGTATTCCGCGCGGAGCGAGGGCGGTCGCCGCCAACACGGCGGTGATCGACCCCGCGCACATGATCGACGCCAGGACGACTATCTGGAATCGCCCGGCCTCGACGGGAGAGAGCCCGCCGAAGATCGCACCGACGAACGCACCGGGCAGTGTGACGAGTCCGGTCGTCCGGGTCTGATCGGTCGTCGGAATGAGCGCCGAATGCACCGAACTCCGGGCGATGTCCACGGTCGCCTGGCGATTGGTTGCGCCGAGCGCGAGCCAGCCCTCGACCTCGTCCCAATGGTCGTTGGTCAGCTGCTTCAGGTTCCGGCCCACGAGCGTCGCGATCGTCATCGCATTGCCGATCACGATGCCGCCGAGGGCGAGCAGGTAGCGCCCGCTGAAGTCGACCGTTCGGGTCACGAAGATGACCGTCAGGGCGACCGTGATTCCCGCCGCCATCGAGGCTGCGACAATCGCGTAAGTGCGTTGGGACCACCCGGTTCTGCGCGTCGAGGTCACTGACGCGACGGTGAACATCACCAGCAGTGCTACGCCGACGAACGCCGTGTTGGCGATGACGCCGTGCAGGATCAGTCCGATGAGAGCCAATTGCACGGCACCCCGCGCGATCGCCCAGGGCGGTGCCAGCGGGTTTGGCACGCGGTAGCTGCGCAGGACGATCCACGCGGTGGCCGCCAAGATGACGACGCACACCACCGTCGCCTCGATGCGGCTCGCTCCGTCCATGGCTACAGGCTATTTCTCTCGACGTGTCCGGGATGCGATCAAGAGCAAACTCGGGGCATACCCAGAGTTCGGCTACCCGAAACAAAATGTGTCGATTGATTAAGTAATTCCCAGGACGACTCTCGTGACTCAATCGTAACCTGCTTCCCATGACAGATCTTCACACGAGTCACACGGGTTTCTCCCGTCGCTCCCTTTTCGCGCGTGGAGCGGGCGCGGCCGCTGCGGCAACTCTTGCCGGCGGCCTTGGCGCCACTGCAAATGCCGCCCCTGGACCGCTTCGCGCGGTCTCTGTGCCGTTCTACGGTTCGCATCAGGCGGGCATCACCACCGAGCAGCAGCGCAACTGTGTTCTGGCGGCGTTCGACGTCACCACCGATCGGGCCGGACTCAAGAAGCTCCTCGATGACTGGACGGCACTCGGAGACGCCCTGAGCAAGGGTGAGCCGGCGCCGGCGGGTGACACGGGCATCTCGGAGGGCATGAGCGCTGAGCGTTTCACGATGACGGTCGGGTTCGGACCGAGCCTGTTCGACGGCCGTTTCGGAAAGCTCAACCGTCCGGCCAACCTCGCGCCGTTGCCGCACTTCGCCGGCGATGCGTGCGACCCCAATGCCAGTGACGGCGACCTCCTCGTTCAGATGTGCGCGGACGAACCGCAGGTCCTGACGCACGCACTGATCCAGCTCCGCGCAGTTTCGCAGGGGAAGGCGAATCTGCGCTGGACCGAGAATGGCTTTGTCATCCCGCCGCGGGATACAGCGGCGCCGCGCAACCTGCTCGGCGTTCCGGATGGCACGGCGAACCCGACGGGCTCCGACCGGGACGCCGTGGTCTGGTGCGACCCCTCCGGGGAGCCGGGCTACATGGCCGGTGGCTGCTATGCGGTCTACCGCCGCATTCGGCTCGACCTTCCGCACTGGATGGCAACTCCGGTGGCCGGGAAGGATGCCGCGATCGGACGTCGGTTCGATGGATCGCCGCTGACCGCGCCGAACGGTGCGCAGCACGCGACACCCGACTACCCGCGGCTCCCGGACGGCTCCCATGTCAAGGAGATGCACGGGCACACGATGTTCCGTCGTGGCTACAACTACGACAATGGCTACGAGGGCGGGCTGCTCTTCATGTCGTTCAACCGGCATCCGTCGCAGTTCATCGACGCACAGCACCAACTGACGCGTTCGGACAAACTCGGGCGGTACATGACGCCGACCGGTTCGGGGATCTACGCGGTGCGCGGCGGCGTGGGCGCTGGTGGCAGTTTCGCGGACGGGCTGTTCTGAGCTGTTTCTGCCGGTTGGGAACGGGCATTCACTTGAGTGTGAATGCCCGTTCTGCTGTCGACAGCTTCCATATCTGGGATCGAAAGCTCATCGAGCATGCACCGAGGTCAGAGCGCCTCGATCGGTACTTGATTCGACTGACGCGCTCGGCCAACCACAGTGGAATCTGGCTTGCGCTGGCGGCCGGTCTGGCAGCCAAGCGGGGTCGGACCCGTCGTGCGGCACTGCGTGGGGTGTTCGCGATCGGGGTGTCCAGTGCCATCGCCAACGCCGGACTGAAGCCGTTGATGCCCAGGCCGCGACCTCCACTGCACGCGATCCCGGTGAGTCGCGAACTCATCGACATCCCGAAGTCGTCGTCCTTCCCGTCCGGGCATTCAGCGTCCGCATTTGCGTTCGCCACGGCGGTCAGTCTCGAAGTGCCCGCAGCTGGATTCGTTCTCTTTCCACTGGCTGCGACCGTCGCGTACTCGCGGGTCCACGTCGGAGTTCACTGGCCTTCCGACGTGATTGCGGGTGCCGCGATCGGAGTGGTCGTCGCGAACTGGACCCGGCGGTGGTGGCCGGTTGCACGGCCCGGGATCGTTGCGCTCGGCGAAGTGGATGAGGTCGCAACATGTGAAAGGGGAGAAGGACTCCTGCTTCTCGTCAATCCCATGTCCGGTACCGGATCGGGTGATTCGCAGCTGGTCGAGCAGTTGTCTGCCGCCACCATCGTGCGGGCCGATGTCGACGGCGATGTGGCAGAGCAACTGCGTGCGGAGATCGAGAGGATTCGCCCGCGCGCGCTCGGGGTCGTGGGAGGCGACGGTTCCGTGAACACGGCAGTCACCGTCGCCGTCGAAGCCGGGCTACCGCTCGCTGTCTTCCCCGGTGGGACGCTGAACCACTATGCCCGGGATACGTCAGCCACGGCGGCGTGCGCGGTGCGCTCGCTCGAAGCCGGCAAGGTACGGCATGTCGACCTCGCGTCCGTGACGGTGGACGGCGGGGAACAGGCGTTCTTCATCAACACCGCAAGCCTGGGCCCGTATCCGAAAGCGGTCCGAATCCGCGAGAAGCTCGAAGGCCGAATCGGTAAGTGGCCGGCTGCTGCCATCGCCGCTGGACGGGTGATGCGGCGGGCAACTCCGCTCCAGATCACCATCGACGGTGTGTCGACGAGCGTCTGGATGATCTTCATCGGAAATGGCACCTACTGTCCGCCGGACGGACTGCCGCTCGCTCGGGAAAGCCTTGCGGAGGGGCAGTTGGACGTGCGATACCTGCGTGCTGACGTCAAGGGCGCGCGCATTCGGGCCATGTTGGCAATGACCACCGGAATGTTGAGCCGAAACCACGACTATGTGCGGGAACTCGCGGCGAAGGTCACCGTCGCGGTGGACGAGGAGGTTTCGCTGGCGACCGATGGCGAAGTCGCGGTGCGTGGACGACAGTTCGAGTTCGCGGCGATGCCGGGCGCCCTCCGTCAGTTCGCCGACTGAGCGAGTGCGTGTCCGGCCCTAGACCCTCGAGGAGCTGAGAACGCCGAGTTCGTCGGTCGTCATCGTCGCCTGCCACCGCGCCGCGCGCCGAGCTGCGACGATCAGACTGGTCACCGAGATCGCAACGGGGCTCGCGAGCATGATGATCGCGAGTACGAATAGCCACAGCATGTGCAAGCACCTCCTGTCTTCGAAATCGGGATGTGACAATCAATCGTTTCACATATTACTTAGCATTCACTAAGCGGTCGCCGAAGTGTTACTCGATCGAATCTGGACGGTGCATTCGTGATCTCGATGCGCAGGTCAATCGCGCGGGCGCACAATCACCTCTAGGGTCAGTCGACTTCGGTTGGGGGAGCTTTCATGTCGGTTGCCGTCGAAGACAAGGAAGCCCCAGCGCTATCGCGTGCTCAGATCAACCTGGTGTTCGCCACGATCGCGACCGGAATGTTGCTGTCGGCGATGGACCAGACGATCGTGGGCACCGCACTGCCGACCATTGTCGGTGATCTGGGCGGCGCGGGCCACATGAGTTGGGTCGTCACCGGCTACCTTCTCGCGGAAACCGTCTCGACGGTGCTGGCCGGAAAGTTCGGTGATCTATTCGGCCGTAAGCGCGTCTTCCAAGCTGCGGTGGTGGTCTTCATCATCGGTTCGTTCTTCTGCGGTCTGGCGAATTCGATGACGTGGCTCATCGTCGCCCGAACGGTGCAGGGAATCGGCGGCGGCGCCCTCATGGTGACAGCGACGGCTCTGGTCGGCGACTCGATTCCGCTTCGCGATCGCGGCAAGTATCAAGGCGCGCTTGGTGCGGTTTTCGGCGTGACGACCGTGGTCGGGCCGCTCTTGGGTGGCTTGTTCACCGACCACCTGTCGTGGCGCTGGGCGTTCTACGTCAATGTGCCGATCGCGATCATCGTCATCGTGATGGCGGCCAAGTTCGTCCCGGGGACTTCCAGTCGGGGCAAGCCGAAGATCGACTACCTCGGCGTACTCTTCGTCGCACTCGGTGCGAGCGGCCTGACACTCGCGACGTCGTGGGGTGGCACTGAGTATGCGTGGGGATCGCCGACGATCATCGGTCTGTTCATCGCGTCGATCGTCGCGTTGGTCGTTTTCGTCATCGTGGAAACGCGCGTGCAGGACCCGATCCTCCCGATGCGACTGTTCAAGAACCGGGTGTTCACCGTCGCCTCGGTCCTGAGTTTCATCGTGGGTTTCGCCATGCTCGGATCGATGACGTTCCTTCCGATCTACATGCAGTTCGTCATCGGAACGACCGCCACCGCATCCGGTCTACGCATGTTGCCCATGGTCTTCGGGCTGCTGATCGCATCGACCTTCAGCGGCAACGTCGTGAGCAAGACGGGCAAGTACAAGATATTTCCCGTCGTCGGCACGGCCGTGATCGCAATCGGTGCGTACCTGTTGTCGACGATGGACGCGACGACGTCCTTCTGGACCCAATCGCTGTTCTTGCTCGTCTTCGGTGCCGGTATCGGCCTCAGCATGCAGGTGTTGACGATCATCGTGCAGAACACCTCGGAGTACCGAGACCTGGGAACGGCCACCTCCGGTGTCACGTTCTTCCGGACGATCGGCGGATCGTTCGGCGCCTCGGTGATGGGCAGCGTCTACACCAACTACCTGAATCAGCGCATCGGCGGCGCGCTGCGGACCAGTGGCGTCACACCGAGCGAGATCGCGACGCCGGCCCAACTCCATGCGCTCAGTGCCGAACAGAAGGCGCCGATCGTGACGGTCTACGCCGACGCGATTGCGCACATGTTCCTGTACGTGGTTCCGGTCGCGATGATCGCGCTGGTCTTTGCGATCCTGCTCCCGCAGGTGAAGATGCGCGGAATCGTGCGGGAAGGCGCAAAGGGGACCGGTGAAGGATTCGCCATCGCGGAAGGCGCGAAGGCGGACA
This sequence comes from Nocardiaceae bacterium, assembly GCA_021372355.1. Classification (GTDB taxonomy): domain Bacteria; phylum Actinomycetota; class Actinomycetes; order Mycobacteriales; family Mycobacteriaceae; genus Smaragdicoccus. The sequence continues at coordinate 10,789 of JAJFUQ010000008.1, read as the reverse complement.
CCCAACTCGAAGACCTCATCGGTCGAATCCTCGAAAAGCACGGTCGTGCCGCGGCCCCGTCGATCATCGAACGCTCGCAAACCAAACTCACCCACGCGCAGGCGTGGGGAATCATGCGAGTCTTCGGACCGTCCCGGATTCTCGGGCGGGGAATTCGGTTGTCGCGGCTGGAATCGGCGATCAATGTTCCGCCAGGAGTTCTGCGGCCGTTCTATGACGAACTCGAAACCGCTGGATACGTCGCTCGGGACGGCGACATTCTGACGGTCACCCCGGTCGGCGAGGGCGAAGCGCAGCGAATCCGAAACACGTGGCGGGCGTGGCTCGTGGAGCAACTCGCCGACTGGTTCCCGGAGGATCAGACCGATCGAGAGAATGCCCGAATGGCGGACGAAGCCATGGAACGCATTCTGACGCGCGTCATCAAGGAAGAGCAGGAAGCGAACGCGCCTGTTTAGTGGTCCTCAGGTCCGGTACCGGCCTGGTTGACGAACCATTCCGCTGATCTTGATGCGCGAACCCAAATTGTGAACATTGGGTTGTCGCAACGTAATCGGGTCGATGGTGGTGTGCGTCACAAACGGACTTAGTCTTCTGCCGGAATGACAATTCGACCGGGGGAGAGTTGCCGAGTCATGCGCCGCACTAGATTTGCAGGTCGTCGCTTTTCAGTTCGCGGCGCTTGCGCCTCGACGATGGTGGCGTGCGCCCTCGCAATCGGAAGTGCAGCGCCCGCCGGTGCAGTGCCGATGCCGGAGATGCCGACGCCTCTGGCCGACCACTTCTATGTGTCGCCCGGGAATCTCGCGGACCACCAGCCCGGTGACATTCTGAAGTCCCGCAAGATGCCGACTCCGCTCGGACTGATCGGTGTGCAGGCCACTCAGCTGCAGTTCCGTACAACCGACTCGACGGGTCACCCGATCGCGGCCGTCGCGACGATCCTGGTTCCGCCGAACCACAAGCCCGGCGGACCCGTGCTGTCCTACGGCGCGATCATCAACTCACTCGGTCTCGAGTGCGCGCCGTCGCACACGATGTTCGACAGCGTCCCGGACCGCGACGATGCAGTGACCGTGGGTATGAACCTGCCGCTGCAAATGGGCTGGGCGGTCGTCATCGCGGACCACCTCGGACCGCGCAGTGCGTACGGCGCGGCCAGGCTCGGCGGCCAGATCACGCTCGACTCGATCCGGGCGGCTCAGGGCTACGAGCCGCTGCACCTCGACCACAGCAAGGTCGGTCTGACCGGCTACTCAGGCGGTGGCATGGCCGCGGCGTGGGCTGCTGCTCTCGCGCCGACCTACGCGCCGGAGGTGCCCATTGTCGGTGCGGCGATCGGCGGCGTGCCGATGAACCTGCAAACGATGGCCGACGTTCTCGGCCGTAATGCGCACCCGGCATTCGGCCTCGCCTTCGCGGCCGCGATCGGGCTCGAGCGTGAATACCCCGACATGCTGCCGATGCAGAGCGCGCTCAATGCCGAGGGCCGCAAGCTGCGTCACGCGATCAACAACGCGTGCACGCGGGACTTGTTGATCATGGGTGCGGGCCAGAGTGCACCTCGCCTGGCGAACGACTTCTCCCTCTTCGACGCCCCGAACACGCACAAGATTCTCGCGGAGAACAGTCTCGAGAAGTACGACGGTAAGCCGAATGTGCCGGTCTTCGAGTGGCACAGTCCGACTGACGTGCTCATTCCGGTCGACGCGATCACCCGGACGATGAAGCGGTGGCGTGCCGAGGGGACGCCGGTGAACCAGATGCTGACGCCTTCTCCGGACCACTTGTCGGCGGCCGTGATCGGTATGCCGCAGGCGATTCAGTTCCTGTCGCAACACATGGGATAGGCCGATCGTTCTACGACAGACCCCGGATGCGCTGCGCGTCCGAGGTCTGTGCTCTTGCGATGATCAGCAGGCGTAGTCGTAGTCGATCTTCCGCGGCTTGTACTGGATGAGCAGGAACCGCTTGCCCGCGAATCCCGCTTGCTGACAGGTCTTCGTAGCAGGCTTGCTTCCGCCGACAACGGTCGCGCCCCAGCTGTACCATCCGGCATTCCAGGTGCCCGTGATGGAGTTCCATTGCGACGTGGTGCTGTACGCACCGACGTCCGAGGCGCCCTTGAAGATGAGGGCGTCCCGCTCGCCGAGCAGGCTCATACGGTTCTGGAGCGTGTCAGCGTTCCATGAGTTTCCGGTCTCGACATCGAGCCACCACATCACGCCCGCGCCCCGCGCACCGACGCGGTCGAATGCAGAGATTCCGGCGTGGTATCCGTAGTTGTACGCGGCGCATTCCGCGGCGGTCGTCGGGCCGCCGGTCGTGTTCGTCGTGGGGCACGGGTAGCCGGAAAGCCAGGCGGTGTTGCTCGTCTCGGCGTACCAGCCGGTGTTCGCGTAGAAGCTGATGTTCGACGTCTTCGCCGACAGCAGGGCCAGTTCGTCCTGAAGGCAGGAGTTGCCTAGGTCCACCCGACCACCAGTCACGCCGACGATGGCATAGCTGATCGCAGGAATGTCGCTCGCGCTGAGTCCGCAGTTCGGGTACGAGATATCGACACCCGTCGTCCCGCTCGCGTACTGGCTGCTGCCGTCGGCGCTGGCGACTGACGCCGAACAGATCGACAGCGCCACAACTCCGGCGGCAATGAGGAGGCGACGAACGCGCATGCAATGATCCTTAGGCTTGCCTGTGGGCCGAAACTGGCACCGGGCGATTCTTCGCACTGGAGTCCTACTTCGTTACATGTCGAAAATTGCGGCTGCGAACTCATAAGTGATCAAGATCGTTAATGCCGTCGAACTAGGTAGCGCTCGCAAAGCATTGAAAAGGGCCTCGGGGGATCAAATTCCCCGAGGCCCTTTCGGTTCGATCGCATCGCGGGTGCGATCCATAAGAGCGGTCAGCCGTTCTTCTGCCACCAGGTGACCAGGGCATCCATGTCGGTGCCTCGTGCAAGGCTGATCATCAGGGTCTCGGTGTTGGACCACATGAGCCACGGCGTTCCGTCGTTGCGGACGCAACCGATTCGGCCAAGGGGATTGCCTTTGCGTTCCCAAGCCGCCGGGTTGTTGTGCCCACCGCAGGTCGGGTCGGCGGTTGCATCCTTGAACGAAACGTCGAAGTCCTTGTTCATCGTGTCCGTTGATTCGTACAGGAAGTAGACGACTCCGTCGGTAGCGCCGCTGCGCGAGTTGTTGCAGGAAATTGCTGCCACGTAGATCGAAGACTCCTCGCGGTCCATCGGCTTGCAATCACTCGCCTTGTAGCCACCCGAGAGGTGACTCAACAACGTCTGTTGCTCCGCGGTGAAGTCGCTGGACTCGCGAGATGGCGCGGCGGTGGCGGCGGGAAGGCTGGTGAAAAGCGTGGCGGCTGCGGTGAGCGACGCGGCGCAGAGGGTGATCCTCATTGTCGACTCCTGACAGGGTGTTTGGCCTTGCGGCCCCGCCCGGTCGATCGATCTGGCGGCATCCATGAGTCTTCAACCAACTGCTGGTCTTCCCTACGCACCCCGGGGCTAGGACCGAGCACCCAAGGGGTGTAATTCGGGCACCAAAGGGGGCGGTTTGTCCGTTTCTGGCGACTAGCGGCACTGCGCCATGACGGCGCTCGCGCGAGTCAGTTTCTGCACGCCAGATATAGACGACTCCGCACCGCCCGACCCCCGGGTTTCGGTAGCGGTCGACGACACCGTCGAATACGTCAATGACAAGCCCGCAGCCATCACCTGGTTGTGCGGAGCAGCATCGCTCGGGAACAAGAACCGGCAAATGCTGCGAGCCGAAAATCCGTACACGTTCGAGACCCAGCCAGGGGTGACGACCGGACCGTACGTCTGAATCCTGACGTCGGCCGGGGCGGCCGAAACAACCCCGGTCGAAGCAAGCGCCAGACATCCCACGGACGCAGCGGTAACGACGAACTTCGTGACAGACATGGCAGATCCACCGTTCATAGGGTCACTGCGACCACCGTAAGGCGGCGATTGTCACTGCTCGTGCACGGAAGTGGAACGATCTCGCGCCAAATCTGTACGTGAGTACCAAGAACCCGGAAATCGGCGTTCTCCGGATCCTGGAGGCGCTCGATTCGGGACTACCGTTGCGCTATGGAACCTGAGGACTGGGTGCCCGCGGCATGCACGTTGCCGACCGTTGAACAGCCCGTACGGGTTGCCGAGTTCGATGACTTCTTCGCCGAATCCGTGGTTGAAGCACGACGTCTGAGCGATGTCCGGCTCGACCTGGCGCTCGCGCCCGGTGCTGAGCCCCGCGCCCGGGCGCTGGCGGAGAAGGAATCCGGCTGTTGCTCATTCTTCGACTTCGCGTTTGGCGAAGTCGGTGCGCTCTTCGATGGGATCGAATCGGACACCGTCATGCAGATCGAAGTCTCTCCGTCGTACGTGGACGTTCTCGACGCTCTTGCGGGACGAGTCGATGCAGCACTCTCACGGAGGCGGTGGGCATAGCAAAGACCCCCGAGAACCGAAGCTCTCGGGGGTCTTGAAGACTCCTAGCGACTTACGTCGACTTAGACGTCGTAGTACAGAGCGAACTCGTACGGGTGCGGACGCAGGTTGACCGGCGCGATTTCCTGGGTGCGCTTGAGGTCGATCCAGGTCTCGATGAGGTCCTCGGTGAAGACGCCACCCTCGAGGAGGTAGTCGTGGTCCTTCTCCAGATTGTTGATGACCTCGGCGAGGCTGGTGGGAGCCTGCGGGATGTCCTTGGCCTCCTCGGGCGGAAGCTCGTAGAGGTCCTTGTCGACCGGGCTCATCGGCTCGATCTTGTTCTTCACACCGTCCAGGCCGGCCATCATCATGGCAGCGAAGGCGAGGTACGGGTTACCCGACGAGTCAGGTGCACGGAACTCGATGCGCTTGGCCTTGGCGTTGGTGCCGGTGACCGGGATACGGACGGCAGCCGAACGGTTACGGGCCGAGTAGACGAGGTTGATCGGAGCCTCGTAACCCGGAACCAGACGGTGGTACGAGTTGATCGTCGGGTTGGTGAACGCAAGCAGCGACGGAGCGTGCTTGAGGATACCGCCGATGTAGTGACGAGCGATGTCCGAGAGACCGCCGTAGCCCGACTCGTCGTAGAACAGCGGCTTGCCGTCCTTCCAGAGCGACTGGTGGACGTGCATACCCGAACCGTTGTCACCGAACAGCGGCTTCGGCATGAAGGTGGCCGTGTGGCCCTCAGCCCAAGCGGTGTTCTTGATGATGTACTTGAACAGCTGCAGGTCGTCAGCGGCCTTGAGCAGCGTGTCGAAGCGGTAGTTGATCTCAGCCTGACCAGCGGTACCGACCTCGTGGTGACCACGCTCGAGCTCGAAGCCGGCGTTGATCAGGTTGGTCGACATCTTGTCGCGGACGTCCACATAGTGGTCGTACGGCGCAACCGGGAAGTAACCACCCTTGAAGCGGACCTTGTAACCGCGGTTCGGCGAACCGTCAGCGTTGAACTCGTTGCCGGTGTTCCACCAACCCGAGATCGAGTCGACCTCGTAGAAGGCACCGTTCGGGCCCGAGTCGAAACGAACCGAGTCGAAGATGTAGAACTCGGCCTCAGGACCGAAGTAAGCGGTGTCGGCGATGCCGGTGCTCTTCAGGTACTCCTGCGCCTTCTTCGCGACGTTACGCGGGTCACGGCTGTAAGCCTCGCGCGTGAACGGGTCGTGCACGAAGCAGTTGATGTTCAGGGTCTTGGCGGCGCGGAACGGGTCGAGCTGCGCGGTGGAGACGTCCGGGAGCAGGAGCATGTCCGACTCGTTGATCGCCTGGAAACCGCGCACCGACGAACCGTCGAATGCAAGACCTTCTTCAGCCAGTTCCGGCGTGAAGGTTGAAGCCGGGATCGAGAAGTGCTGCTGGACACCAGGAAGGTCACAGAAGCGAATGTCGACGTATTCGACACCCTCGTCCTTGATGAACTTGGCGACCTCTTCGGCCGTGGTAAACGCCACTCTAGATACTCCTTCGGGGATGAGTTCCCTAGCAATGTAGCGACTACTAGGGTCACGCCACGTTCGAACGTATGGACGCGGTGTTGCCCAGCGGTCAACCCAATGTTTCGGTGGTGTTACGCGTTGCTCCAGGGCGGTTAACTCCGACACAGTGCGGTGCGCACACCATCGGAGAGTCTATGACCGGGCATTTTGATTGCGCAGCATTGGGTCCGAATAAAGTTGTAAACATGTCAAACGGTGCCAGCACGGCAGATCAATCGCACGAATACGCCGGAAAGCGCTTGGGACTGCCCGAAGACGGTGCCGATTCGCTCGCTCCGGTCATGCGGCGTTTCGTCGGCACAGTCCTCGACTGGCTACTCGCCGAAGGGCTGGTCGTACTCGCTTTCGGGCAGGAACTACAGGATCCGCGCACCGGATTCTGGGTCATGGGTGTCTGGGCGCTCATGGGGACGCTGTCCGTGTGGCTGTTCTCGTTCACGACCGGCCAACTTCTGCTCGGCATGCGTGTTGTGCGAGTCGGCGCAGAGGAGCGCGTCGGAATCGGCCGGGCGCTGATCCGCTCGGCGCTGCTATCGGTCGTCGTCCCGGCGTTCTTCGTCGACATCGACGGCCGGGGACTGCACGACCGGCTCAGCGGCACGGCGGTTGTCCGTACGCGCTAGGGCCTGCAACGAAAATGGAGCCCGACCCGCGGAAATCGCGGGTCGGGCTCCATTTTCGTGATTCGGGGTCAGCTGGTGCGGCGCTTGACCGTTCGCTGCATTCCGCCGCGCATCTTGGCGCCGGGCGGGAGCGGGCCCTTCGGCATGGCCGGTCCGCTGCGAGCGCCGAGAGCCTGCAGCTTCGAGTCGAGCGAGTCCATCGTCTTCTGATCGATGTTGCGCGGCAGCTTCAGGAGGTGCTTCTGCAGTTCCTTGAGCGGTACCTGGCCAGCGTCGTTACCGACGAGGACCTCGTAGACCGGGATGTCTCCGACAAGGCGACCCGTGCGCTTCTTCTCCTGTGCAAGCAGCGGCTTGACGCGGTGCGGGGCACCCTCACCGACGAAGATGATGCCGGCTCGACCGATGACCCGGTGGACCGCATCCATCTGGGTCGTCGCGGCGACGGCGTTGCGCACCTGCCACGGGCCCTTCATGTTCTCCAGAACCCAGGCTGCGGCGCCGGGCTGGCCCTCTGCCTTGCCGTACACCGACTTCTGCACGCGACGGCCGAAGATGATGAAAGCCAGCAGGATGCCGAGCAGAACGCCGATCGGGACGAGGAACCACGGCGAGCCGATGTCGAAGATCAGACCCGGGATCACCACGATCGCGATCGCGCCGAGGAATGCGGCCGCCATCAGCGGGATGAGGAGCTTGTCCTCCTTGCGCTGAATGTTGAACGCCTGGAAGATCTGCTTCCGGCGTTCCTTTGACGCAGCCTTACGGGCGGCCTTCGCAGCCGCCTTGGCTTCCTTCGATTGATCCCCAGCGCCCTTTGCCATGCTCCCAGGATATTCGTACTATCCCGGCTGATGTTGCAAGGGTGCGCCGATTACTGGCGAGCGAGCACCGCACGCGCCTCCTGCGACGCGGTTCCCTCCGCGGCGAGGTGACTCAATTCCTCGGGTACTGCTCGACCGTGGTGGTTCATCGCCTGGACGTAGAGGCGGCCGGCCCGGTACGACGAGCGAACCAGGGGACCGGACATGACACCGGCGAACCCGATCTCCACGGCGCGATCCGAATGTGCCACGAACTCTTCAGGTTTCACCCAACGATCGATCGGGTGGTGACGCGGTGACGGGCGCAGGTACTGCGTGATGGTGAGGATGTCGCAGCCGGCTTCGTGCAGGTCGACCATCGCGGCGTCGACCTCGTCGGGAGTCTCGCCCATTCCCAGAATCAGGTTCGACTTCGTGACGAGTCCGGCATCACGTGCGGCGGTGATCACCTCGAGCGAACGCTCGTACCGGAATGCCGGGCGGATGCGCTTGAACACCCGGGGCACGGTCTCGAGGTTGTGGGCGAGAACCTCGGGGCGGGAGTCGAACACTTCCGCCAGCAGTTCCGGCTTGGCGTTGAAGTCGGGAATGAGCAGCTCGACGCCGGTGCCAGGGTTCATGGCGTGGATCTGCCGGACGGTTTCGGCATACAGCCAGGCGCCACCGTCGGGCAGGTCGTCGCGGGCGACGCCGGTGATGGTCGAGTAGCGCAGGCCCATCGTCTGCACGCTCTCGGCGACACGGCGGGGCTCGTCGCGGTCGAGGTCAGCGGGCTTGCCGGTATCGATCTGGCAGAAGTCGCAGCGGCGCGTGCACTGATCGCCGCCGATGAGGAACGTGGCTTCGCGGTCTTCCCAGCATTCGTAGATGTTGGGGCAACCAGCCTCTTCACAGACGGTGTGCAGGCCTTCGCGCTTGACGAGGCCTTTGAGCTCGGTGAACTCGGGACCCATCTTGGCGCGGGTGCGAATCCACGACGGCTTGCGCTCGATCGGGGTCTCCGCGTTACGAGCCTCGATACGCAGCAATTTGCGGCCTTCAGGTGCGGAAACCATTACTCCACCCTACCCGCGGGCCACAGCGTGGACGCCGACGGCGAGGTCACCGTTGAGCGCATCGAGGACGAACCGCTGCGCGACCGGAAGCACGTCCGCGACGGTGATGGCGCGGCCGGCCTCGAGGCTCAGGCTCGTGACTCCGGCGTCGCGGATTCCGCACGGCACGATCGCGCCGAATGCATTGACGTTGGAATTGCAGTTGATCGCAAATCCGTGGAGCGTGACTCCGCGTTGGACTCGAACGCCGATCGCGGCGATCTTGCGTTCGGGTCGAAGACTCGTCCCCGAAAGCCATACGCCCGACCGTCCGTCGACGCGCCCACCCTCGACGCCGAACTCCGCACACACGGCGATGAGAGCTTCCTCGAGCCGCCGAACGTAATCGACGACATCGATGGGTTCCGCGAGCTTGATGATCGGGTATCCGACGAGCTGGCCGGGACCGTGCCACGTGATCTTTCCGCCGCGGTCGACGTCGATGACCGGAGTGCCATCGGTCGGCCGCTCGTCGTCGGACGTCCGTCGGCCGGCTGTGTACACCGAGTGATGTTCGAGCAGGAACAGATGATCGGGGGCTGCGCCGGCGGCGACGTCCTCGGCGGTTCTGCGCTGCAGTTCCCACGTGGGGACGTAGTCGACGAGGCCGAGCTCCGAAACGACCACGGGCTCGCTCGACAAGCGCGCTGATCTGACGGTCACACTACGAACTTACGCTCTACCGGTTCGCGGCCCACTCGAGAGCCTCACCGATCGTGTTGTGCTGGAACGTGAACCCGGCCTTCTCGAGCGCTGCCGGGATCGCTCGCGGACCTGCGAGGATGCCTTCCCGAGCGAATTCGCCGAACACCGCGTTGAGCGCGAATTCCGGCACGACGAACTTCGCCGGCCGGTCGAGGACCTTTGCGTAGGCACGGGTGAACTGGGCGTTGGTCACCGGCGCCGGGCCGACGAGGTTGATCGGTCCGCGGACTGCCGGTTCGGTGATCGCGAAGATGATCGCCGCAACCTCGTCTTCCAGCGAGATCCACGGCAGGTACTGACGACCACTGCCGAGACGGCCACCGAGTCCGAGCGCGAACAACGGCTTGAGCTTGCCCAGAATGCCGCCGCGACGCGACAGCACTCCACCCGAGCGCAGCAGCACGACACGGATGCCGGCCTCCGACGCAGGCTCGGTCGCCGCTTCCCAGTCGACACACAGTTGCGCCAGGAAGCCGTCGCCCGCAGGACCGGTTTCGTCGAGCACACGATCGCCGGGGTTGCCGTAGTAGTGAACACCGCTGGAACTGACGAGGGTCGGCACACCGGACTTGACGACGGCGTCCGCGAGGACGTCCGTCGAATCGATTCGGCTGTCCCGCAGGTGCTGCTTGTATTCACCGGTCCACCGGTGCTCGTCAATGCTCGCGCCGCAGAGGTTGACCACCGCATCGGCGCCGCGCAACGCGCGCCGGTCGATCGAACCGGTCTCCGGGTCCCAACGGAATTCGTCGCGCGCTGCGGGGATGCGTCGAACCAGCCGCACGACTTCGTGCCCTTCGGCACGAAGTGCGGCTACTAGTGCGGTGCCGATCAGCCCTGATGACCCCGCAACGGCGACTCTCAAGCTTTACAGGCCCAATTCAGCTTCGAAAGCGCCTTCTTCGAGACGCTGGCGGACAGTCGTCATGAAGCGTCCGGCATCAGCACCGTCGACCAAGCGGTGGTCGTAGGTGAGCGGCAGGAACGCCATCGAGCGGATCGAGATCGCCTCATTGCCGTCGGCGTCAGTGACGACCACGGGGCGCTTGACGATCGCGCCGGTGCCGAGCATCGCAGCCTGCGGCGGCACCAGGATCGGGGTGTCCATCAAGGCGCCGTTGCTGCCGATGTTCGTGATCGTGAAGGTGCCACCAGCCAGCTCGTCCGGCTTGAGACCGCCGGTGCGGGCGCGGTTGGCCAGGTCCGAGATGGCCCGAGCCAGCTCGCCGAGCGACATCGAGTCGACGTTGTGGATGACGGGGGAGAGCAGGCCCTGCTCGGTGTCCACGGCGATGCCCAGGTGCACGTTCGCGTGGTAGGTGATCTGCTTGGCGTTCTCGTCGTACGACGCGTTGACGTTCGGGTGGACCGCGAGCGCCTCGATGACGGCCTTGGCGAAGAACGGCAGGAACGTGAGGTTCACGCCCTCGCGCGACCGGAACGACTCCTTGGCGCGGGCGCGCAGCTTGGCGATCTTCGTCAGGTCTGCTTCGTGGGTCTGCGTGAGCTGTGCGGTGGTGAGCAG
>JAJFUQ010000269.1 GCA_021372355.1 Nocardiaceae bacterium | reverse complement strand
TCCCCGACTTCGGAGTAGAGGCGCTGGCCGGCCTTTTCGGAGAGTCGGCGGTAGACCCGAAAGCGCCTGTTTTTGCGAGCCGGATGGGTGGATGGATGGCGCTCGGCAACATGCGGCGCAATTTGCGCGACGCACTGAAGGCCGACGAGTCGTTTGTGTGGGTGACGCCGTATTCGTTCCGGCGAACGGTTGCCACAGTCGTCCGCGATGCTCACGGCCTGGAGGCTGCACAGCAGCAGCTCTCACACGCGAAGCTCTCGACGACGGAAGCGCACTACGTGCAGCGGGTGACGCAGGCGCCGGACCACTCAGCGGCTTTGTCCAAGTTCGTTTCTGGAAAGTAGTCCCTCAAAGTAGCCCCAAAGTAGTACCTATTCGGGCATGTCGGACACAACACAAAAGGCCCCGCTACCGAATGTTGCTGGTAGCGGGGCCTTTCCAGTGCGCCCGAAGAGATTCGAACTCCTAACCTTCTGATCCGTAGTCAGATGCTCTATCCGTTGAGCTACGGGCGCGTGTGTATTCAGTTATGTGGCGGAGGCGAGAGGATTTGAACCTCCGGTTCCCTTTGGGGGGAACAACTCATTAGCAGTGAGCCCCATTCGGCCGCTCTGGCACGCCTCCTCGCACTCGACCTTACGGTCTAGTGCGTGGTGGTCCTCGTTGAACCGCCGGACTGGAACGTTACATGGTCCCGCCGCGGCAACGCAAAACGCCTGGTCAGCGTAGGTAACTGTCAAACCAGTCGAGAATTCGGTTCTGCGACTCGATCAAAGCATCGGGCGAAGCCACGACATTCGACGCAACGCCCGACCGCCCGGCGGCCTCGCGCAGCAGACTGAGATGCTCAGCCGGGATATCGGGATCGTCGGTGGCGTACAGCCCGAGCCACGGCACTCGAATCTTGGCGGCCGCGTCGACGAGCGTCGGCGCATCGTCGGCAACCGGTGTGAGGATTCCGCGTGCAGCAATGCTGATCGCGGCGCCAAGGGGCCGGTTGGTCGCGATAACCAGGGCCGCGACTCCGGCGTCGTTGAAGCCCAGGACCCCCACTGTGTCTTCGAACACTCCCCGGGCGACGAGCCAGTCGTGGCACGCGTCGAAATCGGCGAACAGATCGGCACCGAAGACCTCACCATCGGTCTTGCCGCGATGGAAAAGGTTCGGGGACACGACGATCCAACCTTCGCCCGCGAGCAACGCCATGACGTCGAGAAGACCTTTGGGCAGGGTGTTGGCTTCGTGCAGCAGAATGATGCCGCCGCGTGGCGGCCGATCTGGCTCGATCACCGTGAGCGGCACGGAACCCGCAGCATCACGCAGCGGCGCCTCGTCTTCGAAAAAGCCGGGCATATTTCCAAGGGTAGGACGCTGTGAGCCGTTCGCCCAGGACTGATTTACTACCACCATGACTGTGCGCCTCCGCGGAGATCTGAGCTCATTGCCTAGCTATATCCCGGGCGTCAGCAGGCCAAACGCAATCAAGCTCGCGAGTAACGAATCCACTGCTGCTTCGCATTCGAAAGTGGTCGAGGCGATCACACAAGCGGCGCAGGGAATCAACCGCTACCCCGACAACGGGGCCGGCGCGTTGACCGATGCGCTCGCCGATTTCCTCGGCGTCGACCCGGCGAACCTCGTGACCGGGTGCGGCAGCGTCGCTCTGTGCCAGGAACTGATCCAGATCACGTGCGAGTCGCCCGAGGACGAAGTCGTGTTCGCGTGGAGGTCCTTCGAGGCCTATCCGATCGTCACCAAGGTCGCCGGCGCAACCGGAGTACCGGTGCCGCTGCGCTCGGATCACAGCCATGACCTCGGCGCCATGCTCGCGGCGATCAACGACCGCACGCGATTGATCCTGGTGTGCAACCCGAACAACCCGACCGGCACCGTCGTCACGAACGAGGATCTGACCCACTTCCTCGACGCCGTGCCATCGGACATTCTCGTCGTGCTCGACGAGGCCTATGCCGAATACGTCCGAGACCCCGATTCCCCGAACGGGATCGAACTGTTCCGGACGCGACCGAATGTGCTCGTTCTGCGGACATTCTCGAAGGCTTACGGCCTTGCCGGAATCCGCGTCGGCTATGGCGTCGGCGCACCCGAGATCATCGATGCGCTGCGGAAGGTCCACCTGCCGTTCAGCGTCAACGCCGTCGCCCAGGCCGCGGCTCTCGCCGCCCTCGAGGTTCGCGACGAACTCCTCGAGCGCACCAATGATGTTGTCGCCGAACGCGAACGCGTCAGCGCCGCCCTTACCGAAATGGGCTACCCGGTGGCGCAAACGCAGGCCAACTTCGTTTATCTACCGCTTGGCGAAGCATCCGTCGACTTCGCCCGCCGAAGCGCGGAAGCCGGAGTCATCATTCGGCCTTATGGGACCGACGGCGTGCGGATCACCATCGGTGACCCGCACGAGAACGACGCATTCCTGTCGTTCGCGAGGACCGTCAGCCGAGAGTTCGCTTGACCCACTTCGGGAGTTCCTTCTTCGTCCCGGCAGACCGCGCGATGCGGTGATTCTTGCCGGTGAGAAGGCGAGCCTGAAGAACGCTCTCGGTCCAGAAAGCTGACCGCGGGGACTCTGTCCACGTCTCGTGGAAGAGCTTCTTCGTCGCTGCGAGAGCATCCGGCGATCGCTGGATGAGTTCCTTGGCCAGCGCTTCCGCAGCAGCCATCGGGTCTTCGGACACCTCGGTCGCCAGGCCGTATTCCTTGGCCTTCGCACCGTTGAAGACCTCTGCGGTCATCGTGAGGCGCTTGGCGAGATCCATCGGCAGCAGTTCGCGCAGCGTCACCGAACCGGTCATGTCCGGGATGAGACCCCAACGGCCTTCCATGACCGAGAAGTTGCAGTCCGGCGTGGTGAATCGGAAGTCGGCCGCGAGGGCGAGTTGGAGGCCGCCGCCATAGCAGTGACCGTGCGTCACGGCGATCACCGGCACCGGAAGCTCGCGCCACTCCCAGCAGCACTTCTGGAACAAGTTCGTCGACTGGACCGGGAGCTTCGCGAAGCTGGTCAGGACCTTCTTGGTGTCCTTGAACGACGCGAAGTCGAGTCCGGAACTGAACGCCTTGCCGGCGCCCTTGAGGATGACGACCCGAATCGACTTGTCAGCCGCGATCTTCGCCGGCACCGAAGCCATTGCTTCGATCATCGGGAAGTCCAGCGAGTTCAGCTTGTCCGGACGGTTGAGGGTCGCGTAGGCGATGCCGTCAACAACTTCTACGGTGATGCGATCAGTCACTCGGCGAGCGTAACCTGCCGGGTTCTTATGCAACAGATGGCATATGCGTTACCGCAAGCGGCGGTGGAAGAGATCGGTCGCAAGCCCGAACACCTGACGCGCCAACTCGGCGTCATAACGGGCACCTTCGTCGCGCACAAACGCGTGCTGACCATTCACTTCGTGCCAGCTGTATTCGACGCCGGCGTCGTCGAGCGCGGCGTGAATCAGTTCCCGGCCTTCGCGCGGAATGTGCGGGTCCTGACGTCCCCACACCGCCAACAGTTCGCCGGAGATGTCCCCGAACCGGGTGATGGTGTCGTCGTTCTTACCCTTGCCAAGGGTGCGCGAATGAACATCGGTCGCGTAGAAGCAGACCGTGGCCTTCACGTCCGGCTGGAAAGCCGTGCGCCACGCCAGGTGACCGCCGATGCAGATGCCCATTGCGCCGAGAGCGCCGTTGCACGACGGGTGCGCCGCGAGCATGTCCAGCGCGGCCCGAGCGTCGGCGTCATACGACGACAAATCCTTCGTGATCTTGTGTTCGTTCCCGCGATCGGCGCCGGCTTGGTCGTACTCCAGCACGACTCCGTGTTCGCCCTCGAGCTCATGGAAGATCTCCGGCACCGCGACGACGTAACCGTGCCCCGCCAGGTACTGCGCGACCCGTCGAATCGGGCCGGTGACCTGGAAGATCTCCGAATAGAAGACGATGCCCGGATACGTGCCTTCGGCCAACGGACGCAGTACATAGGTCCGCATCGGACCGGTCGGCGTGTCAACGTCAACGTGCTGTTCCGGGGCGAGAATCATGAGCCGAACCCTATCGCTGGAGACCCTCCTAACTCCCCTAACCCAGGATCCCCAAAAGCACAATCTCGCAACAATTGTCTCGATAGACTTGCGCCATTCCCCCGCTAGGACCTCGAGGTAAACCAATGATCAAGCGACCATTCGCGAAAATCCCAGTAGCCCTTGCGGTCGCCGCTGCGGGTCTCACCATCGCTGCACCGGCATCGTTCGCTGCCGGCCCGAACGACGGGCCGCCGCCCGGTGGCATCCTCGGTCAGATCTTCGGATTCCTGCTGTTCCCACCGCCGCCGCAGGTTGAAAGCCCCCACCTGTTCCCGCCGGTCCCAGTCGAGGCGATCCCGTACGTCGACGTCCCGGACAGCTGGTTCGGCACGGCAAACGACATCGGCCAGCAGTCGAACGACTTCATTCTGAACAACCACCAGCCGATCGAGCAGGGTGCGGGCGCTGTCGGGGGCGCAATCTGCACGATCACGCCGATCCTCGGCGCTCCGTGCTCACCGATTCCGTAAGCCGGTTCCGTACGAGGACGAACTACTGAATGATCCGCCGAGTGCCCACGCACCGGCGGATCATTCGTTTGCGTCCGGCTGGTCGGTCGGCTTGACGATGTCGTTGATCGCCTTGCCGGCCGCCCGTGCGCGGCCGATCAACGACGCGGCGATACCCGACGCGACATCGGCAGCGGACGTCACCGCATCCGTGACGTTGCCGGACTGAAGATGTCCGGCCAGGAGTTTGAGGGAGTTCGCGTTCTCCTCGACGAGACCCATCGAGATCTCAACCGCGCTACCGGCGACCCCTCGAATCACTTCGGACGTCACGATCGCCGCGTCATCGAGCGCAGCAGCCACCGCGGGATCGTGGGCGAATGTCGACACGACCTCGCGCGCAAACCAGAACCGCTCCGCGAACTCCTCGTTCTCCGCGGCCCGGGCAGCCGCGCTCTGGAGCAATCTCAGCGGGATGCGGAACTCAACGGGAACGCCCTCACGGCGAGCGCGGTCATGGATACCGCTGACGATCGCGAAACTGGCTGACCACGCATTCGTCAGCTCGCCGGCCCTGAGCACCGACGGAAGCAGGCTCTCGAGCGGGAGGAACGCGGCCTTATGTGACAGCTTCTCCAGCAACGGAAGCGGCACATTCTCCGCCACCCGCAACAGCTGGTTCCACACCGCCTGCTGCTCGTCCGGCTCGAGCGCCGCACCGAGCAGGTCGTCGTCGGAGGCGCTCTCGGTGATGATCGAAATCGCCTTTTCCCG
>JAJFUQ010000261.1 GCA_021372355.1 Nocardiaceae bacterium | reverse complement strand
GGCACGCCGGACACCGTGGACAGCAGGTCCCGGTCGAAGCGGCTGCCGATCAGGGCGGCGGTTTCGACCACCAGTAGCGAGTTGGTGCTCGACCGCAGGCGCGCCACCAGAGCTTCGTACAGCGTGTCGGGGACCTGGGTGGAGTCTGTCGAATCCGCGGACTTCTGCCGCAGCTTCGCCACGACTTCCTCGATGAACAGCGGTATGCCGTCGCAGCGTGCCTGCACCGCTTTGCGTGAGTCCTCCGTCAGCTCGGGGTGCAGGGCGCGGATGAGCAGATCGGCGTGCTCGTCGGCGAGCGGCCTCAACTGAAAGGCCTCCGCCGCATGGTCCAGCGGGGGGATCTGCCGACCGGTGACGACCACCAGCAGGCCTCGATGGTCGGCGCCGAGGAACGAGTTGACCAGTTCGATGGTGTCCTCGTCGTACCAGTGGATGTCTTCGAACAGCAATAGCGCTGGGCCGGAGCCGATGCAGGCCCACAGGTATTCCTTGACCGCGGCGGCGATCTGGTCGAAACGCTGTCCGGCGCTCGCGGCGGGGGTCTGATACCTGGTTCCCGGGTCGATTCCCAGAACGGCGGCCAGGAGGGGGGCGGTGTGCGCGACGTTCAGCGACCGGCTCTCGATCTCTGCCTCGAGCAGCTGCAGGCTCACTGAGGGATCCGAATCGCGCCGAATGCCGCAGCGACGCTCGAGCAGTCGCCGCACCGGGCGCAATCCGATGTCGGTGTGGAACGGGGAGCCGAACAACTCGAGCACAACCGCACCGGAGTTCTTCGCGATGTCCAGTGCCGCGCCGGCCAGCCGGCTCTTGCCGATTCCGCCCTCACCGCACAGGATCAGGCCGCTGCTGGTCGAGGTGCCCGTACTGACTTGTGCCCAGCGGCTTTCCAGATGGGCGACTTCCCGTTCCCGCCCGACCAGCGGCCCGCGGACCTTGCCGGCGGTGTCCCGCTCTGCGGCCACGCGGTAGTAGACGACATCTTCGTCGAGGCCCTTCACGCGTTGCGGCGGCCGGGCGTCCAGCTCGAACTTGTCGCGGACCACCCGTTCGATGGCCATGGACACGGTGACGTCACCGGGTCGGGCCAGGCTGCAGATGCGGGCCGCGAGATTGGCGCCGAGGCCGTACACGTCGTCCTGGGCGGTGTCGAGGTAGACCAGGCCGCGGTGGATCCCGACTCGGACGTCGATGTCGAAACTGAAGCGGTCGTGGACCTTCGAGCTGAGAGCGGCGACCTCACGGGTGATGTCGATTCCGGCGAGCACGGCGCGGTGGGCGTCGTCCTCGTGGGCGATCGGGTGGCCGAACACGGCGAGCAGACCGTCGCCTTTTGTCGAACCGATGTGACCCTCGTAGCGGGTCACGACGCGGTGGACGATGTCGCGGTAGCCCCCCACGACGGTGCGGTAGACCTCCGGCTCGATCCGGGTCGACAGTGCGGTGGAGTCGACGAGGTCCGCGACGAGCATGGTGAGCCGACGGATCTCACCGCTGTCGGTCGGTGTGGACAGGAGGTCCTCGGCGTCGCGGTTACCGGTGTCGGCCGCCAGCACCTGGCCGGCGAGCGAGACGGCGCTGACGCGGTCTCCGTTGTTGATCGCCCCGACGGCGCGTTCGAGTAACTCGTCGATCGTCGGTTCGGCGCTCACCTCGACTCACAATCCGACGGTGAAGCTCACGGTGCTGGAGTCACGTCCGGCACCGTCGGAACGGCGCAGACGAACCTTGCCGACATAGCTGGCCCCGACGTATCGCTGGTCGGTGAGCCGGATCTCGAATGACCTCGCGCCCGGCGGCAGTGCCTCGGGTACGAAGTGGACGGCCTGTCCGGGAATGACGACATCGGGACGCCCGACCCGCCGAAGGGGTTCGACGACGGAGATAGTGCGGGGGTAGGCAGCCATGGGCACGCTCACGGGATCGGAGGGCCCCGGATCGGTGGTGGGTTGTTCCAGCCACCATTTGGGGCCGGCCAGCGCGATGTCGACGGCGGTCGCATAGGTGCGCATCTGAAGGTCGAGAAGGTTGTGGATCAGCCGGATCCAGCCGTCGATGCCCCACTTGCCCGCATTGTCGGCCTGCGCGGCGTCCTGCGCGATCGCGTTGACCTGGTCGACGTATCCCCGGGTGAGGTTCGCGGCGACTCGCACCTGAACCCGTCCGGCGGTCATTTCTCATCCCCTGCGCGGCCGGGGGACCGGGGAGTCATCATGTCCTGTAGGTAGTTCCAGGGTGCGCTGCCCAGGTCGCCGGATACCCGACGGCAATGGTCGGCCACGTCGGAGAAGCTGAGCCCACCGGACAGCCACTTCTCGGTCAGGTCGAGGTAGCTGTTCGTGACATCCTGGACCACCTCGGTCCACGCTTCCACTGCCGCGGGAACGTAGTGAATCGGTGCCGGGGATGGATTCTTGGTGGGGTCGTTGTCGGCCTGGGATTCCTTCTCCGGGAAAAGGAAAGGATGCCGATCGCGGGGCGGATCGGCGGCCGCCTTGAGCAGGAAGTCGGCGGATGATGTCCCGTAGCCGCAAAGGCACACCAGGCGCGCCTGGGCCCATGGCGGAATGTCTTTGATGTGAACGATCTTCCGAGTCTTCACCGACACGCCCTTGCGGTGTGGGTCATGCCCGTGCAGTGCGGTCATGCGGATGTAGCCGCGGTCGACGAGAACTCGCCGGTCGCCGGTAGCCAGCGCGGGCTCGTCCAGGTCGTACTCGAGGCTGGCCTCGAAGGGGCGAGCCTTGTCCTGGTAGGGGAAGTACTTCAGCGGCGTCGTGAGGTCGAATCCTTCGACGAGGCGGACTTTTTCCAGGACACGGCGCCACCCGTCGGGAAGGATGTGCGGCGTCTGCTCTTGCATATCCTCGAAGAACTCGCCGTAGTCCTCGTCCCAATTGAACGGGTTGACAATGCTTTTCAGGTCCTCGAGCGAGACGTCCTCAGAGGTGAACTCGGTGTCGACAAGGACGCATTGCCGACCGTCGACGTCGATGATCGCCGTCCTGCACAGCGGGGCATCCAGCGGCTTGCCCGCGCGCAGGGTCGACGCCGCCAGTGTCCGCACGGAGTCGTCGAAGTCGTGCCAGGTCGTGAAGGTGTCCGCGACGCTGGTGAAGAACTCCTGCCGCGACGCTCCGGCGGCGTCGTAGGCGGCCTTGCGCTTGGTATCCTGCGGCGCGATCGCGGCCAGCGCCCCCTGCAACGCTTCGGCGAACTTGGCGTCGTCGGTGCCGGCGAACGATGGCACCCCACAGCCGGGGGCGACGCTCTGCAGGCGCGCCAGGGCCGAAAGCCCATACAACAACCGCACTTTCTGCGACTGGGTCAGCGAGTTCTTGGTCTTGGTGCTTTTGGCGATGTTCTGAAGCACGCCGAGCAGATCGGGTTCCTGAGCTGCCGCCCCGGGATTCAGTGCACCCTGTAACGAGGCGTACCAGCCCTTGTTGGCCGAAGCTCCGGGGAGCAGAGCATCGGCGGCCGCCAGCAGATTCGGATCGTCCGAGTCCTTGATCGCGTGATCTATCGCCCCGAAGACCGCGAGAATGTGTCGAACCGGATCCATTGCCCGCTCCCAACCCCCATTTGACCAGTTAGCATACCCTGACATCGTCGCGACTGCGCGCG
>JAJFUQ010000219.1 GCA_021372355.1 Nocardiaceae bacterium | reverse complement strand
GCCGATCACCGATCCGGGAATCAACACGATTCCGAGCAGGGCCGCAAGGAAGGACGACCCGATCCGCGATAACCACGATTGACTCGTCGTGGTCGTCACCGAGTCCGGCATCTAGAGCGCCAGAAGCAGCAGAATCACGATCGCGAGCGCAACCACCCCGACCAACGCGATCGGCACGAGCGGTCGACTGTTGGAAACCGGCACCAGATCCGCCTGACTCGCGGGCCAGATGGCGACGGCGTCCTTGCGCACCAACTGACCTTTGCGCGGCAGATCGACGAGGAGAGCGTCGAGTTCGGACTGGAATCGCGCCGCCCCCGCGGCAGAGGAACGCTGTTCGAACTCCGACATGTCGATGCGCCCCGCGGCGAAGTGCTCGCCGAGTTCGTTCAGCACCTTCTCGCGTTCGGTGTCCCCGATCCGGATCTTGTCGGTCATGCCACGAGTTTAGGTACTCATCGCGTGGACGAGATCACGAAGTTCGAGCCCTACCAGCGACTCGCGAAAAACGCGTGACGGACTTTCCGGAACCACTGCATCACACGGGATCACGAGCACGCGACAGCCCGCGGCTTCCGCGGATGCCACGCCCGTCGGCGAATCCTCGATCGCCAGGCAGTCCGTCGCCGAGACACCGAGCAGCTCTGCGCCGCGAAGGTACGGGTCGGGCGCCGGCTTGCCGCGCGGCACTTCGTCTCCACAGACGGTGACGTCGAACCAGTCGCCGGGCAGGCTGTGAATCACCCGGTCGACCTGCGCGCGCTGGGTGTTCGTCACGAGGGCGGTCGGGAAACCCGCGTCGCGAACCAGTCGCAGCGCTTCGAACGCGCCCGGACGCACCTCGGCCCCCGCGTCGAACAGTTCGCCGATGCGGTTCTTCAGCCACTTGTCCGAGGTCGACATCGCCTCCGGATCGGGTTCGAGCCCGAGGGCCGCGAACACCACACGCTGCATCGTCACCCCCGACGATCCGTACAAGGACGCGCGGACCTCATGCGTCATCGTTCCGCCGAGGTGCTCAGCAAGCTCGTAAAGCGCTATGGTCCAGAGCTTTTCCGAGTCGAGCAGAGTTCCGTCCAGGTCCCACAAGACAGCCGCGGGCCTAGCTTTCGTCACGGCCCACGCTGAAGTACTTCGCCTCCGGGTGGTAGAGCACGAACGCGTCAGTCGACTGCTCCGGGTGCAACTGCAACTCCTCGGACAGCTCGACACCGATGCGATCCGGCTTGAGCAACTCGACGAGCTGAACCCGCGACTCGAGGTCCGGGCACGCCGGGTAGCCGAACGAGTAGCGGGCACCGCGGTACTTCAGATCGAAGTAGTCACGAACGTCCGACGGGTCCTCCGAACCGACGCCCACTTCCTCACGGACGCGCTTGTGCCAGTACTCGGCCAGTGCCTCGGTGAGCTGCACCGACAATCCGTGCACCTCGAGGTAGTCGCGGTAGTTGTTCGCCGCGTACAGCTTGTTCGCGAACTCCGAGATCTTCGCGCCCATCGTCACGAGCTGCATCGGCCACACGTCGACCTTGCCGG
The DNA here is from genome assembly GCA_021372355.1 of Nocardiaceae bacterium. Lineage (GTDB taxonomy): Bacteria > Actinomycetota > Actinomycetes > Mycobacteriales > Mycobacteriaceae > Smaragdicoccus. Next base: position 4,119 of record JAJFUQ010000219.1, on the reverse strand, counting down.
TCTCGCGGGCCTTGTCGCGCGAGCGAATGAAGTCGGCGATGCACAGGAATCGATCGCGGTGCTGACGCGGGAAGTGCCAGCGTGCAACTTCTTCGGCATCCGGGTCAGGTGACGCCAGCACGATGACGTCGTCCTTCTCGGACACCACCGGGAAGTAGCCGTACACGACGGCCGCCTGCTGGAGAACACCCTCGGTCGCGAAGCGATCGAGCCAGTAGCGCAGCCGCGGCCGGCCCTCGGTCTCGACGAGCTCCTCGTACGAGGGACCCTCTCCTCCGCGCTGGCCGCGCAGTCCCCACTGACCGAGGAACAGCGCACGTTCATCGAGCAGCGCGGAATATTCGTGGACCTGGATTCCCTTGACCACCCGCGTGCCCCAGAACGGCGGCGTCGGCACCGGAACATCGGTGGCGACATCGGAACGCTCCGGAATCAGCACGGGAGCTTCGGCCGCGCGCCGCTTCGCCGCGATCTCCTCCGAGCGTCGGTGGCGAGCCAACCGTTCCTTGCGCTTGCGCTCTTCCTCTTCGTCGTCCTCGACGAGGATGCCGCGCTTGCGGGACATGATGACGTCCATGAGCTTGAGGCCCTCGAACGCGTCACGGGCGTAGCTGACCTTGCCGTCGTAAACCTCGGCCAGATCGAACTCGACGTACTTGCGTGTGAGCGCCGCGCCACCGAGAAGAACCGGGAACTGCTCTGCCACCCCGCGGGCGTTGAGTTCCTGCAGGTTCTCCTTCATGACGACGGTCGACTTCACGAGCAGACCGGACATGCCGATCACATCGGCACGCTTGTCGATCGCCGCGTCGAGAATCGTCGCGATCGGCTGCTTGATCCCGAGATTGATGACCTCGTAGCCGTTGTTGCTGAGGATGATGTCGACGAGGTTCTTGCCGATGTCGTGGACGTCGCCCTTGACGGTCGCGAGCACGATCCGGCCCTTCCCGCTGTCGTCGGTGACGGGCATGTGCGGTTCGAGGTACGCGACCGCGGTCTTCATGACCTCGGCCGACTGCAGAACGAACGGAAGTTGCATCTTTCCGGAACCGAACAGTTCACCAACGGTCTTCATGCCGTTGAGCAGCACGTCGTTGATGATCTCGAGCGCCGGCTTCTGCGTGAGGGCATCTTCGAGGTCTTCGCTCAGGCCTTCCTTCTCGCCATCGACGATGCGCTGTGCAAGACGCTCGAAGAGCGGCATCGCGAGCAGTTCCGCATGGCGAGTCTGTTTCGCATCGCTCGTCGTGACGCCGTCGAAGAGCTCGAGCAGTTTCTGCAGCGGGTCGTACCCATCGCGGCGACGGTCGTAAATGAGGTCGAGTGCGACTTCGCGCCGGTCATCCGGGATCTTCGCCATCGGCAGGATCTTGGACGAGTGTGCGATGGCGGTCGTCAGACCGGCTTGCACGCATTCGTGGAGGAACACCGAGTTCAGCACCTGGCGGGCGGCCGGGTTGAGACCGAACGAGATGTTCGACAGACCGAGCGTCGTCTGGACGCGCGGGTGCTTCTCCTTGAGCAGGCGGATCGCCTCGATCGTTTCGAGGCCGTCGCGGCGGCTCTCCTCCTGACCCGTGCAGATCGTGAAGGTGAGCGTGTCGATGATGATGTCGCTCTCGTCGACACCCCAGTTGTCGGTGATGTCCTTGATGAGCCGGTCCGCGATCTGGATCTTGTGCTGGGCCGTACGCGCCTGGCCATGTTCGTCGATCGTCAGGGCGACGACCGCGGCACCGTGTTCGGCGACCAGTTCCATCGTCTTGACGAACCGCGAATCCGGACCATCGCCGTCTTCGTAGTTGACGGAGTTGATCGCGCAGCGGCCGCCGAGGTGTTCGAGACCGGCCTTGAGCACCGCGGTCTCGGTCGAGTCGAGCATGATCGGCAGTGTCGACGCCGTCGCCAGACGCGACGCCAGTTCGGCCATGTCCACGGCACCGTCGCGGCCGACGTAGTCGACACAGAGGTCGAGCATGTGGGCTCCGTCGCGCGTCTGCTCCTTGGCGATGCCGAGGCACTTCTCCCAGTCCTGCGCGAGCATGGCGTCACGGAATGCCTTGGAGCCGTTCGCGTTCGTGCGCTCGCCGATCATCATGACGCTGGCGTCCTGGGCGAACGGCACCTGCGTGTAGAGGCTCGCGACCGACGGCTCGTGAAGCGGCTTCCGCGCGGCCTTCTGGGTTTCGCGAACCGCGTCGGCGACCTGGCGGATGTGTTCGGGCGTCGTTCCGCAGCAGCCACCGACGAACGAGAGTCCGTACTCGTGGACGAACCCGCTGAGAGCTTCCGCGAGCTCGTCCGGTGCCAGCGGATACTCGGCTCCGTTGGCGCCGAGTATCGGCAGACCGGCATTCGGCATAACCGACACCGGAATCTTGGCGTGCTTCGACAGGTGGCGGAGGTGCTCGCTCATCTCGGCCGGTCCGGTCGCACAGTTGAGGCCGATCATGTCGATACCGAGCGGTTCGATCGCCGTGAGCGCAGCGCCGATCTCTGAACCGACGAGCATCGTGCCCGTGGTTTCGACCGTCACGTGGGTGATGATCGGGATTCGGCGGCCGGCCTTGGCCATCGCCCGCTGGCTACCGATGACGGCGGACTTGACCTGCAGGAGGTCCTGGCAGGTCTCGATGAGGATCGCGTCAGCGCCACCATCTAGCATGCCGAGCGCGGCCTCGGTGTACGCGTCCCGGAGCGACGCGAACGGCGCGTGGCCGAGCGTCGGGAGCTTGGTACCCGGCCCCAGAGATCCGAGGACGAAACGCCCACCGCCGAATTCGTCGGCGACCTCACGAGCGAGGCGCGTGCCCCGCTCGGACAGATCGCGGATCCGGTCGGCGATGTCGTAGTCCGCGAGGTTGGGCAAGTTGCAGCCGAAGGTGTTCGTCTCGACGGCGTCCGCACCGGCCTCGAAGTACGCGCGGTGGATATTCCGGATGACATCCGGGCGGGTGTCGTTCAGGATCTCATTGCATCCCTCGAGCCCACGGAAGTCGTCCAACGTGAGGTCCGCAGCCTGAAGCATCGTGCCCATCGCGCCATCGCCGATGAGAACGCGCTGGCTCAGGGCATCAAGGAACGCCGACTGCAGGAGGGGAGGCATAGACTCCACATTAGTGGTACCTGCAAATACGTTGTGCTCCGATCGTAGGACACGCGGCAGTGTCGCAGAAGAACGAGCGGACGCGAGACAGGGTCCACGGACGCCGACGAAGGTAGGTAGATGAGCGCCAACGAGCAGTCGGGGAACGAGCTCGAGATTCCGGTCCTTCGAGACCCGGTGCTTGTCGCGGCATTTGAAGGTTGGAACGACGCCGGCGATGCCGCCAGTGCCGCTCTGGAACACCTCGAACTCATCTGGGATGCGGAGCCGCTCGCCGAGCTCGACTCCGAGGACTACTACGACTACCAGGTGAATCGGCCGACCGTGCGCCAGGTCGACGGCGTGACGCGCGAGATCCAATGGCCGTCGACGACCATCGCGATCGCTTCCCCACCGGGCGCGAACCGGGACGTCGTCCTGCTCCACGGGATCGAGCCGAACATGCGCTGGCGCACGTTCTGCTCGGACATCCTCGACTTCATCGAAGAACTCGGCGTCACAAAGGTCGTCATTCTCGGTGCGCTGCTGGCGGACACTCCGCACACGCGCCCGGTTCCGATCACCGGTTCGGCCTACAGCGAAGAGGCCGCCAAGCAGTACTCACTCGAGCAGACCAAGTACGAAGGCCCGACCGGAATCGCCGGCGTTCTGCACGATGCCTGTGTGCGCGCCGGCGTACCGGCCCTGTCGTTCTGGGCAGCCGTCCCGCATTACGTTTCCCAGCCGCCGAACCCGAAGGCCACGCTCGCCCTGCTCCACCGCGTCGAGGAAGTGCTCGACATCGAGGTTCCGCTCGCCGAACTTCCCGCTCAGGCCGAGGAGTGGGAGCAGACCGTCAACGAGATGGTCGCCGACGACGAGGAGATCACCGAGTACGTCCGGACGCTCGAGGAGCGCGGAGACGCCGAGGTCAATCTCTCCGAAGCGGTGAGCAAGATCGACGGCGACGCGATCGCGGCAGAGTTCGAACGCTACCTCCGCCGGCGCGGACCGGGTCGGCTGTAGTTCGGCCC
>JAJFUQ010000181.1 GCA_021372355.1 Nocardiaceae bacterium | reverse complement strand
ATGCTCACGGCCTGTCTGGGATACGAAGATGCCGAAGCGGCAGATCCTTCAATTCGCGCGTGATCTCGCCGCCCTGACCGGGTCGATACCCCCTCAGGGCTTCCCCGGAATGGAAGAGATTTCGGTTTTCGACCCGGAGACCCAAGTGAAGTTGGTGACGCTCGGCAAGCGCACCCCGACGCCGGAGCGCATCCGAGCTGCCTACGGTTCGTGGCTCGCGGTGCTCATCAAGTCCGGGGTTCTACCGGAGGGTACGCAGCGGATGACCCGCGGGACGCGGTGCATCGCGAAGGACGGCCATGTGTGCCACTCGTTGCCGGAGAAAGCGATCTGCGACTTCTTCACCGATGAGGGCATCGAGCACGCGCGTGAGCCGCGATATCCGGGTTCGAACTTGCGCGCCGACTTCCTTGTCGGCGACATCTTCATCGAGTACCTCGGTCTCACCGGCACGCCGGCGTACGACGCGAAGAGCGAGCAGAAGCGTGAGATCGCCCAAGCGAATCGGATCAAGCTTATTGAGCTGTTCCCGGAGGACATGGTTGTGTGGCCTGCGACCCGGCAACGACTGATTGAACTCCTCACCGCCGACTAGAAGGCCGGCGCGTTGCCCCGCTTTGACCGCGGGGACGCGCCCTCACCACTTGAGGAGAGGAGGAAGTGGGGAGGAGGGCAGGGTAACCCTTAACTCGCGGGTTACCACTGGACCTCACCACCGTCGTCACGTCGTCGGAGGCATCGGTTGAGTAACGCGCACGGGAATTACTCGTGCACCGGGACTGGGATGCTCGCGGAGTCCAAGTGTTACGCCTGCCCGAGTCCGCCTTTACCAGGTCCAGACTCCGCTGATCGGGATGTCCCAGCGTCGCGTTCTGGGACAGCAGTACCCGTCGGGCTCTAACCCCCAGAGACAACCCGGCCGCTAACCGTGGCGCGAGTCTCTGGATTCTTGCTTCCTACGGCTGCTCCCGTGTGGCGTGGCTCCCGGCCTGACCGTTTGGGGGGTCTACCGGGTGGCCCGTAGGACGAACACACCACCATCAGGGCTCGTCCCCGCGATGTGCGAGCCATTTCGGGTAGGCTCTTCCCCATTGAGTTAAGAAGTGATTGACCCGCACTGGTTTGCAGACCACATGGTGCGGGTCAATTTTTTATTCAGTTGTCTATTCGGGCCGAAGCCCGATCGCTCTCCACGGTAAAAGCTGTGGGTGCAGAACCACCGGCTCCGTCACCCCGGCGACTTACAAGCGTGAATTTATTTGCGCTAGGCGGCATCACCACCGAGATCCCGACCCGGATTCCGCATGATGTCGACGATCCGCTGCCGCTGCGCCGGAGTGAGCGGCGGAGCCTGACGAACAACCTCCGCCACGTACTCCTCGATCCGCGCCGCGGTCCACTCACGACGCGCATCCTGAGCTGCCGGCGAATCAGCACCGTTAAACCGAGACGCATTCGCCATCCGACCCTGCAGCATCTTCGTCTTGCGTGAAACAGGCATGAAAAAACCCGCTCCCTTCCGCACCCCGTGGGGAAACGACTGGCAGCGGGCTCTTCCCACCATCCATTCCGAACAATTACGCCGACAAGCGTACTGCCGTATCAGTGAGTGAAACCCTTTGCAGCGCAACTCTGTTCGCGATCACAAGGCTCTATTCTCGGCAGGAATAGCCTTATAGCGGCTGATAGCGGCGAAATGTGCGTGAGCACAATTTCGTCTACTGCCGCCATTCAAACTTGATCCGATCCGGCTCAAATCCCGGACCGCGCCGGACACGCGGCAGGATGATCACACGCAGCCCGATGGATTCGAGGATCGCCCGTTTCTGCCCGATCGTCATCGACTCCCACCGTTCGCCGGCCTCGGGACCACATAGCGGACGGATCGCATCAAGATCCAAGTGGCTCACCGACTGGGCGTGTCGACGCTCGACGTCGTCGAGCATCGGTTTCACGGTCGCGGTGATCGTCGTGAGCTGGGAGACGTCGATCGCGCCGGCAGCGAACGCAGCCGCCGCGTCATCGAGCCGCTGCCGCAGCACAGCAGACTCTTCCGCGAGCCGCTTAGCCTCCGCGTCGTCACCCATCAGCCAATCGAGTGCGTCCGGTTCCGACAACCGCTTGATGACGACCTGGCGCGTGAGCTCGTCGAGGTCCCTGCTCGACCGTCCGATGCACGCCGACCGGGCATCGCAGATGTACAGATCCAACGGCTTGCGTCCCGCCTGCTCCCGATGGCTGTGGCGTAGCTTGCCGCCGCAGACCCCACATTCACCGAGACCCCACGACAGCAGATGCTTCCGCTGCCCTGGTCGTTTCGTGCCGTTCGTTTGCCGCGTCGGGGCCGTCAGCAATGCCACGACCCGATCGTGCTTCTCACGCGAAATCAGGGGCGGCCACACGCCGTCGAGGATTTCCTGGGTCGGCCGGCCGCGGTGATGAATACGCAGTGCCGCGTTCGACGGCCGGAGCGCCATCTTCTTCACCGCGGTCTTGCCCCAAGTGAACGTCGGTGGCTTCTTCCCGGCGTCGATCCGTTCCTGCCGCTCATCCTCCGACAGCGCAGCCCACCATGCCGCCTCCGGCGACGGCTCACCGCGATCGTTCAGCGAGTTCGTGACACCGTGGAGTGTCTCGCCAGCGAGAAGGCGATCGACGATCTCCCGCACCACCGCACCCTCACGCTCGTGCACGGTCCACGTTGCTTTAGCGCCGGTGCCGTGCTGATGCCAGCCGTAACCCAACATTCCCGATGGACGACCCGAGCGGGCACGGTGGACGGCTGCGGCGGCGATGCGTTCCGCCTTCACCTCCGACTCCATCGTGTCGAACTCACCCATCAACGACGCCTGTCCCCGTCCGTAGGCGCTGCTGAGGTCGAAGGACACTCCCTTCACCGCGATGATGCCGACCCGGTGTTTGGCGAACAGCTCGATAGCTTCGGCACGCTCGCGCCGGTTACGAAGCAGCCGCGAGGACTGCCACACGACAACCTGATCGACCGCACCCGATCGGACCAACGTGAGAATCTGCTGATACGCCGGTCGGTGAGCGCCCTTCAAAGCGCTGATGTCGTTGTCGGTGAACTCTCCGACGACTTCCCAACCACGCGTTTCGGCGAGCTGCCGGCCCTCCGCGAGCTGCCGGCCAACGCCGACCGCCTGCCCGGTTCCGTCCTCCGAGATCCGTGCGTACAGCGCCACCCGCTCCGTCACTGCCACCCCACAAGAGTACTCACCTTTAAGGACTCTTAGTATTCCCCGGCGGAGTCGGAAAGACCTGGTCTGCCGCTGACTTCGTCCAACTCATTGGCGATGTGGAACAGAAGATCTTCGATCGATTCCCGGACGACACGGTTGTTTATCCCGGGCACGGATTACACACGACGTTGGGAGTCGAACGGCCGCATCTCAGCGAATGGCGGGCTCGCGGCTGGTAGTCACATCGCGCAAGGTAGCGAGCAGGTTCTCCTGACGTCATCGACCTCAATATGACACGCTCCCCCGGTGTCTTTCGACGTCTACTTTCAGGGATTCGCAAGCGGAGCCGCATCGTCCAGCGGTGGCGAACAAATGATGGTGGCTCTCGCGCCGCACATCGTCGGCCAGGACAGTTCTGGCTGCCTTCAGGTCAAAATCGGCGACGACACTGCGGACGTGTACCTCAATGAGAGCGGAATGATGGCCAACCACGTCGGAGGGCGCGATCCGTGGGATCTTCTCGTCAGCGGTGCACGCGCAGCAGGATGGGTCATCATGCCCACCGGATGCCCGACCTTTGTGACCGACGCTGAGCAGTTTGCGCACCTTCCCGAGGCACTCCAGGAAGGCGCGGTCTTGGTGACTACAGGCGCAGAACTACTTGCCGTCATCGAGGCGGCGTAGGTCGGCTATTGCCCGTTGACCGGTCGCTTGCGTACCGAAACGACTCGGCATCGTGTCGCATAGACCGACATGGCAAATTTTTCGCGAATTAGCATATTGGCGTGAACTCCGACGCTGTGCTGGCTATCGCCTGGCTCGCAGTCCTTGGAATTGCGTTCGGTGTCGGTTGCTGGGAAGTGCTGCGGTGGCGGAATCGACGGCGCGTTGCCAGA
>JAJFUQ010000177.1 GCA_021372355.1 Nocardiaceae bacterium | reverse complement strand
CGAGTACGCTGCCCGATGCAGCCACCAGCACCACCCAGTGGCCTGCGACTTCAACTGAAATCGGTACCAATCACAACCTGGCTCTACAACCGGATGGACCGACTATCGGGGACCTGCCAGTGTCGGACACCGCTGCATATTCGATTCGGTCGTATTCGCGGTCGCGCTACATTGGCGGGATGAGCTTCGACCTGCTGATCGTGGCGCCGACGACCAGCGACGCATTCCAACTGCGCGGTCAGCTTCTGACGATCCTGAAATCCATGGAGTCGGCCCGGCGCGACTCGGGTCCGGCCGATCCACGGCTTTTTGCGTTCCTCGGCGACATCACAGACCTATTTGCAGACGACGACCTATGGTCGGTGCCGCCCCAAATGTACGCACCCGACTGGTTATACCTCTGCGCTACCTGGCCCCGTGCCGAGCAGGTGTACTCAGGCGCCAAGCGGCTTGTCGAACGGCACGGTCTCGTCTTGTTCAACCCCCAGCGCAACACCATGATCCAACACCGTGAAAAACCAGTCCGCCAAGTGACCACCAGCCGCGGTGACGTTATCGACGACCCTTCCGAGGCTGCACTGGGCATGTTGTTCGAGGACATTGAGCACGCCGGTCGCGGCCACCTGATCGTGACTTCGCTTGAGGACGCCAGCGGCAATACCTACGCCCAGACCAAACGCAATGACGACGGTTCGTACATCGTCGAGTACCGCGATGGCGCGGCCGACAAACACTTCGGTACCAAAGCCCCGGACATGCGGTCGGCGCATGCACTCGTGGCGGGATGGGCCTTTGACGTCGCCGGCTGGGGGACGCAACTGCGTGGCAGCGCGTCAGGTTGTAGCGCACGATAGGTCGACATCAGAGGAGAGCGTATTGATTCATCAGATGCATCGCGTCGTCGTTTACCGGTATCGCTGGATATTCGATTCGGTCGTATTCGCCTGAGATGCTTGACTGCTGTTGTCGCACTTGCCATGGTTTGGTGAGGTGCCCCCGAGTCCGCAGTCGTCGAGCCGCGGTTCTCCTAGTACTCGGGGCCTCACATGCACAGGTTCACGGAGCCCACTCCGGTCCCTTCTGGCGTCGACATCATCTTCGTGTTCGTGGAGAACTGGGAGATCGAATGTTGCGGCACCCCGCCGGTCGCTGGATTCGCCGCCACTTGGACGCTCGGATTCAGAGATGCGGAGTCACCATTTGGCGGTCGCCTCCCGAACGGCGCACGCTGGGAACCAACCACGCGAGTGGTCTCAGCTGGCGGCATCCACGCCTTCTGGCCCAATGCCCAGAACATCGCGCCCGAGAACGCGCGTGGGTACTTCTGGGGAACGCTTCACCCCGGACCGGACCTGGATGAGGTCGCACCCACGACCGGCAGTGTCGTTGGCGTGCTGCTGCAAACCATGGAGTACCGAGACATTGACGGGATTTGGCAGCCCGTGGCAGGCACCGAAATTCTGCGTCGCATCGAACGCAGCCCGAAATGGTTTTCACACGACCCGCACACTAGCCCCTATATAGAGACCGGCGTCGTGGTGGAACTAGCGGTGGAGCGATCGGACGTTGTTCGGTGATCGATGTACCGACTCCAAGGTTCGGCAGCGAGATCAGCGTGCCGTTGAGTTACCTAAATTGCGGTACCCGAGCATGTCGGCAACGACGGGTGTCGCCATCAAAGGAGGGCGTTTTGATTCATCTAATGAATCATGAAGCTACTAGCGGTATCGATGCATATTCGTTTCGCGCATATTCATCGCAGTTGGGGAGCCGGACAAAACCGCCGGGTGAAATCAGCCCTCGCGACGATTCGATCTGGAAAGGTGGCAGAACGCACCCCCCTAGGTACAGTTCCCGGCGAGAGACTCGATCCGTAACGTCCGAAGTCGACCTTGAAAGTTCGGCCCGGGAGAGTGCAGTGACTCAGATGAAGTGGGCAACGCCGGTAAAGGTCGCGGCCGTGTACACGCTCGCCTCAATCGTGATCGGACCGGCGATCGGCTCGGAAAGACTTCTCAATGGTCGTTGCGGCGGTGACTGGCTGGGATACAGCCTGATCCCGGAGCCGTTCCGTTGGGACGAGTTGCAGCAATTCGTGCGACTGACGACCGTCCCATTAATGATTGTGGGCATCGGAATAGCAGCATGGCTTGTCGCAGCGAGGGTGCAACTGTCACGGACCACGCTGATCGTCTGTATCGCAAGCACAGTGCTGACGATCTGCGGCTACGCGTTCGTCCTGTTCGTCAGCGAATCGACTGCGGTGCACGGCTGCTTCTTCTAACCACCCGCAATCCTTAAGGCTCACAACATGCAATACCTGCTTGTTCTGCTCGCCGGTAGCATTTTCGCACTGCTCGGATGGCCGTTGGCATGGCTGGCCGCTCATGGGTACCGGCGCGTTCACGACCGCGTCTCGGCCCCTCGGCTGCGGTTGCTGGTCATGGCATTCCTCGGCATCGCCCCAGCTGTGCTCGTCTTTCTCGACGAGTACTTCGTCGCCCAGACGGGATTCCCAACAGGTACCCCACCGGGGCGCCTGTTGGGGACTCTGTTTACGGTCGCCGGGTACCCGACCGGCTGGATGCTGACTGCAACCGTCATCGAGCTCGCAATACGCTCAAAAAGGCCCGGTTTCCAGCATCGTGATCATGTCCAAGGGTTCAACACTGTCGCGGATTAACTCCGGAGGAAATCGATGTTGATTCGTACAAAACCGGCCATGTCGCAGTCGCTCTCGCCTTCACTGGATTGGCACTCACCGGATGTAGTAGCAAAGGCTCGGACGCTCCGCCAAGAACACACGTCGATGTGGCACGAGTGGAAATTTGGGTCCGCAACAGTGGCTATAGCCTCGTCACGTCGGCCATCAACGCAGACTGTTCTTCAGGCAAGGCGGACTGCCCTGGTATGCCTGTCGTCGCCGACAAAGACATCCAGGACTTTGACGGCATCTACGATGCGTACTCTGAACAATGCGCGCAGGCCATAACTCGAACCAACTTCCGCATCGACATGATCCACCGGGTTGTTCCCATGGTCACCGGTAAGGACCCCGACCAAGTCATCGCCACGGTAGACGCTCAGAAGCTCAGCGCGACGGCCGACATTACACAGGCTGACGGATCAATTATCGTCATGCACTTCGACTTTGCTGAAGGCACGATCAGACCGCGGTGCCACAGCGACGGCACGGCCATGATCGAGAAGCAGTGACCGACCACGCCGTGGGATGGTTCGGTAACGACCGTCGGTTGAAGTCAAGTCGGTACGCTCGCCCCGTGCGCAGCTGGGCGGTTTGGGGCCTCCTGACCGTCGGATTGCTCATCGTCGCCGCTGCGAGCGTGTTTGCCATCAATCACGGTCGTCTCGGACTCCCGTTCTTGCGCAGCTTCCCGACCGTCAATGAGCAGGCCATGGACGCCGATCAGCGCTCAGTGATCGAGGTTTTGCGGCGTGAATACGATGCAAACCCGGCGGGGACGAAATATTCGGAAGGCGTGAAGGAGCCGTGGTGCGCTGACTTCGTCAGTTGGGTCATGCGCGAATCCGGCCAGCCCTTGTCGAACCCGAACTCCGGTTCGTGGCGAATTCCGGGCGTAGCGACCCTGACTGGCTACTACCGCATGGTCGGGCGGTTCCACCCACCCGAGGGCTATTCGCCGAGGCCGGGCGATGTGGTGCTCTACGCACCCGCGATGGCGAAGTTCGGCCAGCACACCAACTTCGTCGTCCACAACGACGGGGGCACGCTGACCACGGTCGGCGGGAACGAACGCGGTGAAATTGGCGTGGCAGCGGTTGATTCGCACGACCCCGGAATCGTCGGCTATGGCAGCCTTCGCTAGGTCGCCGGAGCGTCGTCTTAGGGAAAGGGGATCAGACGCACCATGCTCACTTTTACCTGATACACGGGTTATCAAGTTCTGCTGTATGCCGCGCTTGGAGCGAGGGCACTTATCGCGGTAGGACCGTCAACGGAATTGACGCCAGGCTTTGGAGGTACGGGGCGATCCGCATTAGTGAGTCTTGTCGACTCGGGATGAGCGCGAGCTGTTCAGCGACTTGTAGCGGGTCTTAGAGGCTGCGCAGCGAGGCGACTTTCCGTCGCGGAATCGGTAGAAGTCGCAGCCTTCGAAGTCGAACCGTCGGTGTGTGGGGGAGAACGACTTCCGCCGGCCAGGGTCCCTGGACTAGCGGTCCGGAGAAGTGCCCGAAGGTACGCCACGGCACCGCGACGGTCTCGCCATCGAGGGCCAGTAGAAGCGGCGCGGTCGCGACGAACATGCATGACTATGACAGCTTGAATCGGTACCGGGATGACGGCTTGATCCGAGACCAGCTGGCATCGAACCGGTGTGTTGTGACGGTTTGATTCGGGACCACCCCAACGGTTGACGTGTCCTTATTGGCACGCTGTCGGGGGTTGTCGGATGGGAAGTCGTGTGGAGTTATTCCCTCAAATCCGTAGAGACGCGCGCGTCGAGGAACTAGGCATAAGGGCGCTCGCCCGCAAATACGAAGTCAGCAGACGCACTGTTCGTCAAGCGTTGGCCAGCGCAGAGCCGCCGACGCGTAAGACGCCGGTGCGGGAGTCACCGAGGATCGGCCGTACAAGGCCGCTATCGACGAGATACTGCACGCCGATTTAGACGCACCGCGCAGGCAACGCCATACCGCGACGAGGATCTTCCACCGCCTGATCGATGAGCACCAGGCAAGCACGCTGTCGTACTTCACTGTCCGCGATTACGTCCGGTTGCGGCGCGCTCAGATCCTCACCGAGGCGGGAAAACACGCAGACGAAGTCTTTCTCCCGCAGAATCACGCTCCCGGCGCCGAAGCCGAAGTCGACTTCGGTGACGTATGGGTTGTGCTGGCCGGGGTGAAAGTGCTGCGATTCAAGCCCGGCGCGCTACCAGGCTCAACAGCGCTGGCCCGAGCCCGGGAAGCCGGATCATTCACTGCCTCACATGAAGCGTACTGGCAGCACGCCCGACCGATTGAAGGAGACGCTGCCGGAACCCGAGCGTTGGTCGATGTGCTGTTGCTACATCGGTCCATGACCGCCGAACACGTCACGGCCGGGATCGAAGCTGCGCTCTCAGTCGGGGCAATTTCACCTGACGTGGTCGCTGTTGAGGCGCGACTGCACGCCGCTGGTGGGTCCACGTACCGGCTCAATCACTCGCGATCGGGGGTTTAACCGCAGTCGCGTTTCAGGATTTGCCTTCAGTTCGAACTGGCGCGTTTCCGATAACGCCTATCTGTGACCTCGCGGGGGTACGGCGGCGATCAATTTTTGTTACCGCCCTGAGGACCTTCACGACAACCCATGTCGAGTACTTCCAGATGAAAGTGAAGATAAAGACTGGGAGGACCAGCAGCAGGGGGAACAGAATGACTCCGAATTTGCCGAAAAGGGAGTCAAGGCTTGAGGCATGGTCCTGATACGTTGACGTCGCACCCATGAAGACGACGTATACCAAAGCGATTGCGATGGCCAACCCCGCACCGAAGATGCCGAACAAGACAGTGAGGATCTGTAGTTTCTCTTTCCTCGTCCGGCCGACCAACAGCTTTTTCAGCGGAGTGATCTCGGCATCAGCTGGGCGTCGTGCATCCGATCTATGGATCGTGTGACGGATGGCCCAGAAAGCGATTTGCAGCGAACATCCGTACAGGGTGAGGAACGCTACTATGACGACTGTTAGCCCTCCCAGTGGGCTTTTGTTGAACACAGCGCCAAGAACCCCGGCTGCGCCGGCCGCGTAGATTGCAATTATCGGAACAATGACGGCCGCCAGCTCCACGAGGACGAACAGCGCGATAATCGCAGCCTTAGCGACGAGGCCGCGACCGCTGAGGGTTTCTCCATAGAAGGCCCTGCGGAGTTTCATCCCCTTGGTTTGACGCACAGGAAAACGCTATCCCAAGAGGCTGACAATTTACTCGCCTAGCCTCCACCAGTGGTAGCTATGCAAAGGAATAGATCAGCCACGGAGGTCGGCATCAGAGGAGTGTTGCCCGACACGAATTCTGGAGGACGCCGACATGACAGCGGGAGTAACCAATGGTGGCGATCATGAGGTTCGCGGACTAATCTGCGGCCCCTGCCAGGGCTTTTAGTTCCTTTTAGTTCTTTTAGTGTTCCGGACGACCGGTGGTCGCGTAGGCCAAGAGCTGATCACGACGGCATCGTCGAGTTGAGGGCCAGAATTGCTGGGCGGTCAGGCGGGTTGGTGTTCAAGCCAGGCGCGAAGTTCTCTGAACGTGGCGTCTAGTGCCGCTCCGGTTGGTGTTAGTGCATAGCTGACCGCGACTGGTCGCTCGGTGGATACGTGGCGGTCGACGAGTCCGGCGGTCTCAAGTTCGGTGAGACGCTCGGTCAAGAGGCGTTTCGATAACCCGGGCACGGCGTCGATGAGTTCGGTGAAGCGCATCGTGCCGTCGTGTTCGAGCACGCTAGCCCTGCTGATCACCTAACCCGGCATTCGCCTGGATAGAAACCACCGACACTAGTGGCGAGTGTGGGTGGTTTGTATCCGGTGTGAGTTTCTCGAGAATCAGGTACCGGTAACCGTCGCGCACCGGTCTACTGGTTAATGCGCTGGGCAGACGAGGCCGCGATCCGGGGTGTCATGCCAGCCGCGGGGGAGGAGCCATTGGCGCACGGGTCCCGGCGCTTCCCCAAGGGTTTCGGCCGCACGGGCGAGCTCGCCGGTGAGGATGGGTCCGTTGGCGCAGAGCGGGCAGTCGACCAGGTATGCGGGGTCATGGGGTTGACACTGGGCGCAATGCCGTTGCTCGCTCACGCGGCCTGTCGTATCGAGGCTGAGCCAGATAATGGCCAGGTCTTGGCGCTGTTGCCAGCGCTGACTTCGTCCGACGGGTTCGTTTCCGCAGGTTGGGCACGTGAGCGTGAGCGGATTAGCGTTCGGCGCGGGCGCCGGCGCTGGCGGTGCCGCCGCTGACCGTTTACGCGCGCGTGGGCGGGTGCCGACCGCTTCCTTGTTGAGGTGACCGTAGAGGGTGCCGCGTTTGACCCCGAGGATCTCGGCGATCTGGACGGCGGTGTGGTTACCTTCGTCGTACGGCCGTTGGGCCTGCTCGACCTGCGCGGGCGTGAGTTTCGGCTTGCGTCCGCCTGTGCGGCCGCGCGCGCGGCTGCCGCGAGTCCGTCGCGGGTGTTGGCGATGATCAGGTCGCGCTGGAACTCGGCCAGGACCGCGTGCATGCCAAACATGGCGCGGCCCTCGCTCGTGGAGGTGTCCACGCCCTGTTCAAGCACTGTGAGTCCGATCCCGCGCTCACGCAATTGCTCGGCCAGCTCAACCAAGTGCAGAAGGGACCGGCCGAGCCGGTCCAGACGCGTGACGACAATAGTGTCGCCGCAGCGGGCGATCTTGTTCAGCACGAGGTCGAGGTGGGGCCGGGAGGCTTTCGCTCCGCTGGCGGCGTCGATGTGGATCTGGTCCTGAGCGACGCCGGCCTTGAACAACGCATCCGGTCTGGCCTATCGCTCCGATCGAACCTTCTGGTAGTGCCGGGCCGCGCGGGCTCGGTTGCCGCATGCGACTGAGCACCACTCTCGACGCGGGTGGGATTTGACAAAATAGAGCACGCATCCGGGGGCGTGGCAGGCGCGGAGGTTCGTCGCGACGTCTCCCGTTAGCATCTGCATTGCGTCTTGGGCGATGAGAGCGAGTCTGGCCTTGACTGGACGCTGCTCCGCGTGACGTTGCAGCCGCAAGACGTCCCCAGTGAGCGCCAGTTGAGGCGCGGGTAAGTCCGTTGCTGCACGATTCACGACGCTCAGCGCTCGATCGATGTCGGCGATCGCTGACGCCGCCGCTACGCGACTGTCAGATGTCACGTGGCCTGCCAGGCGACGCAGGGCGTCGCGCAGTTCACGGGCGGATTCGAGATCGGGTGGCGTCGCTGTTTCGCCGGCGCGATCGATACCCACGGTGTCGAGGAATGCGTCGACGTCACCGCTGGCCTGGAGTTCATCGTGCACGCCGTCGGTATCTGCCCAGATCGTGTTCATCAGCCGCACCGGAATCGCCTCGTCTGGAAGCACCCAGAGGTGTATACGCGACTGCTCCGCCATGAATCCAGATTATCACGGATAGGAAGGCTTGCATACGTTAGAACAACTGTGATAGACCGTTTCTAACGGATACACCGTCCGCTATCCGTTAGGACTATCGAGGAGACTTCCCCATGACGACCACGATCACTCCCATCGAGCCCGACAACGCGACCGGCATCACCGCCGAACTGCTCACCCAAGTCAAAGAAGCGTTCGGACTGGTTCCGAACATGACGAAGGTCATGGCCAACAGCCCCGCCCTGCTCAGGAGCTACCTCGCGCTCGCCGGCGCAGTCGGCAGCGGCACTCTCTCCGCCGGCGTGCGGGAGCGCCTCGCCATCGCCACGGCACAGCTCAACGGGTGCGAGTACTGCTTGTCCGCTCATACCTTCATCGGCGGCAACCTCGCGAAGGTCTCCGAGGCCGAACTCGCCGCCGCGCGCAACGCCGAGTCGAACGACTCGCACATCACGGCTCTGCTGACCCTGTCGAATGCGATCGCTGCGGACGGGGGTGATGTCCCCGAGGCCGTGATCGCACAGGCACGCGCCGCGGGAGTTACGGACAAGGAGATCGGTGAGGTGGTCGCCAACCTGGCGCTGAACATCCTCACGAACTACTTCAACATCCTGGCCAACGTCGAGAACGACTGGCCTGTCGTCTCCCTCTGAGCTCTCGAACCGAAGGAAAGACGATGACGACGCGCAAGTTCGCCGACGTGGGATTCCATGCCGGCGAACTGGCTATCCAACACAAAGCCGGAGTACGCCGCGAGGCCGAGCGCCTGGTCGGGATGATGCAGCCGGTAGAACTGCGTGGCGGAATCACCGGATTCCTCGCCAACAGCACCTTCGCGGTCATCACTGCGCGGGATTCAGCGGGGCGACTGTGGGCATCGCCGCTGACCGGACGGCATGGATTCCTCAATGTGACGAGCGCGAGTGAGCTCACGATCCATGCGACGTTCCCGGAGGCAGACCCCCTTCATGGACTGCCGCCCGACCAACTCGTCGGAATCGTTGTCGTTGAGTTCGCCGCCCGGCGCCGCGTTCGCATCAACGGCACGCTCACCCATTCCACGACGGTCGCACTGACGATCACCGTCGAGCAAGCCTATGGAAACTGCCCGCAATACATTCAGCAACGAGCGCTCGAACCGAGTTCAGGGAACGAACTGTCCAAACTCTCGAGCCACTACCGGGGTGTCCACCTCCGGCCGCGGGATGTCGCGTTGATCCGCCGGGCCGATACCTTCTTCCTTGGCACGAGCAACCCAGGACGAGGAACCGACGCTTCACACCGAGGAGGCCCACCGGGTTTCGTTCGCGCGGGCCGCGACCACCTGTGGTGGCCGGACTACCCGGGCAACAACATGTTCAACTCGCTCGGCAACGTCGCTGTCGACTCTGAAGCGGCACTCCTGTTCTGCGACTTCACGACCGGCGAGACCCTCCACCTTCACGGCACCAGTGAAATCGAATGGGGCGAGATCGGCCGACCCGGCGACGACGGCCGCACCGGCCGCATAGCCACGTTCACTCCGCAACAGATCGTCGCCGGATACCTCCTTCCCGCCCACGAGACCGCCCACCGCCCGTACCCGCGCAACCCCGCGCTCACCGACTAAGGACTGTCCATGACCGAGTCACGTCCGCCGTTCCCACCGTTCGATCTCTCGACCGCTTTACAGAAAGTTCAGTCCGCAGAGGATGCCTGGAACACCCGTGATCCCGAAAGAGTGGCACTCGCCTACACCCCGGACTCGATATGGCGAAACCGCGACACCTTCATCAGCGGGCGGCCGGACATCATCGAATTCTTGACGGCGAAATGGCAGCGCGAGCAGGACTACGCCCTGCGGAAGAATCTGTGGGGATTTAGTGACAACCGCATAGCCGTCCGATTCCAGTACGAGTGGCATGACGCCCGCGGTCAATGGTGGCGCAGCTACGGAAACGAACTATGGGAATTCGATCCCAGCGGCCTCATGAGCCGCCGCGAAGCGTCCATCAACGACCGGCCGATCACCAGCGCGGAACGACGGATCCTGGGTCCGCGACCCGCGACTGAACGCGGTGTCGAGATTCCCGTCTGGTGACGCGATGACGGCGTGCACATCACCGTGTGTCGTTGTGACCGAACCTGCATAGTCGAAGCTGTTGGGACGTCTATTGTTTCGAAGAGCGTGCCGACTTCGACACGTGGTGTGCCGGGAAGTCTGGTCGGCGTCGGTGTTGGCGATATGCCAATCCCGAGAGACCTCGACCTCTGGAAGTGATCCGGCATGCTTAACGACCACCGCTGCAGCTGGGCTTCCGCGCATTGGAACGAGCACCCATGAGCGGCCCGGATCGCCTTTACGAGTATGTCGAACCTTCTGTAGAGGAGCGAGATACGGTTTGGCAGCTTGCGCACGCGGCGGATAGTTCCGCTGTCTATCTGCTGTGGTGCATCGACTACGCCGAAAGTTCCTTGATCGCCCGTGTCGATGAAGTGGCCGTCGCGTGCATTGTGGGTCGGCGGCTGCTGTCGCAACCGGACGAACTCACTGTCCTCGCCCTCGCTGTTTCTTCTGGTCATGCTGATTCCCGATTACGAGAGCTGTTGCTGTTCAATCTCGTTCAGCGAATGCGCCGACGCCACCAGATCCGGTTCGTACGGATCGAGATTGAAGGGTCGGAAAAGGACAGCGCACCAGTGGCGAGCCGCACAGTTGCACATTGGCTCGGGGCTGCATGCGAAGAATCGACGTCCGCGGACACCGGAGCCAGCGGGTACCGCATTGGCCCGTTGACATAGTGAGACTGCGCGGCGCGATGGCGTTTTCGGGTTCAAGCCAGCGCGAAGTAGCGCAGCCACAGGTAGGGCGCGGCAACACCGATCGTGATGATGGTGACGAGAGCGCCCTTTCTGGTGAATTCCCAGAAGCTGATCGGTGCGCCTTCGCGTGCGGCGATTCCAAGCATCACGACGTTGGCGCTGGCACCGACGGCGGTGAGGTTGCCACCAAAGTCGGCACCGATCGTCAGCGCCCACCAGAGAGCGTGCGCCTTAGTTGGATCCGAAATGTCGGCGGTCAGATCGGCGACGAGCGGACTCATCGTGGCGACGTAGGGAATGTTGTCGATGACCCCAGACAGCAGTGCTGAGACGACGAGAATGAGCATTGTTGCGATCAAAGCGTTGCCGCCCGTGGCCTCCGCGGCCAATCGGGCGAGGTCACCGATGACGCCGGTTTTGACCAGCGCACCGACCATGATGAATAGGCCGGCGAAGAAGATGAGGGTCTCCCATTCGACGCTGGCGAGGTAGTCCTGGCGCTCGACTTTCGAGATCACGACGAGCACACCGGCGCCGATCAACGCCACCACCGAGGGCGCAATGTGGATTGCGGAGTGGCCGATGAAGGCGGTGAACACGGCAACCAGCACGACACCGCACTTGACCAAGAGTCGCGGGTCGCGGATCGCTTCGCGCTCATTGAGGGTCATCACATCGGCAACTCGCTCGGGATTGGCGTCGAACGACCCACGGAACAATCTCGGCAGAATCAGCGTGAACACAGCGAGCTCGATCGCCACGATCGGTGTCATGTGAACGAGGAAATCGTTGAATGTCAGCCCCGCCCGACTTCCGATGATGATGTTCGGCGGATCACCAATCAGCGTTGCCGCACCACCGATGTTCGAGGCCAGCACCTCAGCGATCAGAAAGGGCACTGGTTTGATCCCGAGCCGGTCGCACACCAGCAAAGTCACCGGAGCAATGAGCAGGACTGTCGTCACGTTGTCCAACAGCGCGGATGCAGCCGCGGTGATCAAGACGAGCAGGATCATCACCCGTATCGGTGACCCACCCGCTCGCTTGGCGGCCCAGATCGCCGTGTATTCGAAAACACCCGTCTGGCGGAGAACTCCGACGATGATCATCATCCCGAGGAGCAGGAATACAACGTCCCAGTCGATCCCGGTGTCGTGCGAGTAGAAAGCGTCGGTCGATTCGACGATCCCCACCGCCAGTACGACAGCCGCACCGCCCAATGCGGCCGCGACCTTCGGGACTCGCTCGGTCGCGATCAACAGGTAGGAGATGACGAAGACGACGACTGCGACCGCGGTCACGGCGCCACCTCCGAGTGCACGTTCGTGATCAGTGTGGAGCGAGTGCGACTTCGAGGAGCCGTGAGGCCGTGATCACGCCGATCAGTTTCTTGTCCTCGACCACGGCGATCAAGGGACAGCGGTTGCGCGCCATCAGCGCGGCAACCTCGACGATGGTGTCGTCGAACTGGGCCGAGGGAACTTCTTTGAGGTCCTTGGGCATCATCGCGCGTACCGTTTTTCCAGTCAGCTTGTCGGCAACTCGGTCGGCCATCGATTCGTTGAGTACAGCGGCCAGTGACGGGTCGTCCTGCACGTAGCCCGGTACGAGAAATCGCACCACTTGGGAGGCCGGGAGCACGGCAGCTGGACGCCCCTTGGCGTCGGTGATCAGCAGGCCGGGCAATCGGTGCCCGGCGAGCAGTCGGACCGCGTCCAACGCGTCGGAATCGAGCGATACGACCGCCGGGTATGTCTCGGCGATCTGGTGAGCACGCACAGGGCAACACTACGACGAAAACCTCACGTTTCGACCCGATCGCGGCTCGGGGCCTCGCCGGCATCGACCTCGGGATCGACTCGTCCTGTCGGCAGGTTGTCGGGCGGTTCGATTCGTAGCGCTCGTGCGACCGGCACGTCAGTCGAGGAGTGCAGCACGATTGACATTGCGATCGTGACCGCAACCAAGTCGAACACGACCTCACTGGAGGGAATACCCGACTGCAGGGCCAAGAGTCCATACACAACGGACGCGAACCCCTTCGGACCGAACCATGCCGCGGTGACGCGCTCCCGATACGGCAACTGCGTCCACAACAACGACAGCAGCATTGAAGCCGGGCGCACCAAGACGATCGCGACAACGGCGACCGCCCACGCACCGATGCTCAAGTGCGACAACCGATCCGGAGTGATCAGTGCCCCGAACACCAGCAAGGCCGCGAACTTGGTCAACTCCGCGAGAAGCTCACCGAACGGTTCAAATTGTTCGGCAGCCACATGATCCAGGGTCGCGAGGGTCGACCCTGCAGCGAATGCGGCAAGGTACGGATTCGCATGCGTGAGATGACAGCCGCCGTAGACGACCACCGCGATCGCGACCGGACCCAGCGCCTGTAAACGCGGCTCGGCAGTCAAGATCTTGGTTCGCCACGCCAACGCGACAACCGCTGGAACCACAATGCCCAGCGCGAGTCCACCCAGCAGCTCCACTCCTACGGTGCCGAGTTCAGACTTCTCGTGAGCTGCGGTCGCCAGAAATATCAACACGAGCGGAAGGGCCAAACCGTCGTTCAGTCCGGATTCGACATTCAGCAGTCCGCGCAGCCGCGCCGGAATATCCGAACGCCCGACAAGGGCGGCCGCGAAGACCGGATCGGTGGGGGACAGGATCGCTCCGACAAGCAGCGAGGTCGGCCAGTCCAAGCCCGCCAGGAAATGAGCGGGAATCGCGATACCCACCATTGTCAACGGCATCGCCAAGCCCAGAGCGCGCCCAGACAACCGCCAGTTCAGTTTCAAGGCGCGAAGATTCGCACGCTGGCCATCGGTGAAGAGCACCGTGAACAAGGCGATGTCCGCCAACGTCACCACGAGTGGATCGTTTGGTCCGATGCTCACCACATTGAGCCCGCCCGGCCCGATGAGGGCACCGGCAACGAGGAAAAGCAGTGCGGTCGACAGGACCGTGCGAGCAGCCAACCCCGACAGGGAAACGCTCACCAACAGGACAACACCGAACGCGAAAACAAGTGCCACAGCCGACTCCAGCGGTCAACGAAGTCACCGACCCCCGGCAGGGATCGATCTGCCGACCAGACTTCCCGGCGCACCCGCTGGTAAAGATGCCGCAATTGTCGGCCAGGGGCAAGCTCACCAGGATTTCCTTGGTCAGTCGAGTCCGTTGCCGGAAATCGGGCGACTGTACTCCGGCAGGACGTAAGCGTCGTGAAGCCGCAAGCCGCGGCCGCCCATTCTTGACATTCTGCGCACCAATCCAGTCGGCCGCTGCCCTGCCGGTAGACAGTCAAGCGATCGGTGCCGGTCTCCCGCGATTCGACCTCAGCGGAAACTCCCATGCGATCGGCGATGTCCATGGCAGGACGGAACAGATCGACCGCATGGCCACCCGTCTTGCGCAGCTGGGAGGCACGCTCCACGACAGTGACGTCGAATCCGTTACGTGTGAGCCAATAGGCGGCTACCGGACCCGCGATGCTGGATCCCGAAATGAGTGCGCGCACCGTTCCTGTCTACTTGGTCTGCGCCGAAAGCGGTACGCTTCGCGCCGCGTACGGACGCACATTGGTCGGCGAGCTAGGTCCCAGCCGTCGCCCCGAGTCCCTCTGGTCGCATGCTGTGCGCTGACCCGGCGACGGATATTCGCGGTGGGTGAGTTCGATCAGCTGTACCGAGCGAAGATGAACGCAGGGACTGCTGTTCTTAGAGCCGATACCTGCAGACGCCACTGGAAAGCGAGGCGATGTCGTGAACGTCGATGTCACTGTTGAAGCGGTGATCGACCGGCCTGTCGAAGAGGTCGCGGGTTATGCAGGTGATCCCTCTAACGCGCCGGCTTGGTACGCCAACATCAGATCCGTGCGGTGGCGTACCAAACCGCCGGTGCGGGTTGGGTCGCAGATGGACTTCGAGGCCCGCTTTCTGGGGCGCCGATTGTCGTACACCTATCAAGTCGTCGAACTGGTGGCGAACCAGCGGCTCGTCATGCGAACCACCGACGGTCCGTTCGCTATGGAAACGACCTACAGTTGGCAACCGGCAGATGGCGGCGGCACCCTGATGCGGCTACGGAACCGTGGCAATCCGACCGGCTTCGCCGCTGTCGCAGCTCCAGTAATGCAGCTCGCGATGCGCCGGGCGATGTCTAAGGACGTCACGCTCCTGGCGAAGCAACTGAACAACCGCTAATACGTCAATTCCAATTCATCGCAAGCCTGATCCCGCGGGACTCTTGGAAGGCACGGGGGAGTTCTCGCGGGTCGCGAAGTTCACGAACTCCGCCGACATCGCCGCCAAAACCGATGCACTGCGAGAACTGATTCGAGCATGGATCATGAGCCGAGACGCGGCGTAAACCCGCCATGGCCATACTTCTCTGATGCGAGCGAGAACAATCGTCGGACGTGATGCCGACCGTCACCGGGTCGCCGCGACACTCGAGCATGAGCAAGCCGGTCGGGCCCTAGCCGTCACCGGAGCCCCCGGAATCGGCAAGTCCGCCGTCGTACGGGCGGCGCTTTCGGACATCTCGCGAGTGGTCATCGGCAGAGGGACGCCACCACCGAGCCCGCCCCTACGGCCACTGGCGGAGATCGCTGCCAGCCTCGTGCGACGTGGTGCAAAGGTTGACGATCCTGCACTTGCGATGTACCGCAACGGACTTCACGCGCTAGTCGCAACGAATGTTCCCTCCGATATGGAGACGCCGCTCCCATTGCACATCGGCGAGGCGTTGATCGGGCTCCTCCTCAGCGCCGGAAGTCGTGCTCCGAAAGCACTGATCATCGAGGACTTGCATTGGGCTGATCCCGTCACATTGGACGTCGTCGAGTACCTCGCCGACGCAGCTCAGTCGTGCAACATCGCGATGGTCGTCACGGCCCGCGACGACTCTCCAGCAATGGCGATAGTCCAGCGTTTGTCGGCCCGCCGCAGCATGGACGTCATCGCACTCGCGCCTCTTGACCGCGCGGGCGTTCGCGCGCTCACGGCCGATTGCCTCGGCACTGAGCAGGTTCCCGCTCAGTTGCTCGAATTATTGGAACGAGCCGAGGGCGTCCCGTTGCTCATCGAGGAAATGCTGACGTCACTACAGGCTCGTGGGGATCTCGTGCGGGACGACGCGATGTGGACGTATGTACCGTCGGAGGTGCCGGTTCCACGTTCGGTCCTTGAACACGTCCGCGCCCGACTCGACGGCCTTCCGTCCGAAGTACGCGGGTTCATCGATGCGGCGGCCCTGCTGGGTCGGCGGTTCGATCGAACGATCCTCTCTACGACCCTCGGACTCGACGAACGCGACGCCCGACGCTGCCTCGACACCGGACTGACCGCCGGACTCTTGAAGCCTGAGCCCGGCTCATGGCGCCTCGAGTTCACGCACGCGCTCGTGCGGGACGCCGTCCTGGCTCTGGCTGACCCGGTGCGGTTGCGGCCGCTATCGCGACAATTCGCGGCAGCGCTGGAGGCAAATGGGGACCTCGAAACCGCGGCCACCCTCGCTGTTGGCGCAGGCGATGACGAAACTGCGGCGCGGATGTTCCATGCTGCCGGTCGTTCCGCGTTTGACCGTGGGCTGCCCTCGCTGGCCGTTTCGCTGTTCGATCGCGCGGTTGAGATCGAGCCTGTCTCCGAGCGAACGATCGATCACCGCGCAGCACTGACCGAAGCCCTCGCCATGAGCGGAAACGCCGACCGCACCGAACTCGAAGCAGACACCCTCGTCGCGCAACTTCATGCTGTCGGCGCCGATCGTTCACGCGTTCAGCGGGCGAAATTGACCGCCGCGAAGGCACTCGCCAACGCCGGGAACTGGGAACGCGCCGAGTACCTGATCAACGAGTTGGGACCGTCCTGGCCGAGCCCGTCTGCAGCGAGTTTGTCCGCGCTCATTGCACTTGAGCGCGGCCGCGTCGATGACGCCGCTGCGATCGCGCGAGCTGTCGTGTCAAACGATCTGGACGCAGCCGCGGTGTGTGAGGCAGCCGAGGTTCTGGGCCGGATCGCCCGCGGCCAGGACCTTGGGGAAGCGCTCAGATGGTTCGGTCTCGCCCGGGCGAAGGCTGAGCTCATCGGTTCAGCGCTACGGAAAGCACATGCACTGCACGAACTTGCGACCATAGATCAGCTGCGTGACCTGTCGGTACAGCCGTTGTACGTTGCCCGCGATGCTGCGATTGCCGCCGGCGCGCCGGGACTGTTGTCTGCGGTCGAATTTCACATCGCCGCCCTGCACGGTGTCCGTTTCGAAGGCCCGCCTGCCCTGGAAGCTGCTCGCCGTTGCCTCAACTGGGCACAAACCATCGGTGCTCGTCGACAAGTGGCATGGTCGTGGAATCTCATCGGCCAGGCCCATGTGGCTGCTGGTGATCGAAAGAGCGCTCGGGAAGCTGCCGATACGGCAGTCGCGCTCGCCGACGGTGATCTGGAAGTGCTCGGCGTCGCCTTGGGGACGTGCCGCGGTTTGGCGGCACTGCTCGCCGAGTCGCGGTCTGAGGCTTTCGAACTGTGGCGGGAATCCATCTCATGTCTGCGTTCGATCGGCCAGGTCACCCCACTCCCGCCGTGGTACCTATGGCCGCTGCTATCGACTGTCTACGACCTCGAGAACGACGGCGGAACCCGAGCGCGACTGGAAACCGACACCCCACAGCTGCGAGTGGCGCCGGGTCCAGACGGGCTGTGGCACCTCGCTCAGGCGGTGGCCATCGCCCGCGCCGGAGATGCGACGGCTGCCTCACAGGCGGTGGAGCTGGCCGAACGAGCGTTCCGCCAGGTGCCGAATTTCGCGGTATATCGAGCGCTCGGCTATCGCATCCTGTCCGAAGCCGCGGTACGGGACGGCTGGGGAAGCCCAGCCGATTGGTTGACCGAAGCGGCCGAAGTGCTGTCGTCGCACGGATTCGAAGCGTGTGTGAACGCTTGTCGCGCGCTGGGACGAAAGGCCGGCGTTCGCACGCGCCGGGCTGGACGCGGCCATTCGACCGTGCCCCCAGAGCTAGCCGCTCTTGGCTTGACCAGCCGTGAGGTGGACGTCCTACGGCTGGTGGCCAACGGCCTCACCAACGCCGAGATCGCCGAGCAGTTGTACCTCGCCTCGAGCACGGTGAAGGGGTACGTCGAGTCGCTGCTGGCAAAGACCGGACACGAAAATCGCACGCAGCTGGCGGGTCTGTCCGTTCAGTACCCGCTGTAAAACCCGCCGCACGGCGGGTACCCGTCACGCGCGCCGATGGGCAGGCTGAAGGTGTTGGTTCACCACCTCGAAGGAGACAAAAAATGACCGCCACCAGCAACGCCGCACTCGCCCGCACCATGGTTGAAGCCTTCGGGCGCGGCGACCTCGAGACCGTCGGTGCAAGCTTCGCCGACGACGCCGTCTGGGACCTGCCCGGAACGTCGGCGGTGGCCGGCACCTACACCGGCCCCGACGCCATCATCGGGTTCCTCGCCAAATCCTACGAGTTGAGCGGCGGCACTCTCACGCTGGAACTCATCGACATTCTTGGCAGCGAATGGGGCGCCGTCCAGGTCCAGCGTGTGCGCGCCGAACGCGACGGCCGAACCCTCGACTGCGTCGAGACGCTTGCCCACCAGATCCGCGACGGAAAGATCGTGCGGACCTACCACCGGCCCGACCAGTACGCGATCGACGCGTTCTTCGGCTGAGAAAGCGGTGGCTACTCGCGTGACCGTACGTCCGCGAGTAGCCACGGCTCGACCTCTCCACGCAGGACGCTGATCATTCCGTTTCGTTCGAGAATGAGGTACTCCATGTCCTCCAGCCGCTGGACACCTGCGCGGCGGAGTGCCTGGCGGACGTCATGCTCGTGGACATGGGCCCGTCGCAGCGCCTGCCGATCCAGCTCGCCGCCCATTCCGAGAAGAATCGGGCTGCCATTGAGGAATCGATCGCCGGCTGATGTCATCGCGATGACGCCCAACAGTGCACGAAGAACGAACAGGGTGACGAGCGCCGTCGCTCCGACACCCAGAGTCGGAACTTGGAGCAGCGCGGTCCGACCGATGATCGCTCCCACCGCGACGAAGGCCGCGAAATCAAACGGTGCGTAGTTGCTCAACCCCCGCGAGCCGGTCACCCGAGACAGCAACAGGTAAACGGCGTACATCGCGGTGGTCACCAGCACGGTGGCGATCACAGTGTCGAGGTCGAGGCGGAACTGGTTCGCAAGCATGCACGTCATCATCGACGACGTCACGCGGGTCCGCAGTGCTCAATTCGCGGCCGCAGCCAGACGGTCAGAGTGTAGAAGCCCGCGCCGTCAATCTCTGACGTTCGACTCCGTGGCGCTGGCAGCACGAAGCACCGCGAGAGTTCCTCCAACTCCAGACGCTCAAGGCGCTGAATGCTGCCGCCACAACTACAGCGATCTGGCTCAATCGCAGCGCTGTCTGCGCGGATGTGTCACGCCGCATCAACCACCTCGCTAATGGCATCGGACAGAATGCTGAGGCCGAGGACAAGCTCATCCTCGAAGATCGTCAACGGCGGCAGAAGTTTGACGACCTCGTCATCGGGTCCGGAGGTCTCGACGAGAAGCCCGTTCTCGAACGCGAGCTGGCAGACGCGCGCGGCGTGTGCCGGCGTCTCGAACGCAAGACCCTGCACGAATCCCCGGCCTCTCACCGTCAGCCCTTCGAATCGGTTTGCGATTCCCTCGAGGACGCCGTGGATCATGTTGCCGCGTGACGTCGTGGAGGTCTCGAATACGCGATCGCTCCAATACTCCTCAATCGCTACGCGTGCAGTGACGAACGCGGGGTTGTGACCGCGGAAAGTTCCGTTGTGCTCACCGGGCGACCAGACATCCAGTTCGGGCTTGAAAAGTGTCAGCGCCATGGGCAGTCCGTATCCGCTGATCGATTTGGACAACGTCACGATGTCCGGTTCGATCCCCGCGGTCTCGAACGAGAAGAATGGGCCCGTGCGACCGCACCCCATCTGCACGTCGTCGACGATCAGCAGAATGCCGCGAGATTTGCACAGGTCCGCGAGGCCGCGGAGCCATTCCGGTCGTGCGACGTTGACTCCGCCCTCGCCTTGTACGGTTTCGACGATCACCGCGGCGGGCTGATTCAGTCCCGACCCGGAATCGTCGAGGACCCTCTCGAACCAGTGGAAGTCCACCATGGTCCCGCCGAAGTAGTTGTCGTACGGCATCGGCGTCGCATGAACGAGCGGAACGCCGGCGCCGGCGCGCTTCATGGAGTTGCCGGTGACCGCGAGTGAGCCCAAGGTCATGCCGTGGAAGGCGTTGGTGAAGCTGATAACGGATTCACGGCCGGTTACTTTGCGCGCGAGTTTGAGCGCGGACTCGACGGCGTTCGTTCCCGTCGGGCCGGGGAACTGAACCTTGTACTCGAGCCCGCGAGGTTTCAGGATGTTCTGTTCAAACGCGACGAGGAAGTCCTGTTTCGCCACTGTCGACATGTCGAGCGAGTGGGTGATGCCGTCGGCCGACAGGTAGTCGAGCAACGCCTTCTTCAGCATCGGGTTGTTATGGCCATAGTTGAGAGCCCCGGCGCCCGCGAAGAAATCGAGATACTTTTGGCCGTTTGTGTCGGTGATCCACGAGCCTTGCGCTGTCTCGAACACAGCCGGCCAGTTGCGGCAGTAGCTACGGACTTGAGACTCGAGCGATTCGAAGATCGTGGGTTCAACAATTGCAGTGGACATCGGGTTATCGATCCTCGTTCAGCTGTCGATGGACGTGAGTGGGCGGAAGTCGCGGTTGGCAATGAAGTTGGGCCGCGGCCTTGGCGCTGCGAATGGCTCGACGAGCAGGTTCTCGATGCTGTTGAAGACGATGAAGATGTTCGAGCGGGGGAATGGGGTGATGTTGTTCCCCGATCCGTGCATGAGATTCGAGTCGAAGAAGAGCACCGAACCAGCAGGTCCGATGAACTGATCAATTCCGCATTCACTGGCCAACGCGGCGATGGAGCCTGGATAGGGCACGCCGATGGTCTGTTCTCGAAGGGATTGGCGGAAGTTGTCGGCGGGGGTGGAGCCGACGCATGGGACGAACGTCCGATGTGAGCCCGGCATGACCATCAGGCTGCCGTTGTAGGGGAAGTTCTCGGTGAGAGCGATAGATGCCGAGACCGCGCGAGGCGCAGGCATGCCATCTTCGGCATGCCAGGTCTCGAAATCGGAGTGCCAATAGAATCCCTGCCCGGTGAATCCGGGCATGTAGTTCACTCGGCATTGGTGCACATAGACCTCGGAACCCAGTATCTGTCGGGCACGATCGAGGAGCCGGGGATCCCGAACGAGGTGCGCAATCGACTCGTCCAGCTTGTGAGGTTCGAAGATCGAACGGACCTGCAGCGATGACTTTTCACGGATGACTCGCGGGTCGTGCCGCAGGAGAGGTTTGTCGATCAGCCCCCGGGCGGCGGCGGCGTAACTGCTGAGCTCGTCCGCACTGAACAGGTTCTGATGGACCGAGTACCCAGTGGTGCTATGCCGGATCAGCGTGCGTCGGTCGAGCGGGCCCGGCTGCGAACCCCAAACTGTTGGGTCGGTTCGTGGGGTTGATGGCTTTGGGACGGGGACCCTGGTCGGGTATCGATCAGCCGTCGTCGTCAGCATCAGCTCGCGACCTCGCTGACCGACTCAGTCATCAACGGATACGTGCCGTTCGCATCGTGGGTTTCGGGGCCGGCGAGCGGAGGGTTGAAAACACACACCATGTTGAGGTCGGTGTGACAGGTCAAGGTGTGCCGTTCATTGCCGTTGAGCAGGTACATCGTCCCGGGCGCAATGTCGTAGGTCTCGCCTGTTTCCTTGTTGATGAGTTGCCCGGACCCCGCGACGCAGTAGACCGCTTCGACGTGGTTCGCGTACCACATATCCGTCGTCGTTCCGGCGTAGAGAACTGTGTCGTGCAGTGAGAATCCAACACGGTCGCGGGCCAGGATCAGCCGTCGGCT
Organism: Nocardiaceae bacterium; assembly: GCA_021372355.1. GTDB lineage: Bacteria > Actinomycetota > Actinomycetes > Mycobacteriales > Mycobacteriaceae > Smaragdicoccus. The sequence continues at coordinate 18,792 of JAJFUQ010000177.1, read as the reverse complement.
TTCCCATGTTTTGGCCTTGACGGTCCTGTCCGTGCCGGAGATTTGATCGATCGAGCGCACGATCATCGCTGGTTGCGCTTCCTTTCAATCATTGAAGGGGCCGATGACATAAAGCTCTTCTGGCTCATGCGAATCGGGGAAGTCCGCGGTCGAAAAGATCAACGTTCGCGAAAGAATCGCGAGGTGCTGGTCGGCGAAGGCGGTGAACAACGCCGCGGACGCGGTGTTGGAGCGCCCCACGGTCGCCTTGAGCCACTGCGTTCGGTGCCTGTTGCGTTTCAACACTGAGTCAAGAAGCGCCAGCCCAATACCTCTTCCTCGAAACTGTTCGTCAACGGCGATCTGCCAGATCATGAGCGAGTCGGGCTGATCCGGCGGAATGAATCCGGTCGCAAAACCGATCACTTGGTCGCCGACCTTAGCGACGGCCGATGTCGCGCTGAAGTGGCTGGACCACAGCAGATACGCGTAGGAGGAGTTGAGATCGAGTGATGCCGCGTCGTTGGCGATTCGCCACATGCGTTTGCCATCGGAGGCTGTGGGAGCCGCAATGACGACATCTGCTGAAATCACTGTCGGTTGGTCAGGGTCCATGATTCCTTCTGGTTTTCGCATTGCCAACCAGACTTCATCGTCCGTATTTCGATCGACCGGGTGGTTTCTTTGCGGCCTCATGACGATGCGCAGTCGCTTTCTTTGAGGCGGTCGCCGCTGCAGTGCATCAAGTGCGCCGACAGTTGCTTAATGTCTTTGCATTTCCGTCGTCGCGGCGCTGACCTGGGGTATTCCCGGGCCCAGCGAGATCAACGTAGTGTGAAGGTTGCTGCGTGACGTTCCGCGCTGACATGAACGATCGATGACCGACAGTTCGTTGGCTTCATCTCCGCCTGGCGGCCCGCAGGTCGAGTTGCGCGCAGCCTTCAAGTACGGCTGGACAAGGTTCAAGGACAACGCGCCACGGTGGGTTATTTGCACGCTGTGGTTCGACTTGTCGATTACTCAGGGTCTGACTCGAGTGACGTCCTGGGTGGAGAGTTTTGTGCAGGTGACCTTCGTCTGGGGACCCGTTTCGTGGATCGTCGTGACGCAGGGGGCGATCCACGAGGTCGCCGGCCGAACACCGACCCTCGGTGAGTTCTTGGGGGGTGCACAGCTGCGTGCTCGGGCAACGGCGGTGCTCGTCTGGATTATCGCGCTGCTCCCGGTACTGATCGGCGCGGGGATCGCCGGTCGGTTAACAGAGGGCGGCGGGATCGGGTTGAGAATCCTTGCGCTTGTGACGATTCTACTGACATTGTTCGCCGAGGTCATCCTGCTGTTCGTGACGTACTACGCCCTGACGTTTGCACTGGATCAGCGCCAGTCGCCGCTGGAAGCGGTGAGGTCAAGCGTGCGCCTCACTCGGACCAACTGTGCTCAGCTTGCGCCGTTCGCGTTGGACAGCCACTGACTGCACCTCGAAAGGTGGCGTAGCAGATTCTCACGGTAACTCCGTCGGTCGAGTGAGGACCTCGCTCGACCGACGACGGAGAGGACCCACCTTGAACGCGGTCGTCGCGGGAGCGTTGGGGTCCTGACTGTCCGAAATATCGACTGCGGCTTGCCACCTGTCAGCGAGAGACTGCAGGTCGGTCCGCAGGTCCGAGTCAGTCGATTTGAGCACCGACTCAACATATGAAATTCCGCGCCCGACCAGCTTCGTGACGAGTTGGTCGAGTAGCGGGGGGACGATAAACGATCTCCGAAAGCTGGCTGAGACAGCGATATCGACGATTCTGGCGGTGTCAGATCCGGATCGAAGCTCGCCGGCGACAACGAAACCAGCCAGTTGACCGTTGATCCACGCAATTAATGACTGGTCGAAGTAGTCGGTGCACCAGAGCAGGTATGCGTTCGAGTTATCGGTTTCGTGAGCAAGACGCCATATCGCTGCCTGAGTTGCAAGCGTAGGGGCAGCGATGGAGATCACGCGAGAGGAGTCACTCACCCGCGCACTAACCACGGACGATCTTGCTCTGAATTGGGTTTGTCGGAACCATCTTGTCTTTAGCTCCGCTGGGGAATTTTGTCCTCATGGGCTCTCCGCACGACTACGGCTACGTTCGCCGACGAACTCGGTCACCTACGACAGTGGCGCAGAGATGTTGAGGTGATCTGGTCGGCTTCTTTGCGGTCGCATTACGGTTCTGAGCCAGGTCTGCTGTCTGCTCGCGGCTCGTCAATAGCGGGCAAGGTCACGACGAAACGGGCGCCACCGAAGGGGCTCGTCGTGCATGTGACACCGCCCCCGTGAGCGGCGACCGTCTCGGTCACCAGCGCCAGCCCAAGTCCCGTACCCGTGCCTGACACGGTTTTGCGGCTCGTATGCCCGGTAGCGAACCGTTCGAATATCCGTGTTCGATCTTCTTCCGAGACTCCTGGTCCGCTGTCATCGACGAATATGACCGCGGTGCGCGAGCTGACGTCGGACGTCAGCGTCACCTTCGTCAATCCGTCGCCGTGGCGGTCTGCGTTGGCGATCAGGTTGAGGAATGCTCGCTCAAGCGCTTTCTTGCGCCCGCTGACGACGCTGTCGGCCTCGACTTCCAACAGCTCTGCCGGATGCCGGAGAGACTCGATCGTGTTGGTCAGCAACTCTTCAAGAGACAGTTGCTCTAACGGGTCCTGGTGCAGCCCCGCCTCTATTCGGGCCAGCGCAAGTAAGTCGTCGAGCAGTCTTCGGAGGTGGTCCAGCTCCGCCGTGATCAGGGACAGCGCACGCTGCGATCGGTCTGGCAGATCGAACGAATGACGAACGAGCACGCCGACACTCGCGATGAGCGTGGTCAGCGGCGTACGAAGTTCGTGACTGACATCGCCGAAGAATCGGCGTTCGCGCTCGATCCGTTGTTGTAGCGAGTCGACCATGCTGTTGAACGAGTCGACGATGGTGATCAACTCACGGTCACCGGTTGGCGGCAGGCGACTGTCCAGGTCGCCACCAGCAATCCGAGCGGATGTTTCGCCAAGTTGATGTAGCGGTGTCAAGACGCGTCGACTGGCCCATAATCCTAGTCCGGCACCGCCTAAAGCCGCAGCAGCGGCACAGACACCGAGGACAATACGGAGAACCCGAAGGGTGGCTTGCAGTTCGAGAAGGGGTGCGAGTTCGTAGAGTGTGGCACCTTTGTCGTCAAGCGGGATCGCGATGGCGAGGTAGGGCTGGCCATGAAAGCTCGTGTGCACGGTCAGCGGCGACTCGGTCTTCGTAGTGCTGGTTTGGGCATAGAGCCCAGCGGGCAAATCTGTTGGCCCGACGTTTGGCTCGCTGGAGAACCACTCCTGGTTCCAGTACATCAGCAGGAACGTGTCGACGGGCGTTTCAAGCGTGGCGAGTAGCCGCCCGGCCGAGGCATCGGGAGCGCTGAGTGAGTTACGTACAAACGCCGCGTGGGTAGATGCCTGCCGTTCTGCCGAGCGTTCGCGCTGGTTGAGCATGTAGCTGCGACTCAGGGTGAACACCGAGATGGCGATGATGAGAGAGATAAAGCCGGCGCCGACCGAAAACGAGACAACGACTCGGCCGCGCAGGCCAAGGGTTCCGCGACGTGGTCTAGTCGAGGACATTGAGCTTGTAGCCCAAGCCGCGCACGGTCACGATGATTCGTGGATCTGAGGAATCCTGTTCGATCTTGGTGCGTAGACGTCGAATGTGGACGTCGACAATGCGTTCATCGCCAAAGAATCCTCGGTCCCATACACGCTCAAGCAAGAGATTACGACTATGCACACGACCCGGTGCCGCTGCGAGTTCACACAGCAGCCTGAACTCGGTCAGGGTCAAATGCAGCTCGGTATCCCCTCGGCACACAGTGCCGCTCGTTTGGGACAGGACCAGTGGACCTGTCGGGTCGGCGTCGAGAGTCAAATCTTGCGGCTCCGAGCGATCCGAACTTGTGGAGGCACGACGGCGGAGAGCCCTGATGCGGGCGGTTAGTTCTTTGATCTCGAAAGGCTTTGTGACGTAGTCGTCAGCCCCTGCCTCCAGCGCGGCGACGACATCATGGGTGTCGTCGCGCGCACTGACAACGATGATCGGGACGTCATGATCACGACGCACCTCGCGAATGCAGGTGAACCCGTCCATCTCGCCGAGCATCAAATCGACGATCATCACGTCCGGCATCCGAGACCGCAGTCGCGCCAGCGCGACCTCGGCTGATGCCGCTTCATCGACCTCGTATCCCTCATCCTCCAACGCGAGTCGGAGCGCGGCACGGACGCGGTCGTCGTCCTCCACCATGAGCACCCGTGCAGCCATGACCCGATACTCCCAACTTCTGGTGCTACCGAACAGAGGCAATCATGACCGTCATCTGACTGCAAAGAAGTTGACCAGATCACCTCAACAATGCATCGGCAATGTGGTTTGTAGAGATTCCTGAAGTAGGAGCACACATGACTGCCATTGGTCGTCCGCAACACGGGCGTGGTCCGGCAGTCGAGAGGCGTGAGCCAGCGAACGCTTCGTTGGTCTCGGGGCACGATCGTAGAAGTCGGCCGGACGTGTGGCATCTCAAAGTTGCCGGACCACAAACACCGGGCCTGGTGAGCACGACCACGATTTTCGCTGGACTGCTCCTTACCCTCACTCCGTTTCTATGGGCCAATGGAACGGGCGCTATGTGGACTTCTGCTGGATGGAATGAGGCGGTGGTTGGCGTCGCACTAGCCACCCTCGGTCTCGTCCGGCTCGTTCATCCGCTTCCGCTTGTCGTCGCTACCGGATTCGGATGCCTGTTCGGTGGCTGGCTCACACTTGCGCCATTGCTTCTCGACTACGGACTCGACCCCCAGTCGACGCCTGCCACCATCGTGGACATCCTGATCGGCATCGCAGTACTGATCGTCACCATTCTTGGTCACGCCGATGTGCGTGCCCGCAGCGAAATCGACGTCACCCCTCGGGCAGGCAGGAGCGGGAATTGAACACTATTCGTGCGATTCAAGCGAGCATTTCGCAACTCAGTCTTGCGGACGCCGGTGTCCCGCTATCTGAACGTGCCGCACTTGCGGTCATCGACGCAAATACCTTGGCGATCGTCCCGTTCTCGGATCGCTACGCACAACAGATCTACAACGCCATCACCGGTCTCGGTATCCGTTTGGACGGAATCAACGTCGTTCGCAATGCGATCACAGTGACGATCTGACCCCTGAGCGGGGTCCGCAGCGTCGCGGGCCCCGCTCAGACCAGAATCTGTCGGACGTCAAATCGTGATCCCCGTACGGTGCCGGCAACACGCCACGCCCAGCGCAAGCCAAGTGCGAAGGAGCAACCTGCGCGGACCCTATTCTCTTAGCCATAGCAATGATTGCATTAGCGTTGCCTAATCCGGTTCAGCTTGTGGTCAACGGGAGGTTCAATCGTGGGGTGGCCTGCGCAATGGCGTCGACGTCCGATCGTCAATCCTTCAAGAAGGGGATTCCTCGCCGGGGGAGCACTCCTCGGCGTCATCGGCGCGACGATCGGTTCGCGTGAACTCGCGGGCGCTGCCCAAGTTCACGAGGCGCCAATCCTGCCAGGCATGCCGATGGACAGCGTCGACGCCGCAGCTCACGGCGGACCCGGCTTCCGACTCGGCGCGACGGGAGTCAATCACGAAGCCAATGGCTTCAACCCGACCCGAATTTTGCGCGACTTCGACTATGGGAAAGTCAGCACGCTGCCGAGCGGTCAAACGCTGCGTGAATGGACGATCGATTCCGCCGACAAGACGATCGAAGTCGCACCCGGCGTGAGGTATCCAGCGTGGCTATGGAACGGCCGCAACCCTGGCCCGACGATGCGCTGCACGGTTGGCGACCGAGTACGGATTCACTACACCAACAGGTCGCACCACCCCCATACGTTGCACTTTCACAGCATTCACCCGTCAGACCAAGACGGCGTGCCAGGCCAAGGCGCGGGGCTTATCCCTCCGGGTGCGAGCACGACGTACGAGTTCGATGCCGCACCGTTCGGCGCGCACATCTATCACTGCCACGCCTACCCGCTCGCCCTGCACGTCGCCAAAGGAATGTACGGCTTCTTCATCGTCGATCCCGAGGACGAACGCCCTGCTGCCGACGAGATGATCATGATGCAGAACGGCTGGAACACCACCGAGGACGGTAAAGGCAACCAACTCTATGCGGTGAACGGAATTCCGTTCCACTACATGTACAACCCCATTCAAGTGAAACGAAACAAGCTGGTCCGCATCTACCTGGCGAATATGACGGAATTCGATCCGATCAATAGCTTCCACCTGCATGGCAACTTCTTCCACCATTACCCGACCGGTACCAGCTTGACGCCCACCGAATACACGGACACGGTCATTCAAGGCACGGGTCAGCGCGGCATTTTGGAAGTCACGTTTCCGCACACCGGCAAGTTCATGTTCCACGCTCACAAGACGGAGTTCAGCGACCTCGGCTGGATGGGTGTATTCGAGGTGAACGCATGACCAAGAGCGACACCGAAGCCGTCAAACGCCCATCCTGGTTTGGTGCTGTTATCGCCGGCATTCTCGTCGGCACGCTCGCCGCGTTGACCGCACTCTTTGGCGCAACACTCCCGACTAGGTCATCGAGTAGTGATCTACCGCTGGAGGTAACTTCTACGAGGTTGTCTCCCAGCACAATCGAGCTCACGCTCGCGAACATGACGGATTCCGTTGTCCGGATTGCGCAAGTGGCAGTCAACGATCAGGTGACCAACTTCGATCTCAGTGGTACCGGCGATGTCGCCGCGGGTGCCTCGACGACCGTTGACATCGACTATGACTGGCTGGACGGGTCGACCTACACGATCGACTTCTTCTTGGGCGACGGCACGGTCTTCACCGACGTGGTCACCGCGAACGCACACGGCTCAGACACGGTGGATCTCTCGATCAAGGCACCGACGCCACGGTCGGTCTGGGGACTGTTCGCCATCGCCGCGGTCGCCTTCGTTTCCGTGGTGGTGCTTGCAATTTCAGCGCTGCGCAAATCAGGAACGCAGGCAACGCGCAGCGTGCTTGGCGTCGCGGTCGGCCTGATCATTGCCGTCGGGATCAGTGCTCTCTACCTGGCGACGACGCGCGTATAGGGCATTTGATTCCGGCACCGTCGCCACCGGCCTCGCCACCTCAGGCATGCCTCGCCAATTCTTCACCGACGAAGGCTGCAAACACTGAGAACCACCTCAACGCAGTCAGCGAAGTACGAGGTCTCTCGAGCGCATGCTCCGAATTCCGGCGGACACCGCCGCCAGGGCCAGGGCGCTCATTACAGCCACCGCAACCCAAGGCGTAACGCTCGCGAATCCGCCGGTGACTTGCTGCGGGCCGTGCCCGAGTACCGCCAAATTCCGCGCCCACTGCGGCAGGCGCACCAGTTCGCCAAAGAAGACGGCGAACCCGCTCCACGCGACGAGCGCCAACGCGAGCTGAGCGAACCCCGGCACGATTCCCACCAACAGCGCGGTGATGCCAACCGCCGCGATTACGCCGGGCGTTTGACCGACGACCGTCCACCAGGCCCACGACGCGGCATGCCCCCGCCCTACAAGTCTGTCAGCGAGGGCGCTTTGGACCGCCCCACCGATTACCAGTAGCGTGACCGCGCCTGCGGCAGCAAGGCCTGTCTGTGCGGCCAAAGGTCGCCACCGCTCGACTCCGACCGCAGCCTGGGCGTCGACCGCGCCCGCTCGTTCCGCGGTACGGACCTGAAGGACAGTGGAGACGCCGTAGACCAACGGCAAAAGCACGATGAACAGGGAACTGAACTCGAAATACTGCCGCACGGGGTCTTCGGTCGCTGTCATCTGTTGCATCATCCGGGCCGTATTCGCGTCATCGGAAATGAGGTTGAGGAGGTTGCGGCTGATGCCACCGAACAGCGCGCTCACGGCGATGACCGGCACGGACCAGATTGCCAGTCGTACCCGCCCAAGTCGCCAGACGAGGCCGGCGGCCGAATGAATGACGAGCCGGCGAAGGCTCACCGCCGGCGGATGCAGCAGGCCGGAGGCGAACTCCCGCCGCTGATGGACGGCCGCCGCAGCCGCGGCCAACAGGACGACCACCGCAGCCGCGACAAACAACGGAGCGGCGTTGTTGTCGGTGAACGGGCGAACCTGGTCCTTGAGACCTAGCCAGGTCAACGATCGCAGCTGCGGGAACGGTCCGAAGTCCGCCTCAACACGGAGTGCGAAGCTCACCGCGAACAGGGTCCAGGCTGCCACTCGCGTCGAAGCGGCGTCCCAGAGAAGCTCGGCCAGCACGAGCGTGCTGGCCGCGACGACCAAACCGACAAGTGCGACAACCGCTCCGAAGCTGACGGAGCCCGCCAAGGACACCTCGCTGTTTCTGATCGATTCGAGTGCCATCACTCCACCCACCGCGGTTCCGAGCAGCACGAACGTGAACACCAGCACGAGGCCGATGGCGACAGGCTGTGACCAGCGGCCGACACCGCTGGTCGCGGCGAGCTCGGTGTATCCGGCATCCTCGTCACCCCGTGTCAGCTTGGTGGTCAGCAAGATCGCCATCACCGCGGTCAGGAGTACGACGTACGCTCCGGTTTCCCACTGAGCGAGCTGGCCCAACGTTCCCGGCAATGGCAGTTGGCCGTAGAGGACCTTGGTGGCCGCAGCGGCCTGCAGCTCGGCGACGAGCGGTGCGCGATCGGTGAGCGAGGGATACACCGCCGCGTAGCCGGGGACTGTGACGGCGACCAGCGCGGCCAGCGGCACGATCCACATGATGATCCGAAATCGGCAACGGCGCAGAAGGGTACGAACGACCGTGGTTGTTCCCGTCATCGTGGCTCCACCTCGTAGTGGCGCAGGAACAGGTCTTCCAGGCTCGCCGGGGTACAGGTGATGTCGGCGACGGCGTTGTCGGCGAGCAGTCCGAGCACCTTAGGGACGGTTTGTCGTGGGACCGCACAGCTGAGTCGGTCTCCGGCCCCCTCGGAGAGGTCGAGGTGCAGGCCCAGGCCTTCCAAGGCCTGCTTCAGGGCTAACGGAACCGCGCCATCGGTGCGTGCCGTGACTGTGCTTGCGGCCAGATGTCGCAGGTCGGCGAGCGCGCCGGATTCGACCTGCTTTCCGTCCTTGATGATGGTGACATGGCTACAGAGCCGCTCGACCTCGCCGAGGATGTGGCTTGAGAGCAGGACCGACTGCCCGTCACGAATTGCTTCGTCGACGCATTCGCCAAAGATCTGCTCCATCAGCGGATCCAGGCCGCTAGTGGGCTCGTCGAGCACGAGAAGGTCGGTCGGTGCAGCGAAGGCGGCGACCAGGGCTACCTTTTGGCGGTTGCCTTTGGAGTAGGCCCGGATCTTTTTGCGCGGGTCGAGGGCGAACCGGTCGATCAATTCTCGTTCGCGATCTTCGCGGCGGTCGCCCCGGAGGCCAGCCAATGCATCGATGACCTCTTGTCCGGTGAGGTTGGGCCACAACGCGACATCGCCAGGAACGTACGAGACCCGGCGGTTGATGGCAGCCGATTCGCGCGCGGGGTCCTTACCGAGAACGCGGATCTTTCCCTCGTCGGCGCGGTAAAGCCCCAGCAGGGTGCGGATGGTGGTGGTCTTTCCGGCGCCGTTGGGTCCGAGGAAGCCGTGTACCTGCCGGTCCGCTACGGTCAGGTCCAAGTGATCGACGGCGGTCAGTGATCCGAATCGCTTGACCAAGCCTCGTATTTTGATCGCGTTCGCCATCATGCACCAACCTCTATGGTCTGCCCGCGCCCCAGTGCGGCAGCGAACGCGGGGCGGGAATCGACTATTTGTCCGATCTCGGCGATGAACCGCCGGTGCCCAGGCGCGGGGTAGCCGAGCGTCGACAGCCGCATGAACAGCGCCCATGCGGTCTTTCCGGCGATGCCGCGGGGGAGTGCCTCGAGCATCGCGACGGTTGCCGATTCATGCTGGTCGAGAACGTCGAGGACAAGCCGGCGCACTCTCTCGCATTGCTCGCCGTAGTGGGACGGAGGGCATTGCGCTAGTTCGGCGAATCCCACGAACATCTCGACCACGGTGTCTTCGTCGGCTTCGGTGAGCTCGGCGAGGAAGCGCTCCAACGCTGCCGGCAACATGCCCCACAGTGCGAGGATCGCGGCAACCTTACGTTCGCTTTCTACGGCTCGACGTGCCTGTGGTGTGGGCATTCGTTCGAGCAGTCGCTCGTACATTCGGCTTAGAGTGGGCGAGATCGGAGAGACTCCGGCGCCGTCGCGGACGCGGTCGATGAGCGCTGCGACATGCTCACGTTGACGCGCGAGGTCGGCGATTCGCTCATCGATCTCCGCGAGGGTTGTGGTCAACGAATCGAGGGTTGCCCCGGCGTCGGTGGCTTCTGACTCGGCAAGCGTCTCTGCGATCGTTGCCAGCGACAGCCCAGATCGGGCAAGCCACCGGATGCGAACGAGGCGGGCGAGGTGATCGAGTCCGTAGTCTCGAATGCCACCGAGAGTCGGCGGTACTCGTAACAGTCCTTGGTGGTGGTAGTAGCGAACGGTACGGACGGTTGTTCCCGCGAGGTCTGCTAGTTCTTTGATCCGCATACTCCATTTTGGCGCTGTGACGTTGCGTCACAGTCAAGGGAGTTTTCGGACGATCGTTTGACGATTTGTTTGCAGTTTCATGACGACGGTCGACGCAAAGCTCTAATTCGCGGCTGCCATCAATTCGCCGATTAGTGAATCACACGATTGGTCGCAATTGCCCGCTTTGCGACGTGCTTGTCACACAAACTCAAACTCTTCGACCGAACTGTTGTCACGTTTGTTAGCCACTCTCGTCCGTGACCCGAGCACAAACCACGAACGATGGGCATATAGGAGCTTCGATGCGAGGCAGGCGTGACGTTCAATTCGTTGCCAGAACCGCAACACATCGAGGTCGCGCCATTACCGTGAGCAGTGCCGTCGGATTTCTCATTGGTTTGCTGTTGGTTTGTTCGCCCACGCTGATCAGGACATTCGAAGCCACGGACGAGCAGACGCGCGTAGATCTCACCGGTGCGCTTGAGATCACGGACATCATCCTCCCGGACACCAACTCGATTGAAGTTCGCCTCAGGAACCTCTCTGACCGCGACGTTCGCGTCACACGAGCGTCGATCGGCAGCCATTTCGTGACGGTCAGTGGAACGGCGAAATCGATTCCGCCAGGTCGCTCGCAGACGCTGTCGCTGGCGTATTTATGGGCGGAGGGAAATTTGTACACCCTTCACCTAGTCCTCGATGACGGAAGCAAACTCGTTCAGCAGCTGAAGGCGAATGCTTCCACGATGAGTCCACGTGCGGTTTCCGCCGCGGCCGCTCGGCGGGCGGCGGCGATATCCGGGATGTGGTGGCTTGCGGGCGTCGCCATTGTTGCATTGGTTGCGCTCGTCGCCCTGGCGGCGCGTGCAATTCGCGGTGCCGCCGCCGGCATCCCGGAGGTGGTCGTGGGTGCCTCGTTAGGACTGCTCGCTGCAATCGTCCTCAGCGCAGCCACTATCGCCGCTCGCCGCCCCTAATTTCACCAGCGTAAATAGCGCCCTCTGGAACCAACGTCAATCTCCGAACGACTATCAGTGAGTGAGCATGAAGGCACGATCGCAACGTTCATCGATCAATAAGAAGAGTGCGTCGGTCGTTGGCTACGCATCTGGCGGTAGCCAGGGTTGGTCCCTTCGGGTCGCGGTAGGCGTCGTCGTAGCCGCAATGATCGTTGCCGTGGGCTTCGTCGTTGCCCATCACAAGACCACGAGCATTCCGACATCTGCACCCTTAATCCCGACGTCGGTTTCTCCCGATGGAACCATTCGGATCGGCTCCGCGGACGCCAAGGCTGTGGTCAAGGTCATCGAGGACTTTCAGTGTCCGCACTGTCGGGAGTTCGAAACGCAGTCCGCAGCTACCCTCGCTACCCTCGCCGAACAGGGTGTCGCGATCGATTACCAGCCCATAGCGATCCTGGACCGGGCGTCTTCGACCGACTACTCGACGCGCGCAGTAAACGCCGCCTACTGCGTCGCCGACGCAGACCGGAGTAAGTGGGTTGCTTGGCATAGCGCGGCCTTCCAGGCTCAACCAATAGAGGGCGGCGTCGGACTGTCGGACGAACAGCTCATAGCGATCGCACGGACCGTGGGTGTGACTGGTGACGACGTCGCGGGATGTATCTCTTCGGAGAAGTTCTTGGCGTTCGCGACCTCGACGACAAAAGAGCTGCTTGCGTCGGGGGTAAGCCACACGCCGACGATCATGGTGAATGGGCAGGAGATTGCGGTCCCGACTCCGGATGCAATCGAGGCAGCGGTCGTGGCAGTGAAATGACAGTGGTCAGCGCCTCGAACTCTCGACACTCGGGACTTTTCCTCGCCCTTTTGGGAACAGTGGGTTTGGTCGCGTCATTCACTCTGATCGTTGAGCGATTCCGCATACTCACCCAGCCGGGGTACCAACCGTCCTGCAGCATCAACCCGATCATCTCGTGCGGATCGGTAATGGTCACTCGGCAAGCGGCCGTGTTCGGCTTTCCCAACCCGCTTCTCGGGATCGTCGGATTCACCGTTGTCGGACTGACCGGGCTAATTCTCGCCTCCGGTGTTCCGCTGCCGCGGTGGTATCGGGTGGGATTTCTGCTGGGCGCGACCGTGGCTGCCGTGTTCATCAGCTGGCTCGTCTATCAGAGTCTCTACCAGATCGGCGCGTTGTGCCCCTACTGCATGGTGGTCTGGATCGTGACCATCTCGACCCTCGCAATCGCGGCTCGACTGGCACGCACCGGTAAGTCGGCGATTGCCGATCAGCTCATCGCTTGGCGCTGGATCCTTGCCGTGCTGTGGTTCGTCACGGTCATCACTCTTATCTACGTCCGATTCTCGATCTACTGGGACAGCCTGGTCTAGGAGTGACTTTCAGCAGTGGCGCTGAAACCGTCTGCTTTGTTTCAGAGCTTCAGTCACGCACGGCGCCACTGCCCGGTTGCTGATAGATATCCGGAACGCCGTCGAGGTCCAGGTCCGCGGTCTCCCGAAGATGGAGGTCCTTGTAGATCTTGTTGCGACGGAGCAGAAGTGCCGATGCAACGAGAGCCGCGAGTACAGAACCGACCAATACTGCGGCTTTGACTTGCTCGCTCAGCGGGCCACCTGGGAATGCCAACTCTCCAATGAGCAGCGACACCGTAAACCCGATACCCGAAAGTACGGCAATGCTGAATACGTCCGCCCAGGCCAGATCTGGGTTGAGTTGGGCTCGAGTGAACCGGGCCACCAGGTAGGTACCGGCGAAGATCCCAAGTGTCTTGCCGGCAACCAGACCGAGCACGATGCCCAACGGTTCCGGCGTTGTGAATACGGCGGCGATGGCGCCGCTTGACACGCTGACACCGGCCGCAAACAGGGCGAACAGTGGCACTGCGATACCTGCAGAGAAGGGGTGCAGCACGTGCCCGGTTCGCTGTGCGGGCGAGGCTGACTCCCCGTCATCGGGTCGAGCACGCAGCAGCAGCCCCATGGCAACGCCGGCGACCGTGGCGTGCACGCCTCCGTGGTACGTCAACACCCAGATCATGATCGCCAACGGCGTGTACCACCACCAGCCCACGACTCGAAAGCGTTGCAACAAAGCAAATACGACGAGCCCCACGCCGGCTCCGATCAAAGCGGCAATGTTCAGATCCGTGGTGTAAAAGATCGCGATTACCAGGATCGCGCCGAGATCATCAACCACCGCGAGGGTAAGTAGGAACGCACGCAAACCGGACGGCAGATGTGTCCCGATCACGGCGAGAACAGCGAGAGCGAATGCAATGTCGGTCGCCATCGGGATCGCCCACCCATCAAGATGTCCGCCGCCCATCAGAGCGACCAACACGTAGATCAGGGCCGGAACCACCATCCCGCATATTGCGGCGATGACCGGCAACGCGGCAGCTGCGGGGCTGCGAAGTTCGCCGGCCACCAGTTCGCGTTTGAGTTCTATTCCAGCGACCAGGAAGAAGATCGTCAACAAACCATCCGTCGCCCAGTGCGCCACGGAAAGATCGAGTCCTATCGCGGAAACGCCGAAATGGAGATCGCGAAGCGCGAGATAGCTCTCTCTGAACGGGGTGTTTACCCAGATCAGTGCGGCCGCCGCGGCGATCACCAGAATCACACCACCCGCGGTTTCGGTCCGCAAAACGCGGCCTACGGCAGTTTGCTCGGGTAACGGTAGGACGCCCAAAAACAGGCGCCGAGCGCCAGGATCGCCGGTGTTCACAACCACATACCTCCGGATCGGGCGTAAGGGCACAGCCCTCGTCAACGCCGACCAGACTTCCCGGCACACCTGATGCGAATGATGTTCACTCGTGCTATGAGCCTAGTCGATACCTCAGCGACAAACCGGACGCACTGAAACCGCTTGGGCTCGGCCAGGTTTGATCGAGAGCAGCTAGCCACCTAATCGTCCGACGCGATGCCTTGTAGGGTGAGGCCGTCATTAGGTGTGCCGGGAAGTCTGGTCGGCGTGTGTGGTTTGCGTACCCGCACCCGGACCGATTTCTGAAGGGGCCACGTGACTCTTCCATGTCAGGCAACAGGAAATACCGACCCTCGTACCTGCCGCCAGACTCACCTCAGTCCCGTTCGACGCATTGCTGCCCGTGCGGCCCAGCGTGTTCGCACGAAGGCTGCCGATCTGGAGTGGGTGCTCGGAATGAGCAGTGCGGTGTTGTCGTTCCTGTTCGCGGAGCTGTCTCGGAAAGCGGCCGACCCCCGACCCGCTGCGGATAAACGTGGCCAACCTCGGTTGAGCAAGAAAATCGACAATCGAACTCATCGATCGAGCGTTATTTAATGGTCGCGTCAGCGCTCGCCGTTCTGTCCGTAATGACGATCCTCTGCGGTCTGCTGATCGCGATCGCTTGTTGGTCGAAGAGCCGCCGTGCCCCGGTACGCCACGACGATGAGCGTCTAGATCACTTGCCGGCATCCGACGAAGACTGACGGCGCTAGTTGTCGGTTGGGGTGAACAGGCTGATGTCATTGATGCCGACGCTCACCTCGATGTCTGCAATCGCGCCCACAAATCCGGCGAGCGCATCACTGCCATACCGGGAGTTCTCGATCTTGCGGACCTGACGCGAGATGTCCTCGAATTCCTTCGCCGAGACGATGCTCCGAAAACCTGGAAACACTTCAGTGTCCTCACGGGCTTCGTGTGGTTCGTACATTGCGACGAACTGCGACAGCACCCGAGACAGGTCCTTGCGGCCAGTTACCGATGCAAAGCCGGGGGAGGGGACTCCACTTGCCATCTTCATAGTTGTGCTGGCCTGGATGATCTTGATCGTCAGCTTGCGTCCACGGTCGTGTTGGGTGAGTAGTTCGCGGACTGTAGACGTTTGTTTTCCGGCGGCGAGGAGACGAGGAAAGACGAACCCTTCTTCGATTCCCTCGTGAAACCCCTCGATGTAGTCATGGACGATCTGTGCTGCATGAAAGAGAGCTGCGGGGTCGCTGTCCTGGTCTGCGGTGAGTCGACGGATGTACTCGCGGTAGATCAGCAGAATCCGCTTGAGCACACCATGATCGGTGAGCAGGCTTTCTGTCGCGCCCATCTGGGTGGGGTCCGATTCGCTTGTTGCCCCGACACCCGTCACGATCTCGACTGCTGATGCTCCGACGGTCAGGCCGGTGAATCCGGCGCCGGCAACCAGAAACCCACGCCGCGAAACGATGTCGCCGCTCATCGCTGATCTGCCGGGATGATCGGAGTGCCGTCAGGGGACATGAGATACCACTGGTCGCCATTGAGATTGAGGCCCTGTCCGTTGATTTCGCCGGGGGTCAGGTCTGCGGCGTAGCGGTAGAGCGGCCACCCGGCGTACGTCACCAGCACTCGACCGTCCCGATCATGGATTGAGCTCAGGAGCCGTTTCTGCACTCCAAGACCGGAACGGGGGAGTTTGGGTGTGATCACCTGACTTGGCCCCACTTTGGACTTCATTCGGCGTGAATGTTGGCCCCACCCGGGGTGGTGATCATTCCGCTCGGTGGGTGCGGTGTGTCGTCGCGAATGTTGGCCCCACTTGTCGTTCAGATCGTCCCTGTCATCGTCGGCGGGGAGGTCGGTCAGGGTGCGGTCACGAGTGGAATTGTTCGAGCAGATCAGGAAAGACCGGCAACGCGAGCAGCTCTCGATCCGCGAGCTCGCCGACCGTCATCGGGTGCATCGACGCACTGTCCGGCAAGCGTTGGCCACAGCGGTTCCACCGCCGCGTAAGACTTATCCGCGGAGACCGCGACCTGCGATCGACCCGTTCGTCGCGGTCATCGACGAGTGGTTGATCGCCGATCAGGACGCACCGCGCAAGCAACGCCACACCGCTCGCCGTATCTGGCAGCGTCTGGTCGCCGAACATGAGGCGACACTCGCTGAGGTGACGGTCTCGCGGTATGTGGCGGTGCGCCGGATCGAGCTCGGCCTTGCCCAGGTCGAGGTGGCGATACCGCAAACCCATGTCGCCGGCGCCGAGGCAGAAGTCGACTTCGGCGAGTTCTACGCCACGATCGCCGGCGCGGTGATCAAGGTGTGGATGTTCGTGATGCGGCTGTCGCACTCGGGCAAGGCTTTTCACGTCGCGTTCGGCACGCAGGCGCAGGAAGCGTTTCTCGAAGGTCACGTGCTGGCGTTCGAGCACTTCGGCGGCGTGCCCGCCCAAGTTCGGTATGACAACCTCAAACCCGCCGTCATCAAAGTCTTGAAAGGCCGCGATCGGACCGAGTCCGAGCGATTCATCGCCCTGCGCAGCCACTACGGGTTCGATTCGTTCTTCTGCCGCCCCGGCGTCGAGGGTGCCCACGAAAAGGGTGGCGTCGAGGGCGAAATCGGCAGGTTCCGTCGCCGCTACCTCGTGCCGGTGCCAAAAACGACCTCGCTTGCCGCGTTGAACGAGGTGATCGCCGCCGCTGATCTGCTCGACGATGCTCGGGTCATCACGGGGCGCCCGATCACGATCGGTGCGGCGTTCACCACCGAGGCTAAGACACTGCTACCACTACCAGGCGAGGCGTTCGATCCTGCCCGGCTGCTGGAAGCCCGCGTGGATAACCGGGCGAGAGTGTCTGTGCGGCAATGCTTCTACTCAGTCCCGGCACGATACGTGGGACGGCGACTGACGGTGCGGCTCGCGGCGCGAACCGTCGAGATCTACGACGCAAGCACCCTCGTCGCCGCACATGAACGGGCGGTCGGGCGATACGTCGAGGTCCTGGCTCTTGATCACTATCTCGAGGTGTTGAAGATCAAGCCCGGCGGTATGCCCGGTGCCACTGCACTGGTTCAGGCCAAAGCTCGCGGCGCGTTCACCGCCTCGCACCAACGGTATTGGGACGCCGCCCGCCGTGCTCGCGGTGACGCCGCCGGAACCCGGGCATTGATCGAGATCCTGCTCGCGCACCGCACCATGCCAGCGACGACGTTGACCGCGGCGATGGATCGAGCGGTGGAGTCGGGGTGCGTCGACCCGCAGGTGGTGTTGATCGACGCCCGACGCGAAAACGCACCGGTCGCTCCGGTCGTGCCGATCGGCGCACTGACCCGCTACGACCGACCCGCCCCCTCACTGACCGAGTACGACCAACTCTTGACCGGGAGCCAAGGATGACGACCACGATCATCGATGCCGCAGCACAAGCCTCGATCGGCGCCGCGGCCCGCGAACTGCACCTACCGACCGTGCGTGCCGAAGCTGCTCGCTTGGCCGAGATCGCCGACCGGGAACGGCAAACGCATCTTCGGTACCTAGCTGAAGTCCTGGCCGCCGAGGTTGACGACCGCACCGAACGCCGTCGGGCACGACGGATCAACGACGCGAAATTCCCGCGGCTCAAACGCCTCGCCGACTTCAACATCGACGCCGTCCCCACCATCGGACCAGCGTTGATCGGTCAGCTTGCGGCAGGCCACTATCTCACCGCCGGCGAACCCGTCGTCCTGCTCGGAGACTCCGGAACCGGCAAGTCGCACCTGCTCATCGGACTGGGCCTGGCCGCGTGCGAACAGGGCCGCAGGGTCCGCTACATCACCACCGCGCAGTTGGTGAACGAACTCGTCGAAGCCGCCGACGAACGTGTCCTCTCCCGCGTCGTGGCACGGTATGGACGTCTTGACCTGCTGTGTTTGGACGAACTGGGCTACGTGCAAATCGACCCGCGTGGGGCTGAACTGCTGTTCCAGATCATCACCGAACGCGAAGAACGAGCCTCCATCGCCATCGCGACGAACTTGCCGTTCAGCGAATGGGGCACCGTGTTCCCCGACCCACGCCTGGTCGCTGCGATCGTCGACCGCGTCACGTTCAACGCCCACATCCTCGAAACCGGCACCCAGTCCTACCGCCTACGCACCAGCAAAACCACCACCCGACGCAAACGCGGCGATTAATCCCGCTTCTCGAACGGAATAAAGCCAGACACGGTGCCATTTGGCGACCCTTCGGGAGTCGACATGTTCGGCTGCAAGCCCAGCTCTGCCAGCTCGCCCACGGTGTAGTCCTGCCACGGCTTTTCTAGAGTGATGCGATTCCCGTTAGGAAGTTGAATCGTGTACGCATCGTCTTTCATGTGAAGTCGCCTCCCGACTAGGCATCGATCAGATCGCGCCATCCCGCGGACCCTTACCTACCGGTTCCACGGTTGCACGATGTTGATCGAAACGGCTAGGCCACCGGAACGAACCGGGGCCAAAATTCGCGACGGCAGACGGGGCCAATTCACTTGACGAAACCCAG
>JAJFUQ010000172.1 GCA_021372355.1 Nocardiaceae bacterium | reverse complement strand
TGCCACACGCTGAACAACACGGTTTTCCAGGAAATCGAGGACTTCGTCGAGGCCGACGCGGTGCTCGGATCCAACACGCCATCGTTGCCGATCACCGGCCGCGCAGACGCGGTACGCAAGCCGGAGAACTTCGTCGGGATTCACGTTCTCTCACCGGTGGACGAGATGGAACCGATCGAGATCACGCGTGGTGCGAAGACATCCGACGAAACACTCGCCCGCGCCATCGACTACACGCTTGCGATCCGCAAGTATCCGATCGTCATCAACGACGGTCCCGTCTTCTTCACCACCAGGGTGCGGAGCGTGCAGGTGCTCGAGGCGATTCACATGCTGTCTGAGAGGGTCGACCCGGCGGTCATCGAACAGGCCGCGTCGCAGGCGGGTTATGCGATGCCGCCGCTGCAGGTAGCCGATGAACTGAGTTTGGCCACTTTAAAGGAGATCGCAGCGGAGATGATCTCCGCGGCCGAGGCCGTGGGTGCAGAGCCGTCCGAAGCGGTGACCTCCGCCAGCGGCGCCGTGGCGAAGATGCTCGACGACTTCGACCGGCCCGGCAAACTGGGCGGCGCAGGCTTCTACGACTATGTTGACGGTCAACGCACTGGCCTGTGGAACGGTCTGCGTGAGCAGTGGAAGACCACCCGCGCGCCGAGTGCGCCGTTCATCGACCTTCAGGACCGGCTGATGTTCAGCCAGGTCATCGAGACCCAGAAGGCATACGACGACGGGGTGATCGATTCCGATGCCGACGCCAACATCGGCTCGATCCTCGGCATCGGCTTCCCGCCGTGGACCGGTGGGGTCCGGCAGTTCGTCGCCGGTTACCCGGGCGGCCACGACGCCTTCCTCCGACGCGCCGATGAGCTAGCGATCACGTACGGCAAGCGTTTCCACGCGCCTGACAGCTTTCGCCGCTAGCGCGGATCAGCCGCAGCCGGCTCTGGCTGTCGTCGCCAGGCAGTCGGCCCGTGCACGGCACGTGGACGATCCAGCCGTGTCCAATGCGGTCCATGGCACTTCTCATGCCATTCAGCGCAGGACGACTCCGCCCTCGATACCGGTGAACTGCGTGCGCAGAACGGTTTTGAGGAGCTTGCCCGTCGCGTTGCGCGGCAGCTCGGCGACGAAATGCACCTCGCGCGGACACTTGAAGTGCGCCAGCCGCTCCCGGCACCAGGCCACTATCTCTTCGGCGCTCGGCACCGCCACCGTTGGTTCGGCGACGACCACGGCCACGACGCGTTCGCCCCACTTCGCGTCCTTGCCGCCGATCACGGCGGCGTCGAGGACGGCCGGGTGGCGGAAGAGAACCTGCTCGACCTCGATCGGGTAGACGTTCTCGCCGCCGGAGATGATCATGTCCTTCTTGCGGTCGACGAGGGTGATGTACCCCTCGGCGTCCATGCGTCCGAGGTCGCCCGTGTGGAACCAGCCTCCGCGGAACGCCTCGGCGCTCGCCTCGGCCTTCATCCAGTAGCCGGCGAACACGTTGGGCCCGCGCACGATCAGCTCACCCACGGTGTCGGTCGCAACGTCGCGGTCGTTCTCGTCGACGATGCGGGCGTCGACGTGCATTGCGACGCGGCC
Organism: Nocardiaceae bacterium; assembly: GCA_021372355.1. Classification (GTDB taxonomy): domain Bacteria; phylum Actinomycetota; class Actinomycetes; order Mycobacteriales; family Mycobacteriaceae; genus Smaragdicoccus. The sequence goes on along the minus strand of JAJFUQ010000172.1, from coordinate 651 downwards.
GATCGATCCGGCCCGCTTGCTGATGTTCTCAGCGTCGAGAATGGTCACCAAGGGGGCGGTCTCGGTCATGCCGAAGCCCTCGGTGAAGGGCACACCGCGTTCGCGCATGAAATCGATGACCGTGAGGGGCACGGGTGACCCGCCGCCCATGGCGTAACGCAGAGCCGACAGGTTGAAGGTGTCGAAGTCGGGCACCTTCGTGAGAGCAGCCCACATGGCTGGCACCATGAACTGGATGGTGACGTGGTGGCTGGCCATGGCTTGCAGTGTCGCGCGCGGATCGAAAGACGGCATGATGACGCTCGTGCCGCCGGCGTAGAGCAGCGGCAGTGTATGCGCTCCCAGCCCGCCGATGTGGAACATGGGCGCCACCGCGACCGTGACGTCGTCGCCCCGCAAACCCATGTCGGTGCCGAGGACGTTGATCGCGTTCCACAGCAGGTTGTCGTGGGTGAGGATCGCCCCCTTGGGTCGGCCCGTCGTCCCCGACGTGTACATGATGAACGCCGGGTCGCGGCCGTCCACGTCACACTCGACCGGTTCGGATGCTGCCCTCGAGACGATGTCGTCGAAGCCGAGCTCACCAGGCATCGGTACTCCCCCGGCCCGCACCACGTGGCGTACGCGGACTCCGGGCTCGGAGACGGCCGT
>JAJFUQ010000164.1 GCA_021372355.1 Nocardiaceae bacterium | reverse complement strand
CGTGTGCTCTTCCGATCTGCCAGCGCCGCGCGGAACGTCTCTTCGGACACGAGTCCCGGCCAGGTTCCCGGTCCGACGATGACCTTGTTGTGTTCACGGAGACCGGCGTTGCGCGGTGCTCGCAGAAACAGGCTCACCGTCGAGTGGGTCCACGGCTTGCCGGTGCGGCCGGTCATGCCGTTGGCGTTGAGGCCGGCGGCGATGCCCTTGAGGGACGTACCGGACAGCAACGCCTCGTAGGCGTCACGGACCAGGGGAGCCTCGATGGGGTGCGGCTGATAGTCGTCGGTGTACCCGAACGCGGTCTTCCACTTCGGTGCACCAACGTCGGCCAACTGCTTCGCGGCGCGCTTCTGGCGGTCGCTCTTGTGCTCGATCTCATGTCGTGCTACCGATCCCTTGAGGCGTGCCACGAGCCGCCCCTGAGCGGTCGACAGGTCCACGTCGCCGGAGACGGTCGCTAGCGCCAGGCGGTGCGCGTCAGCGAGGTTGATGAACTCTTCGAGCTCGACTGGTCGGCGGTGCAGGCGGTCAAGATCCCAAGCGACGACGGCTTGCACGGTCCCGGCGCGGATATCGTCGAGCATCCGCAAGTAGCCGGGCCGCTTGCCCTTCGTTGCGGACGTGTCGTTATCTAGGTACTCGCTCGGAGTCCAGCCCTTCTCGGCGCAGAGCCGTAGGCAGTCCTCTCGCTGACGGGCAACCGCTACGCCTTCGCCGGTCACGTCGAGGCTCTGACGGAGGTACACAGCTGCGGTAGTCACGCTCATGACAGTAGAAGGTAAGTCAGCCAATCGCTAGTGCTTGCGGCAGAACGGTCCGAGATTGAACGAAGCAGTGTCCCCGTCCGCGCTGCGGGGTGTCCGGTGGTCGAGGTCTGATTCCCATGCGGGTTGGTTGCATCCGGGGAATGCGCACCAGCCGTGGACGGCCTTGACCCAGTCTGCGAGATTCTGGGAGGGGCGGTAGCGGTCTTCGGGCGTTTCGGCGGCGGTGGGATTGTGGAGTTCACGCAGGTCCGCATCAGCGGCAATTGCGCGGAAGTGTTCACCGGAGATGAAGCCGAAGCCGTCGATCCACCCCGGTGCATCCGACTGCCCAGTGAGGGTGGCTGCAGGTCCGATGACATGCACGAGCGGCCGCCGGGGGATGCCGGCGATACCCGCGGTGAAGGGGCACGCCGGATTTCCGCAGAGACAATCCAGCTCCGCCCGTCCGTGGGTGAGCGCGATCAACGCGTCCGCCCGCCGCGCGCTGAAGGAGCGTGGGTCATCGCTGCAGACCCGCTTCGCCATCTCATCGAGCCGACGGTCGAGGAAAGTGGCATCTTCCGCCGTGAGGGAGCCGGCGAGTTCGGACATGCCGTCGGTTGAGGGGTGGACATGAACATGACGACCCAGTACTGCGGCCTCGCGACGGGCTCGGAGGCCATCTGGGTCGACGCGGATGATGACCGCGTCGATCATTGCGCGCAGCTTCTTACCGACCAGCCGAGCGGACGATCCCGAGACGGCGATGAGGATGTGGGCCTCTACTTCCTTGATGCATTCGGGGTCGACGTTGGCGGTGCAGGTTGCGATGGTCTGCACCTGATGTTCGGTCACCTCGCCTGCGGCGAAGGCTGCCGCGAGGTTGGGAAGTCGGGTGGCGAGCGTGTGTCCGAGCCACATCCAGCGCCCCGCGGTGGAGCACGTGATGCCAAGAGCGGCTGCGATCTCGGCTTCTGCGGCATCTGCAGGATCCACGCCGCCGGGCAGGGTTCCGATCGGTGAGTCACATTCCTTCAGATGACGGGTCAGGATCTCACCTACAAATGCGAGTTTCCGGGCTGCGGCGGCCGATTCCATCCGGTGCCACAGGATCGCCGCATCGACCCCCTCCACGGGGGCGGCGGAGGTGGCGGCTGCGGTCAGAACGGTCTCGAACACGTTATCGATCGTACGACGGGGGTACGACAAGTTTTTGGCGCTGACCTGCGACGATGGTGTGAGAATGTGCAAATTCCGCGGTGAGTGGAACCGAAGCGCCGGCCGCCGCGTCTGATTTGTTGGGTGATGTTGAATTCAATGGAAATCGGCAGGCTCGGCCCTTCAGGGGCCGTCGCGGATCGACATGGAACCGTAGGGGAATCTGGTGCGTCAGTGTGGGCGGGAGGTAAGTGATTTGCGAACTGCCGTGTCGGCTTTGATGCTCGTCGCCCTTGTTAGTGGGTGCGC
>JAJFUQ010000146.1 GCA_021372355.1 Nocardiaceae bacterium | reverse complement strand
CAGCACGATCCACACGAGGATCAGGGCGATGACAACATCAAGCAGCACGTCCAACACGCGCGAACCCGTCACGGTCACAACGTAACTCGTGACGGTTCGGCGCACGCCATCCGAGGCCGATTACAACTCAGTCGACGCTGCGCTTTTCCTTCGGTTCCTTCTGCGCCTCGGCGGCCGCGTCGCGCAGTGCCTTTCCAAACCCGAACAGCTTTCCGGCAACGCCCGAGACCTTCGCGGACGCCTCGCCGGCGAGTTCGGACAGGGTCTTCTCCCCCGCCACACTCGCGGCCTTGCTCGTCGCCTCGGAGGCCGACTTGAACAGATCCAGCGAAACTGAGACCAGGGCATCTGCGGGCGACGAGCCAAGCGCATCCGCCCCGGCGAAATTGCCGACGGAATCTGTGACCTTCTTCAGCAGCCCCGCAGGCAGAGCGAACTCGACCGGCACACCCTCACGTTCAGCGATCTTGTTGATCTCGTCGAGCAAAGTGAAGCTGGTCGCGAGCCGGCCGGTCGCCTGGCCCGCCTTCACGATGAATGGCAGCACATCATCAAGCGAAAGCATGGTCGCCTGCTCGCCGAGCTTCGACATCAGCTGCGACGGCAGGTCATCCGTGAGCTTGAGCAGCCCATTCCAGGTCTCCTGCTGATGCTCGGGTCCGGCTGAACTGCTCAGCAGATCGTCGTCGGGGTTGTCGGCGATGATGGTGACGATCTTCTCCCGCGCATCACGCGGCATCTCGGCAGCGACCTGGAGTAGCTCAGGCAACACTCCTCGGTCATTCGCATCGAGCAGCGCGTTCCGTAGCTGGTCCGTATCCAGGTTGGCGGCGATGTCGGCAACAACAGCCTGACGCTTTTCCGGGAGCAATCCGACCAGCGGCAGGAGCGCGCCGGTTCCGCCGAATGCGATGCCTACTTCGATGGATCGCAGGAAGGTCTCATCACTCGCCTCCGCGAGCGGCTCAGCGAACAATCTCCGATCCTCCGGTGCCATGCCATCGGCGAACTTCAGGAACGAGACCATCAGTTCCGGTTCCGTGTCCAGCCGTTCGAACGCCGCGTTCGCGGCGGCGCGGATAGTGTCGGCATCACTCCACAAACGGGATGCCACCAGCTGCGACCGTGAAGCCTCGGGAAGCAACGGCAGGAGCCGCATGCCCGCCGCCCAATCGTCCGTCCGGCCGGCAGCCGCGAACAGAGACGTCAAAGTCGGCAACGCGGTCAGTACTGGATTGCGAGTCAAGCGAATGAGTTCGCTACGCCCCATGAGCGGAATTGCCGATAGCAACAGTTCGAAGCGGTCCGTCGATGCGAGCTCAATGAGGAAGCTTTCGAGCACCGAGTCGCTCTGCTGCATCGCGATGTTCGCCATATGCGCGCGAATGGGCGGATCGACGTACTCGAGGAGCTCGAAGATGATCGGAAGCTGCCCGAGTTCCTTTGCGGTGGTGATCAATCGGCCGATGCGCGCATCGCTCACCAGCGGCATGATCGAGTTGAACTGATCCCGGTTCTCGGCGGTCTCGATGATCGTCAGCAGTGTCGCATCGTCGATGTAGGGCAACAACCCGTCGAGTTGTTCCTTCGTGACGTAGTCGATGAACTGGCCCATGGCGGCATGTTCATTTGCGGCGACGAGATACGGCACGATCTCGCGCATCACTTCCACCGGTATCTTGGCGGCCAGCGGGCCGACGCGGCGTGGGTCGATGTATGGAACGGCCTCCGCCAGCATCGAAGGCGGCAGCTTTGGCACGAGCTTGAGAGCCTTGTCCTCGTCGATCAGGCTCGCAAGTCCCGCACCCATACGCGGCTCGAATACGAGTGGTGCCAGCTTGACGATGACCTGAACCGGCACGAGCTTCGCGATGGCCGCCAGGTTCCGCAACCGAGGTTCGCCGGCACCAAAGAAGTGGTCCGACACCAGCTGGCGCAGTTGCCGAATCTCGCGCCAACCTGCGGTTTCCAGGAAGGCGAGAGACTTCGCTTCGACGTCGAGCAGACGCGAGAGCTTGCCGATTTCGGCGCGGAGATCCGCAGCATCGCTCACAGGGTCATCTCCCTCGCTTCGCTCGGGTTGTTCGCGGTCTCTACGGGTCCCGCCTTCCCTCGTCGCGACGGCCGCTCGTTCCTCGCAGCCACCGACTCCTCAGTCCAGCCGCCACCCAGCCCGCTCACAGGGTTCATCTCCCTCGCTTCGCTCGGGCTTCTCACCCGCCGATGATCGCGCGGGCCGGCCCTCGGAGAATCATCGGCAGGTTCGCGACGACGTCCTTGCAACTCTGGTCGAGCGCTGCGACCTGGCTGTGCGTCTGGTCCTGGATCGTGGTCAACAACCAACTCAGGGCGTCAGCGCCCAGCGTGGCAATGGTGGGAGGCAGCTCGGCGCCGAGTTCGCCCGCCAGAGCCGCCTCCGTATCGCCCATTTCCAAACTCCTGGTGCTTTTCGTTGTTCCGGTCAGTTGCGGGTGGTGTTCACCAGCAGAAGGTTGGTTTCGGCGTCATGCGTGACGGTGTTCGCCGTCGAACCCAGAACCCGAGCGATTCCGCTCATCCCCCGGTTTCCGAGCACCAGGAGGTCGAATGCACCCGTCTCCGTGGCGAGCGCGGCTGCCGGTTTCCCGGTGATGACTCGCGACACGACCACCGCATCCGGGATGCTCGCCTTCAGTGCGTCCTCCGCCTTCGCCAGGACCTGGTTGCCTTCGTCGATCGAATCCGCGACGGTCAACAGCACGGCTTGTGCGCCGAGACCGGCCGCCAACTCGTAGCCGTGCGCGACCGCGACGAACGACGTGTCCGAACCGTCGGTCGCGAGCGCCACCGAGCCGATGCCACCTGGCCGGCGGACGAACAAGACGTCCGCAGTGCTTTTGTGGGCCAACTGATTCGGGATGTTCCCGACCAACCGGCTCGATGCTTTGTCGAGGCCGCGAGTGCCGACGACGATGAGGCTGTCCGGAGCACTCGATGCCGTCTCGAGGAGCGCATCGACGGCATCACCGTTGACCTCGACCTTGTCCACGTCCGAGACGCCCTCGGCAGTCAGATCGATGTCGGTCCCGGTCGTCGTCCGCTGGGCCCACACCTGATCACGGGCACCGATGACATCCATGCTCGTTTTCCATGCCGTCACGGCCGTGACGGGCACCCCAAGACCGGCGGCGACCTTGCCGGCGACCGCGACAGCCTCCCGGGCCGACTCCGACCCGTCCGAGCCGACGACGACCCTCGAATAGCTGGACATGATGTGACTCCTAGGCTCCGAAGATCAGGATGTGGACGGCACCGACGAGGACACCGAGCAATCCGCCGTGTGCGTACAGCAACCAGGCGTCCTGTTCGATCGCGTTGAACAGCATCTCGCCGAAGTCGTCCGGATCAAGCTGGCGGAACTTCTCCGTGGCGAACTCTTCGATCGCCTTCGCCTTTTCCTTGTTCAGCTCTTCGCTGTACAGGACCGATGGTGCGAAATCGACCACCGCGACGCCGGCACCCTTCTCCAACCCCTCGACATCGACGAAACCGAACGAGTTGCGCGCCATGACCATGAACGGGCCGAGAATGCGCTTCGCTTCTTCCGACACCGTCGCCTCGACGTACGCGCGGGTCTTGTCCGCACCGGAACCGTTGAGCATCTCGTTGGTGAAGTTCGTGACCGTGAGGACCTCGATCGACAGCTGCTGAGCGAGCTCCGACGACGCCTCGTACTGGCGCGCGGCGAAGAGTCCCTGCTTCCAGAGGTACTTGTAGCGCGGCATCGGGTGTCCCGGAGTGAACACGACCTTGATGGCGATGATGTTGACGATGATTCCGATCATGGCGGCACCGAGCAGCACCCACAGCCATGGCGGGAAGAAGTGCAGCACCGAGTCCAGGAAGCCCGGCAGCGGAATGAAGACGGCACTCGGGTCGAGTTCGTGTGCTTCCCTCGCCTCGGGGCCGCTGTAGTGCAGGAACGACAGCCACAGCGCGAGAATCACGCCGAACGGTGCGCCGAGCATTCCGATCCGGACCATGAAGCGCAGTTCCGGGGCCGCCATGTTCTTGATGATCGACACCAGGATGGCGGGATTCGTCCGCAGATACTGGATCACCATCAGCTTGACGTCCAACAGCTGGTCGATGTCCTCGCCGATCTTGGCGAACGCCTTCCTTGACACCGCCGGGAGCTCGGCGTCCACGGTCTTGTGGACCTGTTCCTTGACCGGACCCGGCAGTGTGCTCCACAGCTGCTTGTGTTCCTTCTCGATGACCTCGTTCGTCAGCCGCCGAATATCGGGACGAGCTTTCTCTGCGATGTTGTTCGCGAGACTGTCCGGATCGAGTTCTTGGTAGAAGTCGCCGACACCACCGATGCGATAGATCGATTTGTCGACGATGATGCTCGCCATCTTCTCGGCACGGCAGGGAATGAATCCCTGGAATCCGATGATCCCGCCGGGCGCCCAGCACGGGAGGATCTGAAGTTTGCGCGGCATGAACGGGAAGATGCGCTTGACGCCGGGCATATAGAAGCCGGTGAAGTTGATCGGCGCGAGCAACATGATGACGCCCGTCCAGTTCGTGATGAGACCGGCGATCGCGCTGAAGATGGGGACGGTGACGATGTCCACCACGAATTTGGATTGACCGGTTATTTCTTCCCAGTCAAGGAGGCCGAAGAAGCCTGTGGCTAGTGTGCTCATTTCAGAGTCTCGAATTTCTGAATCGGAGTGGGGCGGGGAGACTGAGCTGTTCCGGACACTTCTAGTGCCCGTGCTTCTTCGGCTTCGGCGGTCCGGACCCGAGAATTTTGTCGCTACGGCCGTCGGTGTCCCATCCGCCGCCGGTGTAGCCGGTCATGTCGAAAGCCATTTCCGCGAATTGCTTCCCAAATTCCGAGAGGTAAATGCTGCGGTAGATGCAGATCGACGATTTCACTGACCCGATGGCGTCCATGGCCTCGGGTTGAACCTCCAGGAGCGAATACCGACGAATATCCGCGACCGGCTCGGGCGAGAACCGAACCAGGCCCAACCGGTTGAGGTTTCCGAGGTACTCGTACCCCTGCTTCGGCCAACGACAACTCGCCATCTGCGCGATCATGTTGATCCCGCCCCGGATGCGCTCCGAGCCGATTTGAAAGAGCGTCTTGGTGCGGACGTCGATCGAGGGCTGCACACCCGCCGCGTAGAGGAACCGGACGATGCGTGCTTCATCCGGATTTATCTGCTGAAGGATGTGATAGAACGCCGGGTGGCGACCGCCCGCCTGGTACTTGGGGATCTGCGACTCAGCGATGAGCTTTTCGCCCATTTCGCGGACATCCTCGGCGGAGTCGGCCCGGAGACCGACAGTCTCCCCCACGGTTCCCGCCACGTTTCGCACCACACCGGTCGACTCACCGACCCAGCGGCGCGGATCGAGGGGCGAACGCTGTCGTGCGGCTTCGGTGTCGGTGAGCATCTTCCAGATTCCGCTTACCGCGGTCGATGCGGAGGCGGCCGAAGCGATGACGTCGGACGCCGCGGCCGCGAGCTCGGCAGATTCAGCCGAGTCATCGGACTTCGTGCCAGCCGCATTATCTCGTTTAGAACGATCCGCCAACTTGTTGAGTGCACTCCACACCCGCTCACGTGCGTGGTTGGCGGACTCGACCGCAGCCACGATGCCATCAGCTGCATCGACACCTATCCTCACCGCTGGGCGGACCTTTTCACCGACCGCATCAGCGGCCGCTCCCAAGTGGTGAGTGGCTTCGTCGAAGCTCTGCCGAGGTGATTTTGAATTAGAGTCTGGAATCATGTGATCCTCCCTCACACGCAATATGCGCTGGACCCCGCAGCGCGACACAAATCGCTTGGGCCCCTTTTAAAGTCTTACGCTCATTGCGGTTTCAAACAACGGAGTCTGCTCCGAAAAAATGGGCGCAAATTGGACTTTTTCCAATAGTTGATCTAGAAATGGCAACACAGGGATGTCGCCATTCCCGATCGGGTCAAGGAGCGAGAATCCGCCCGATGTAGCGCGTTTCCTCGTCTACCATGTCCCGCGCAATTCGCCGGGCCCGCAAGGCGGCTCGGTCCGCTTTGACGTTGAGGTTTCGCCGAGGTTCGAGGTCCTCGTATTCCTCGTCGATCCGCTCCTGCATCGATTCGAGCAGTTCGGCATCTCGCAGCGCCATCTCGTGGAACATCCCGCGCAGATACGCGGTGAGCTCTGCGTTGTGCGGCGTGAAGTCCCGCGCGATCCGGGTGAACGAGTGGGTGACACCGTTGGACTCCGGCGTGAACGCCTGCACGCGCACCATCGTCAGCGGGCGACTGCCCTGTGGGTCGATCACGTACCTCTGGACGTGCAGGCCCGGCGAGACGAACACGCCTTCCTCGAGGCGAGGCGACTGCGCATCCGGTGCGAGGCCCGTGACGTCCTTCTCCCAGGGAGCTGGTCGCGTCGGAACGGTGAGCCGAAGATACGAGACCGATCGCTCGGAGACCTTCACCTCGTCGAGTGCCGGCAACCGCTGCAGGTCCGGTGGAACCGCTTCCGGATGCATGTGGAAGATGTTCGTGAGGTCCAGGTAGTGCTCATGCAGCAAGAGATAGTTCGCACGAATGCGCACCACGTCCATCGAGCTGGCCCAGGTGCGGTCGCCCGTCAGCCACGGAATTCGCGGAGGAGTCCGCAAGCCGGCGGACCCAGGGTCGCCGAGCCACACCCAGACGAACGGAGCTTGCTCGAATACGGGATAGGTCCGAACTCGCACGCCGGGCGGGACGTTCTCCTGCGACGGCACGTCGAGGAGAACTCCGTCGGGAGCGTAGGTCATGCCGTGATAACCGCAGACGACCTTGTCCCCGTCGCGATGTCCGGTCGACAACGCATGCGGTCGATGAGCGCATCGATCGTCCATTGCGACCACGGTGCCGTTGGCGACACGGTAGAGCAGAACATGCTTTCCGAGAGCGCGGCGACTGAAGAGTTCCGCCTGTACCTCGTCGCTGGTTGCCAGCACGTACCAGCAGTTCAGCGGATAGTTGGGGCTCATATGTCCAGCACCAACCTTTCCGAACGGGATCGCGAAACGCAGATCATCAACGTTTGATTCTTGGCTTTCTCGGCATCGGTGAGAACGGAGTCGCGGTGGTCGCCCAGCCCGCTGACGATGTCGCACTCGCACGTTCCGCACACGCCTTCCATGCACGAACCCAGCACGTCGACGCCGGCCTGTTCAAGCGCGTCGTAGATCGACTGAGTCGCCGCGACGACGACGTCGATACCGGTCTGCGCGCACTCGACGACGAATTCGGTATCGCCCTCAGGGTCGGCTTCGACCGCTTTGGCAGCGAAACGCTCGATGTGGAGGCTGCCGTCCGGCCAGCCCGCGCACGCTTCCTCGACCGCCGACAGCAGTCCACTCGGACCGCAGCAGTAAACGAGAGTGTCTTCTTGGGGCTCGCCGAGGATCGAGTCCAGGTTGAGTCGGCCGGTCACGTCGTGCGGTGCGACCGTCACACGGTCGCCATGCTGTTCGAGCTCAGCGAGGTACGCCATCGTCGAGCGCGAGCGACCGCCGTAGTACAGGTGCCAGTCGGCGCCGGCGGCGACGGCGGACGCGATCATCGCCTTGATCGGGGTGATGCCGATACCACCGGCGATGAAGACGTACTTCTGGGATCGCACGAGCGGAAAGTGGTTGCGCGGACCGCGAACACGGACCGTCACCCCCGCGTCGAGCTTGTCGTGCACGTACTGCGAACCACCGCGGCTGTCGGGGTCGAGCAGAACCCCCACCTGCCACTCCCCTCGGTTCGCGGTATCACCGCACAGGGAGTACTGGCGGACCAAACCCGGCTGGAGCATGAGGTCTATGTGTGCGCCGGGCGTCCAGTCGGGCAGATCCGCACCAGTGGGGTCGGCGAGCGTCAAGGTGACGACGCCGTCCGCAGCTACTTCTCTACGCCGCACTTCGAGGTCGACTTCGACTTCGCGATAGGCGCCTTTGCCGGTGTCAAACATCGAGATCGACCGTCCACAGGTCGATGACAGCGATTGTCATGGTGTCTCCTTCAGGGTCGGTGCCGGAGGGGCTAGGCACCCAGGTCAGATAGAGCGAGCGCCCACCACAGTTCGGCGACGACCCGCGTTGACCGCAGGCTCGTGCCGGTGAGCTCCTCGAACCGGGCAAGCCGGTACCGAACAGTGTTTTGGTGAACGAAGAGTCGGGTTGCCGTGCGCTCGACGTGCATGTCGCAGGCGAAGTAGGTCCGCAGCGTGCACAGAAGTTCGCGCGCGGAGTCTCCGCTGGACAGCGGTTCGAGGTAGCGCTCCCGCAGGATGTCGCCGACGTCCGGATCACCCACGACCGCTGCTTGGAGGCAGACATCGGCAAAGTCGCGCGATCCGTGGAGTCCGAAGGCCTGCATCGTCGTCAGCGCGCGACTGGCCAGCCGGTAGGACTCAGAGAGCTGCCGCAGTGCGCGCCGCGGCCCGACGCCGATGACGGCGCACGTCTCGGCCTGCGGCGCTGCGGTGAGGAATCCGACGAGAGCGCCGTCGACGACCGCGCACAATCCGTCAGAGTGCCGGCCGTGCTGATCAAACCCCAAGGTCTGCTCGAGTTTCCGCTGGTGGTTCCGGTCACCGAGGCGAGCCCGCACGGCAACGTATTGCGCGGCGGAGTCGAGCTCGTAGGCCTCGACACCGGCCTGCAGCTCGTGGCTCGGCAGCGTTCCGAAGAGCACTCCACGGACAAATGCTTCGCGTCGCTGGCCATCCGCGTTGGCCCGCTCGACGTCCGCACCACAGTGTCCTCGGACCGCAGCCACGACGGCCGCATGGGACCACGTGTGGGCGGCCTCCATGAACTGAAGTAGCTCACCATCGTCGACTCCGAGTTGCTGGCCCGTCTCCCGAACGTAGGCGACCGCGGTGTCGACGCCGGTGTGCCAATCGCGCAGCAGGTCGTCGAGGGAGACTCCGTGCAGGGCCCAGGACTCGCCTGCTGACTGGACGTGCCTGACCCCGTCGACGGTGGGTTCCGACCGGCTGGTGAGCGCGTCCGAAAGAAGGCGCACGACATTGCCGGCCATCTCCTTGTGGAGCGCGCCGAAGCGCAGCGGGCGATCCGCGGCATGCTCGCGGCGCAATGCAGCGTGGATGTGGTGGCCCAGGAAGTCCTGCTCCGCGAGGAGCGATTCGATCAGCAGATTCCACGCGGAGGTCACCCGGGGCAGCGGTGCGGACATCGCCAGTGACATCGCAGCCTCGGCCTCCTCGCACGCTGTCGCGCACGTTGCATCGAATGAATTTCGTTCGCCACAAATCCATTTCGTGTGATCTGCGACACCAAGAACGCTACGGGCGCAACGGGGGCCGAACGATATACGCGAACTACCAACTTGTCGGCGAGGCTTGTATCGCGAATACAAACCCGAACGCGTCCCGCAGTTCGGAGCGTTGGATGTTTGTACGATGCGGAGCCCGCTCAGACCCTCGACGGCTAGGCTTCACCCATGGCGGACGGGCAATCGGATCGCGATGCGGTAATCACGGAAATGGTGGGTCACATCGTCGGCCGCCTGACCGAACGATTGCCCGAGATTGCTCGTCGAACGCAGCAGGTTCTCGTCAGCGAACTCCAGGAGCTGCGCGAGGACAGCCAGATCCTCGCCTTGATGGCCGATACCGTGACCGCCAATATCGAGACGGTTTTCGCCGCCCTGCGAAATCGCATTCCGATGACGCAGATCGAGCCGCCGACGGTTGCCGTCGAATACGCACGGCGCCTCGCTCAGCGCGACGTCCACGCCAACGTCATGATGCGGGCGTATCGCATCGGGCATCAAACGGTGCTCAAACTCATGCTCGGCGAACTCCGCCAAGTCGACCTCGACGTCGCGACCGCGATCGACGTGACTGATCGAATGACCACGGAGAGCTTCGAATACATCGACTCGATATCCCAGCGGGTCATGACGACCTACTACGACGAACGGGTCCGGTGGCAGGAGAGCCGCAATTATGACCGCGCCTCCCACGTCCGCGAACTGCTCAAGGGCGGCGACGCCGACCTCGACGCCATGACCACTCTTATTCAATATCCCTTCCGCCGAACACATCTCGCGATCGTTGTATGGATTGGTGAATCGCCGGACGGGAGCGAGACCGCGACCCTGGAGCGGTTCATCCATCGGGTTGCGAAGGCGGTCTCACCGCAGGATTCCTGCTTATACGTGCCTGCGGACCGGTTGACTGCCTGGGGCTGGATTCCGCTTCCGCAGGATCAGGATTCGTCCCCGATCTCGGCGCGCATCACCGAAGTCCTCTCCGCCACCGACGATCCGCCGTTCATCGCCATCGGGCGCGCGCTGCCCGGTATCGACGGGTTTCGACGGTCGCACGCGCAAGCAGTCGATGCCCGGCGCGTGGCGCTGAGCGACGTCAATCGCACGAATCGAATGATCGAGGCCCGCGAGCCGGGCGTACTCCTCGCAGGTCTCCTTGCCGACAACCTCGACGACACCCGCAGCTGGGTCTGCGAGGTGCTCGGTCCGCTGGCGTCCGCGACGGAGAACGACGAACGTTTACGCGAGACTCTCCGTGCATTCCTGCGCGCGGGATCGAGTTTCAAGGCGGCGGCGACCGACCTGCATCTACATTTCAACACCGTGCGCTATCGCGTGGATCGTGCGGTCGAGCGTCGCGGACGTCCGATTGACGACGACCGTATCGACGTCGAACTCGCACTCGGGTTGTGCCACCTACTCGGCCGGGCCGTCCTCGCGGGCTAGATACGCAGACCGACTAGGTGTACCCGGCCATGAGGATGGTGGCGGGCGCGTCGGCTTGAATCAGGGAGAGCCTCCGGGTGGGGTGTGGCTTGTCTAAGGCCCACACTCTCGAGTCCCGGAGGCTCTCGTGTCCCACCGTAATGCCCGGCTCACCGAACACGGTCGTAAGCTCGTCGTCCAACGTCACCAAGCCGGCTGGAAACAATCCCACATCGCCAGCGCAATGGGCATCTCACGCAAGTGCGTCGCCACGTGGATCGGCCGGTTCGCCACCGAAGGAGACGCCGGGCTCGTCGATCGTTCGTCACGACCACACACGATGCCGACCCGCACCAGCGTCGAGGTCGAGCAAAAGGTGCTCAACGCTCGCACCGTTGACCGCAGCGGGCAAGATGTGTTGGCGCACCGAGTCGGGGTTCCAGCACGCACGATCAGTCGGATCTTGCGCCGAAACAACATGCCCTACCTGCGCGAACTCGACCCGATGACCGGCGAGGTTATTCGTTCGTCGAAGACCACGGCGGTCCGCTACGAAAGGCCGCAGCCCGGTGAGCTGGTCCACATGGATGTCAAGAAGCTGGGCAAGATTCCCGAGGGTGGTGGTTGGCGCGCCCGCGGCCTCACGCGCGAGAACCATTCGGGCCGGGCCGACCACACGCGGGTCGGCTACGACTACGTGCATTCGATGGTCGATGACCATTCGCGACTGGCCTACAGCGAGATCCTGTCCGACGAGAAGGGTGCGACCTGCGCAGCGTTCCTCGAACGTGCCCTCGCCTACTTCGCCGCCCGGGGAATCGACCGAGTCGATCAACTCCTGACCGACAATGCCTGGGCCTATCGCAAGTCGCTAGGCCAGGTATGCGCTGATCACGGCATCAAACAGAAGTTCATCAAGCCGCATTGCCCATGGCAGAACGGCAAGGTGGAGAGGTTCAACCGCACGTTGGCGACCGAGTGGGCCTATCGGCAGCCGTTCACAAACAACACCGACCGGGCAGAGGCGCTTGCGCCGTGGCTCCACGCCTACAACACTGAACGCCGTCACAGCGCACTCGGAGGCAGACCCCCGATCAGCCGACTGTCACCAACGTAGTGGCCGGGTACAACTAGGCCGTGATGCCGGCCGTCACGGCTTTCGTCAGTTGGACCAGATCCGACGGTTTGAGTGAAATTTCCAGGCCCCGCTTGCCTGCACTGCAGAAAACCATCGGGAAGCTCAGTGCGGATGCATCGATGACCGTCGGCAGCAGCCGCTTCTGCCCGAGCGGGGAGATACCGCCGAGCACGTACCCCGTCGTCCGTTGCGCCTTCGCCGGATCGGCCATGACCGCCTTCGGCGAGCCGAGCGCGGCGGCCGCGGATTTCAACGACAGTTTCGCGGCGACGGGAAGCACGGCGACGGCGAGTTTGCCGTCCGCGAGTTCGATGACGAGCGTCTTGAAAACCTGGTCAGCCGAGACGCCCATCGCCGTCGCGGCTTCATCTCCGTACGACTGCACGCGTGGGTCGTGGTCGTACGAATGAACCTCGTGCGGGATTTTCGCCGCGCTGAGGATCTTGGTTGCTGGTGTGGATGCCAATCTCGGTCAGTCAGTTGAAACCGGAAGCGCCGCGCAGTTCCGACCAGAACCGTTCCTGCAATTCGGATTCCAGAATCATTTGGGTCACTCGTAGCTCTCGAGCCTTGGAGGCGTCAGACAAATGACGCACATCGGCCCGATGGTGCAAGGTGTCCATTGCCCGACTGGCTTCGGCGGTATCCCGATCGTCGTTCATGAAACGATAATTGACCTGCACAAACAACATCGCAATACGTAGAGCGACCATTTTTCACGGTCGAATTCAAACCGTTGCAAACCGCCCGTTCGGTTACGGCATTTCGCCTGCGGCGTGCCGGGATGTCACACATGATTAACCAATGGCAACCACCAAGACGACGGCAGCGGCGCCGAAGATCAAGACGGGGCAGGATTTGCCCACCAATGGCTCGTCAGCTCCGACTCCCCAGCCGGATATGGGTACTTCGCTCCCGCACGCTCGCCGGAGTCCGTTCCCACCGATCGACGACTACGCATTTCTCTCCGACTGCGAGACCACATGCCTCATCGCGCCCAGTGGTGCCGTCGAGTGGATGTGTGTCCCCCGACCTGATGCGCCAAGCATTTTCGGTTCGATCCTGGACCGCGGCGCCGGCCACTTCCGGGTCGGACCGTATGGCCAGAGCGTGCCCGCGGCGCGCGTCTACCGTCCCGGCGGGTTGATCGTCGAGACCACGTGGCAGACCGAAACCGGTTGGCTCGTGGTTTACGACTGCCTCGCCATGGGTGGCTGGCACAACAACGACAAGCGCTCGGCAACTCATCGTCGGACCCCGACCGACTGGGATGCCGAACACCTCCTGCTCCGGATCATCAAGTGTGTCAGCGGCGTCGTCGAGGTCGAGGTCAACTGCGAGCCGGCCTTCGACTACGCCCGCCAGAACGCTTCATGGGAGTACTCCGGCGATGTCTACTCCGAGGCGACCGCGACGTGCCCGGGTAGCGCGGATGGCTCGATGCCGAGTCTGAAACTGACCTCGAGCCTTCGTCTCGGACTCGAAGGCCGGGAGGCGCAGGCACGCACCCGGATGCGCGAAGGCGAGGAAGCATTCGTCGCACTGACGTGGTCGCCGCTGCCGGCCCCGCAGACGGTCGAGGAGGCCAAGGACAAGCTCAAGCAGACGTCCGAGTTCTGGCGCCAGTGGATCACCGTGGGCAAGTTCCCGGACCACCCGTGGCGTGGCTACCTGCAGCAGAGTGCGCTCGCGCTGAAGGGTCTGACCTACGCGCCGACCGGCGCGCTGATGGCCGCCTCGACGACGTCACTGCCGGAAACGCCAGGCGGCGTTCGTAACTGGGACTACCGCTATGCGTGGATCCGCGACTCGACGTTCGCGCTGTGGGGTCTGTACACACTCGGGTTGGACCGCGAAGCGAACAACTTCTTCCACTTCATCGAGGACGTCACGCAGAACGCGGACGGCACACCGCGGCCGCTGCAGATCATGTACGGACTCGGCGGCGAGACGCAGCTGACCGAAGGCACGCTCGACCACCTCTCGGGCTATGACGACGCCAAGCCGGTCCGCATCGGCAACGGCGCGTTCGACCAGCAGCAGCACGACGTGTGGGGCGCGATGCTCGACTCGGTCTATCTGCACGTCAAGTCCCGCGAGCATGTTCCCGAGAACCTCTGGCCGATCCTGAAGATGCAGGTAAACCAGGCGATCAAGCACTGGCGTCTGCCGGACCGCGGCATCTGGGAGGTCCGCGGCGAACCGAAGCACTTCGTGAACTCGAAGATGATGTGCTGGGTCGCCCTGGACCGCGGGTCCAAGCTCGCCGCCATGCACGGTGAGAAGGAAGAGTCGGTCGAGTGGGCCAAGATCGCCGACGAGATCAAGGCCGACATCCTCGAGAACGGCGTCGACAAGCGGGGCGTGTTCACGCAGCACTACGACACTGACGCACTCGATGCGGCGAACCTCATGATGCCGATGGTGCGGTTCCTGCCGCCGGACGACCCACGGGTCAAGGCGACCGTGCTCGCCATCGCCGACGAACTGACCGTCGACGGCCTCGTGCTCCGCTACAAGGTCGAAGAGACCGACGACGGACTCGAGGGCGAAGAGGGAACGTTCACCATCTGTTCCTTCTGGCTGGTGTCGGCACTTGTCGAAATCGGCGAGTTCAAGCGGGCGAAGCAGCTGTGTGAGCGACTGCTCTCGTTCGCGAGTCCGCTCAAGCTGTACGCCGAGGAGATCGACACCAAGACCGGTCGGCACCTCGGCAACTTCCCGCAGGCCTTCACCCACCTGGCACAGATCAACGCGGTCGTCCACGTGATCCGCGCAGAAATGGAACTCGACGCAAGCGAGTTCGTGCCGGCGAGCCAGGCAACCTAGGTCACGACCGCAGAAGGGCCGTCCGGATGATTCCGGACGGCCCTTCTCGACTGGCTACACCGCCGGGTCAGGCTGCAGCGTCTCGAATCCCGAGTCCACTCCCAACTCTCCTTCGCGGAACAGTTTGAACATGATGTCGCACTGAATGGTGTCCAGATAGACGACGCTCTGCTCGCCTTCCCATCCGTACCCCGCAACCGGGGCGAGGAAGAACGACATGTCCGACTCGTTCAGGCCACCGAGGGTCATCGCGAGCTTGACCATCGCGGAGTAAGACAGGTTGTCGTCCACCGCGATCGACGACGTCGCAGCCCGAAGAATCCTGTCGAGCTTCGCCGGGTCCTTGTACGCGTGCTGCGCCTTGACCTCGCGGAGCATCGCGCGCAGGTAGACCTGCTGACGACGCACGCGGTCGAAATCGCCGTTCGGCAGGTGCTTGCGCTCACGGACATAAGCGAGCGCCTCTTCACCGGTCATGTGGTGAGCACCCGGCGTGAGCCCGTACTCCCCTGCCGACACGATCGTCACGCCACCGACCAGATCGGTGATGTTCTTGAAGCCCTGAAAGTCGACGACCGCGAAGTGGTCGATGCGGACGTTGGTGACCTGCTCGACCGTCTTGATCAGCAATGCCGGGCCACCGAACGCGTACGCAGCATTGATCTTGTTGTGGCCGTATCCAGGGACTTCGACCCAGCTGTCACGCGGAATCGAGATGAGCTGAGACGACTTGCCGTCCGCACTGATGCGCAGCAGCATCAAGGTGTCGGCGCGCTGATTCGCCGGACCGTTCGCGCGCAGCGTCGAGGTGTCGGTGTCGATCTCGCGTGAGTCGCTACCCGCGAGCAGGAACGTGGTGGCGTCATCGCCGGTAGGCCGGTCGGAATCGACAAGTCCGGCGAAGACATCGGAAAGGCGGTCGATGTTGCCTAAATAGCGAGCGCCGAGAAAGACCGCCGCACCACTGGTGACGACCAGGGCCGCGATCACCGCGATCACGATCGAACGCACCCAGCGTTTCCTCGGCTTGATCGCCGCAGATTCACTCAAGTCCATGTCATGCTCCCTTACCAACTCGCGGTGCGCAGGCGCACCGCCCCGGGAATGGCCCGGGAAGGCTGGCTACAGAGCCATGTTTAGGGGGTAAATCTGCAGGTAGATGCCGCTTGTTAGCGAAATGGCCGGTTCGGGTGACGCGACCCACACCAAGCACGCGTCCTTGGTCACATACCAACCGGGAGGTTTAAGCACTCATTGCCATCGATTAACTGAGCCGACAACGCGAAAATGCCCGGCCATTTCTGGCCGGGCATTTCTCGAGATGCCTATTCCTTCGGCAGCTCGTGGTGGCCACCGAAGGCCATGCGCATCGCCGACAGGATCTTGTTCGCCGTCAGCGATTCACCCCGAGAATCGAAGCGACTGTACAGCGACGCGGTCAGAACCGGTGCCGGGATGCCCTCGTCGATCGCGGCCGCGACGGTCCACCGACCTTCACCCGAGTCCGACACACGACCACCGAAGGTCTCGAGCGTCGGGTCGTCGTAGAGGGCCGAAGCCGTGAGGTCGAGCAGCCACGACGCCACGACCGATCCACGACGCCACACCTCGGTGATTTCCTTGAGGTCGAGGTCGTACTGGTACAGCTCCGGGCGGTCGAGCGGCGTGATCTCCGCCGAGTGCTCGCCCTGGTCCAGCTTGCCGCGGTTTGCGTTGGCGATGATGTTGAGGCCCTCAGCGTAGGCAGCCATCGCGCCGTACTCGATGCCGTTGTGCACCATCTTCACGAAGTGACCAGCACCAGCCGGACCACAGTGCAGGTAACCGCGCTCCGACGTGGACAGCTCTCCTTCACGGCCCGGCGTGCGCTCGACGTCGCCGGCACCCGGTGCGATCGAGGCGAGGAGCGGCTCGAGGTGTGCGACCGTCTCGGTCTCACCGCCGACCATGAGGCAGAAGCCGCGACGGAGTCCGAACACACCGCCCGACGTACCGATGTCGACGTAGTGAATACCCTTGGGCTTCAGCGCCTCTGCACGCTTGATGTCCTCGTGGTAGCGGCTGTTACCGCCGTCGATGATGATGTCGCCCGGCTCCATGAGCTCGGCGAGCTGGTCGATGACCTTGCCGGTGATGCCGGCCGGGATCATGACCCACGCAACGCGCGGCGTCTGCAGGTTGGCGACGAATTCCTTGAGATCGGTGGTTCCGAACTCAGCACCTTCGTCAATGAGTTCCTTGACCGGGCCCTCGTTGACGTCGAACACGACGGCCGTGTGGCCGTCCTTCATGATGCGGCGGACGATGTTGGCACCCATGCGGCCAAGCCCGACCATTCCGAGCTGCATATTCTTCCCTTCGGTTGGCACTTAGCCGTAACTGCTGCGTTGGACTATTTCTTGGACCGCCACACGCGCTCGAATGGCAGACGCCAAGCGCGTGGTGCGATGAGCTGGTGGATTGCGTTCGGGCCCCACGTGAACATCTCGTAGCCCTTGACCGGCGGCGGGTTGTCCAGCAGTGGCTGGCTGACCGCCCACAGACGCTCGATACCGTCGGCCGTGGTGAACAGCGTGTGGTCGCCGCGCATCGCGTCGAGGATGAGGCGCTCATACGCTTCGAGCACGTCGCCGACGTTCTCGGTCTCCTGCATCGCGAACTGGAGACTCAACTTGTCGAGCTTCATGCCCGGCCCCGGCCGCTTGCCGTAGAACGACAGCGACACCTTCGACGCATCTGCCAGGTCGAACGTCAGGTGGTCGGGGCCATGTTCGCCGACACCCGAATTCGCCGGGAACATCGAGCTCGGCGGCTCGTGGAAGGCGATCGAAATGATGCGCTGACCAGCCGCGAGCGACTTTCCGGTGCGCAGGTAGAACGGCACGCCGGCCCAACGCCAGTTGTCGATGAAGCACTCGAGCGCGATGAACGTCTCGGTCTCGGACTCGGGATCGACGCCCGGCTCGTCCCGGTAGCCCTTGTACTGACCACGAACCACGCGTTTGGGGTCGAGTGGGCGCATCGAGTCGAACACCTTGGTCTTCTCGATGGTGATCGACTTCGCGTCCAGAGCCGTCGGCGACTCCATCGCGACGAACGCGAGGATCTGCATGAGGTGCGTGACGACCATGTCCTTATAGGCGCCGACGGCCTCATAGAACACCGCGCGCCCTTCGAGAGTCAGCTTCTCGGGGACGTCGATCTGGATGTGATCGATGAAATTCCGGTTCCAGATCGGCTCGAACAGACCGTTCGCGAACCGGAACGCGAGGATGTTCTGCGCTGGCTCCTTGCCGAGGAAGTGGTCGATTCGGAAGATCTGACGTTCCTTGAGCACTTCGTGAATCGACGCGTTGAGCGACTTCGCGCTGGCCAGGTCGGTTCCAAACGGCTTCTCCATCACCACGTTCGCCTCTTGGGCCAGACCGGCCTTGTCGAGGGTGGTGATCGCGGCGAGCGCAGCCTTCGGCGGCACGCTCAGGTAGGCGAGAACACGCGTGCCGTCTGGCATCTGCGAGCGGTGATCCTCCACGGCCTTCGCGAGCGCGTCCGCGCCGGCACCGACGGGAACGTAGCTCAGCCGGTCGACGAAGTCCTTCCAGGACTCATTGGTGATCTTGCGAGTGGAGAATTCCTTGCAGGCCTTTTCAGCAACCTTCTTGAAGCCCTCGGTGTCCAGATCGTCGAGTGACGTCGCGACAATCCGAATCTCCGGGGCCAAATGCGAATTCGACAGGTGGAACAGGCCCGGCAGAAGCTTGCGCTTCGCGAGATCTCCTGTTGCACCGAATAATACGACGACGTGCGGATCGGCCATGCCATGAACTGCCCCACGGGCCTCTACTACCACGACGGTCATCCTTCCATTCACAGCGCTGTGTTCGGGGCGAGTTCGACGACTTTGGCAGCAAAGCTGCCGCAATGGGACGGTTCAGCGTCGTTGACGCTTCAACCGTTCAGGAATTCGCCAGTGAATTTGCTGCCATAGCTGCGCCGACGATGCCGGCGGTGTTCAAAAGTTTGGCTGGGACGATGGGTGTCCGATTTGTCAGAAGCGGAATCCACTTCTCACTCTTCTTGCTGATACCCCCACCGGCGATGAACAAATCGGGCCAGAAGAGATTCTCGACCGTGGTGAGGACCTTCGAGACCTGCTTGCACCAGTCCTTGTAGGACATGTCGTTGTTCTCTTTGACCGAAGCGGCAGCCCGGTGTTCGGCTTCTTTGCCGCCCACCTCGAGGTGCCCGAGCTCGGAATTCGGAATGAGAACACCGTTGTAGATGATGGCCGAACCGATGCCGGTGCCGAAGGTCAACATGATGATGAGGCCCTTCGCATCGGCCGCGGCGCCAAAGCGGTCTTCCGCGAGCCCGGCGGCGTCGGCGTCATTGAGCACGGCGACCGGCACTCCCCCGAGTGCTTCGGTGAAGATCTTCCCGGCGTCGGCGTTGACCCACGATTCATCGATGTTCGCGGCGGATTTGGTGACACCGTTGAGGACGACCGCCGGCATGGTCACTCCGACGGGACCGGACCAGCCGGCCTGCTTCACGATCTCGGCGACCGTCGCGGCGACAGCTTCCGGAGTTGCGGGCTTGGGAGTCTCGATGCGAATGCGTTCACCAGCGAGTTCACCGGTGGCCAGATCGACGAGGGCACCTTTGATGCCGGTGCCGCCGACGTCGATTCCAAAACCCTGGCCAGCTGTTTCAGTCATCGCGACGACTCTCTTCTTCGACGAAGTACAGGATTTGTCAAACTGTAATCATCGAGAGCCGCCTATGTGGCCGACCTCACATTATTGGATGTACTCGGTCTGTCAGACAGCCGTGTTGCCCCGACGCGACAGCGCAAGCAGTCGGGAAATGGCACGCAAGTACTTCTTTCGGTACCCGCCCTCGAGCATTTCCTTCGGGAAGATCTTGTCCAGCGGGGTGCCCGAGGCGACGACCGGGATGCTGGCGTCGTACAAGCGGTCCGCCAGAACGACGATGCGCAAGGCCATGCCCTGGTCCGTGACCGGCTTGATGTCGGAGATGAAGACCGTCGATACGCCATCGATGAGGTGCAGGTACCGCGACGGGTGCAGCTGGGTGAGGTGCGCACACAGGCTGTCCCAGTCGTCGAGCGTCGCTCCGGGAGTCTCTGCGGCGCGCTTGCGAAGGTCGGCGTTGGTTGCCGGCTTCGGCGCGGGCGGAAGGTCGCGGTGACGGTAGTCCGGTCCGTCCACGCGGATCGACTGGAAGATGTCGCCGAGTTTCTTGATCTCCCGCATGAAGTCCGCGGCGGCGAAGCGACCCTCGCCGAGCTGATGCGGAAGCGTGTTGGAAGTGACGGCAATCGAGACGCCCTGCGCCGAGAGTTCGGTCAGCAGACGCGAGATGAGCATCGTGTCGCCCGGATCGTCGAGCTCGAACTCGTCGATGCACAGCAGGCTGTGCTCCTTGAACTCCTCGACGGCCTTCATATAGCCGAGAGCGCCGACGGTGTGCGTGAGTTCGACGAACGTGCCGAACGACTTCGGTTCCGGAGCCTCCCGGAACGCCGACGCGAGAAGGTGCGTCTTGCCGACGCCGAATCCACCGTCGAGGTAGATGCCCGCGCCCGTGCCGCGGCTACGTTTGCCGACGCCCCACTTGCGCTGTCCCTTGTGGATCGAACCGATCTTGTTGACGAATTCCTTGGCCACCTTGACTGCCTCGACCTGCGTCGGTTCACCCGGAACGGGGTGGTACGACTCGAAGGTCGCTCCGTCGAAGATCGGTGGTGGCTTGAGCTGCGCGATCAGCTCCGCCTGCGACATCTCCGGGAAGCGGTCGATAAGACGGTCGGGCATGAGGAGAAACTTTAGTCCGTTCTCAGACACGCCCTGAATCGAACGAGAACACCTGCGCCTCGTCGACATGCTGTGATGTCACCGTGCGGACCATCTCCGAGCTCACTGACGACGATCTTCGCGACCTCTACGCCTACCCGGAATTTCCGGCGGTCCCATGGGTGCGCGCGAACTTCATCACCACCCTCGACGGGGCGGCATCCGTCGATGACTCGTCAACCGGATTTGGCATCGAATCGGACCGTCGGATCTTCGGCCTTCTGCGCGACCTTTCAGACGTGATTCTCGTTGGCGCCCAAACGGTTCGGGTAGAAGACTACGGCGGCGCACGCACCTCCGAGCGCAAGCGTGAACGGCGCGAGGAAGACGGCTTGAGCCCCGTTCCGCCGATCGCCGTGGTGACCTCGCGATGCGACCTCGACCCGTCGTCGCGGCTGTTCACCGACACAGCGGTTCCGCCGCTCATCCTGACCACCCACCAGGCCCCGTTCGACAACCGGGCACGGCTCGTGGCCGCTGGGGCTCAGGTGATGGAAATCACCGAGCAGACGATCACTCCAGAGCACATTTTGACGACGCTCGCGGCGCTGAATCTCACCCGCGTGCTGTGCGAAGGTGGGCCGTTTCTCTTCGGGCAACTCGTCGCCGACGACCTTGTCGACGATCTGTGCCTGACGATTCGGCCGCTCCTCACAGCCGGAAACGCGCCTCGAATCGCACGTTCGGAACAGCCGAGCCTGCACCACATGGGCTGTGCATCGATCATCACCGACGACGACGGAACCCTGCTGACCCGCTGGATTCGCACCGAGTCGGCGGACGCCGCGGGCACCGACTCCCTCGCGTCTGGCACGCTTTAGGACATGGGACGTCCCCCTTCCCGTCGCTCCGCTCGCCCCGGTCGGCTTATCGGTGCCGGAATCGCCAGCCTGGCGGTTCTCGTTGCGGGCTGTGGCGTGGGTCCATCGCACCGTCCGGAGATAGCCGTCGAGCAGCACAGCGAAGGGACTGCGACCACGACAGTCAAGAAGCCGGTCATTCCAGGACCGCCGGCGCTCGAGGTGCCGAAGCAAGATCTCTCCTGGACCGACTGCACTGATGACGAGCTCAAGATCCACAATTACGGCGCGGGCCCGCAAGGTCTGCTTCTCGAATGTGCGACCTACCCGGTGCATCTCGAAGCCGACGACTCCCGCTCTCCGCAGATCGACCTCGGCGCCGTCCGTGCTCGCCTGCCCCAGACGCCCAAGGACGCGGCGCCGATCGTCGTGAGTTCGGGCAGTGACCGCACATCGATCGACACTCTCGTCGCGATCGCCACCGGACCGGTGTCGACGTTGCTGGCGTCGCATCCGCTTGTGGCGGTCGATCGTCGCGGCGGCGGCGAATCGGCCAACAACCGGTGCATCGACCCGCAGATCGCGCGTCAGATCAAAGACGGTGCACAGTTCCGGAATCCCGCGGTTCCGATTACCGACCAGATGACCTACCTGAGTCAGCAAGCCACAACCAAGTGCAAGGACCTGCTGCAGCCGCACGAACTCACGCACGACTCGACGCACGCCGCGGACGACATCGAACAACTCCGGAAGTTCTGGAAGGTCGACACGATCGCGTTCGTCGGCCTGGGTAACGGCGCTCGCGTCGGACTCGCGTACGCCGCTCAGTTCCCGACGCATCTGAGCCGGCTCATCCTCGACTCCCCCGAACCCTTCGGCACCGATGCGGTTACGGTCGCCGAATCACGCGCCGCCGGACTCGAAGCCGCAGTCAATGCTTTCAGTACGCGCTGCAAAGCGATCCGGTGTGCGCTCGGCGCCGACCCGCGTGGAACCATCACCGAACTTCTGACCAAAGCGCGCAACAACAAACTCGAGGGAATCTCCGTCAAATCGGTCCTCACCGCGCTCGTCGGATTCCTCGGGTCCCCCGCCGGTGACCTGCCGAGCCGCACTGCCGACTTCGCACAGACCCTCGAGTCGGCGAACAACGGCGACCTGACCGCCCTCAAGGCGGCGATCGCCCGCGAAGAGACGATCAACGAGACCGACGGCCAGTTCATGATGCGGTGTTCGGACAGTCAGCAGGCTCCGCCGGGTGTGACGGTCAACGACCTGATGAACCAGTGGGCGAAGAAGTACCCGGTCGGCGGCCGAGAGATCGCACTCGACATGCTGGCGTGCGCAGCGTGGCCGACTGCACCAGCTATCCCGGCGATCAAGGACCTTCGCCTTCCCGTTCTCGTCATGAACAGCGTGGCCGACCCGGTCGCCGGCCAGGCTGGATCGCCGACGGTCACCGGTGCCATCGCGAACGGCGGAGGCATGACGTCGGAATTGACGTGGCATGGATCGGGCCATCCCGTTCTGGCCCATTCGCAATGCGCCCAGCAGGCCGCCGTCAGCTACCTCGACACCGGGAAATTGCCGCCCAACGGCGGCGTCTGCCCTGCTTAGTTCATCTGACCTGCCGGGGTGTCGCGCGGTGCGCTCCTCGCAGGCCAGGTAACTTTTTGTTCGATGTTCATCAATCGCCTCGAGCCCAAGACCGCGCGCACCAACGCGGAATTGGTGCGCTATGTAATGTGGCCGCTCGCCATATTCACGTTCTTTCACCGCGTTCTCGTGCTCGCGGTGAACGGCCACATCACCGATGACTTCCGGCCCGTCTACCAGGCGGCGCTCAACTTCGCGAACCATCGCCCGGTGTACACGTCGGACCTCAGTTCGGTCGATCCGCACTATCTGTACCCGCCGAGCGGAACGTTGCTCATGACGCCGCTCGCGTACGTGGACCCCACGACGTCGCGTTATCTGTTCATCGTCGCCAACGCCCTCGCGATCCTCATGGCGTGGTACCTGCTGCTGCGCCTCTTCAACCGCAACGTGTCGTCGGTCGCCGCGCCGGTGTTGCTGTTCGGCATGTTCTTCTCCGAGACCGTCACCAACACGTTGGTGTTCACGAACGTCAACGGGATGGTGCTGCTCGGCGAAGTCACGTTCCTGCTGCTCATGCTCAACAAGCGCGAATGGTCGGCCGGTTTGGCAATCGGTCTGACGCTGGCGATCAAGCCGATCCTCGCGCCACTGCTGCTCATCGCGCTGGCCCGACGTCAGTGGAAGATCCTGCCCGGCGCGATCGCCGTGCCCGTCGTCACGAACGCGATTGCCTGGCCACTGGCCGCCGATCCGATGGCCTTCATCACCAAGACGATGCCGTACCTCTCGACCCCGCGCGATTACTTCAACAGCGCGATCGTGGGCAACGGTGCGTACTTCGGCCTGTCACCTTGGCTGGTGCTCGCATTGCGCGTTGCCTTCATCGCGATGGTGGCGGTCTCGTTGTGGCTGCTTTACCGGTACCACCGCGAGGACGAATTGTTCTTCGTCACGACCGCAACGGGCGTTCTGCTGACCGCGTCGTTCCTGCTCGGCTCCCTCGGCCAGATGTACTACTCGATGATGCTGTTCCCGCTCATCGTCTCGGTCATGTTGCCGAACTCGGTGATGCGAAACTGGCCGGCGTGGGTCGCGGTGTACGGATTCATGTCGTTCGACCAATGGCTGTCCTGGAAGTACCAATGGCTTGGCCGTGATGTCGAGTACCTGCGGTCAACGCTCGGTTGGTCGCTTCTGCTCATCGTCGTCTTCGCCGTTCTGGTCGACCGGTACTGGAATTCGCGACGAACGCCGGACGTCATCGTTCCGTCAGAGACTCGGGAGCCCGTACTCGTCAACGCGGGTTAACGTGGACTCATGCGTGAAGCGAACATTCAGCTGACCGATGAGCAGTGGCGCGAGAAGCTCACTCCGAACGAGTACGCGGTTCTGCGCAAAGCCGGGACCGAGCGAGCGTTCACCGGCGAGTACACCGACACCGAAACCGAAGGCGTCTACACCTGCAAGGCGTGCGACGCCGAACTGTTCCGCAGCACGGAGAAGTTCCACTCGCACTGCGGCTGGCCTTCGTTCTTCGACCCGGCCGACACCGACGCGGTGATCCTGAAGCCGGACAACACCCTCGGCATGCGACGCGTCGAGGTACTGTGCGCGAATTGCCACAGCCACCTCGGACACGTTTTCGAGGGCGAGGGGTACAACACCCCCACTGACCAGCGGTACTGCATCAACTCGATTTCGCTGAAGCTCGTACCCAAGGACTGAAAGCGGCGAAGCTAGACGCCGGTGGAGATGGCTCCCGGAACCACGTCGACGTGCCGAACGCCCTCGATGACGTGAGCGAGCGACGCCACGAGTCGTTGTTCGTCGGCATCGGCGAAGCCTCCGCCGATTTCCACTCGACCTTCGTGGACCTCCACCGACCAAGCACGTCGGCTGCCGGCGTACTCGTCCAGCAGTCCGCGGATCTTCGCGGCGATCGTCGCATCGTCATTGGTTAGCAGCCGCAGTACGTCGCGATGGGACACCATTCCGATGAGGAAACCGGCCTCGACAACGGGCATCGACCGCATGTGACCACTCACCATACGGTCGGCGATCGTTGCGACGTCGGTGTTGGGTGCCAGCACCTCGACCGGAACCGTCATGACCGAGTCGACGGTCGCGCCCGTTGAGTCGGCGTTGAGGGCATCAGTCTCTGCCAGGATGCCGATGACCTGACCCTCGTCGTCGACCACGGGGAGCGCCGCGAAACCATGCTTCACCAGAACCGCAGCGGCATCGCCCACCAGCGTCTTCGGCGTCGTGGTGATGACGGGGCGGGTCATGATGTCGCGCGCTTTCATCTGTTCGTCTCCTGGCGTTGGTGAACTGTCGTTGCTCACAGCCTGCCGGGGACGACCGACACGAACGAGGGCCTCAAGTCCTCAACTCGAGGTCCTTGGGCCTCAGGGCAGCGCGGAGATGAGCTGGGCCAACTCGACTCGCGGGCCCGTGTAGAACGGGATTTCCTCGCGCACGTGCAGCCGTGCCTCCGTCGCCCGGAGATCGCGCATCAGGTCGACGATGCGGTGCAACTCGGGAGCTTCGAAGGCGAGAATCCACTCGTAATCGCCCAGCGCGAAGCTGCTCACCGTGTTGGCACGCACGTCCGGATAACCGCGTGCGGCCTTGCCGTGGTCGGCGAGCATCTTGCGGCGCTCTTCGTCCGGCAGCAGATACCACTCGTAGGACCGGACGAATGGGTACACGCACACGTAGTTCCCGGCCGCCTCGCCCGCGAGGAACGCCGGAATATGGCTCTTGTTGAACTCGGCCGGCCGGTGAATCGCCGTGTTGCTCCAGACCGGAATGCTGGCCTGACCAAGAGCGGTCGTGCGGCGGAAGTCGTGGTAGAGCTTTTGTAGGTCCTCGACCCGCTCGGCGTGCGTCCAGATCATGAAGTCGGCATCAGCGCGCAGTCCCGCCACGTCGTAAATGCCGCGGACCACGACGTCGCCCTCTTCCGCCTGGGCGAAGAACCTCTCGGCCTCCGCTATCGCGAGTTCACGGTTCGCACCGAGAACACCCGGCTGCACCCGGAACACCGAGAACATCAGATAGCGGATAGTCGAATTGAGTGCCTGGAAGTCGAGTTTCGCCACGACCTCATCCTTTCATTTGCCGGACGTCACCCGAGCAGCCGGTTCACGGCTTTCGTCGCCGTGCCCACGCAGGCCGGCACTCCGACGCCATTGAGATAAGACCCGGCAATCGCGAGTCCGGGTTGGGCATAGATCGCTTCCTCGATCTCGGCAACGACATCGAGGTGACCGGGGAGGTATTGCGGTAGCGCCGACACCCAGCGCTGGACGACCGAATCGACCGCAGTGGTGTCGATCCCGGTGACCGTGCGAAGGTCCTCGAGCGCGTACCGAACGAGATCCTCGTCCGTCTCGTCGAGAATGCTCTCGTCGCCGAACTTGCCGAACGACACCCGAATCACAGGGTTCGGACGGTCGCGCAGGTGCGGCCATTTCCGATCCGAGAACGTGAACGCCTTGGCCCGCAACGATTCTCCGGAGGCGACCAGCACCCCGGAGATGTCCGGAAGAACGGTGTCCTGCAATGCCAGTGCGACGACGACGGCCGAGGCCGCCGGGATTCGATCGAGTGCACTGGCCGCGGCGGGTACCTCGCGACCGAACAGTGCGGACGCGATCGCCGGACGAACGGCGACCACGACAATGTCGAAGGTGCCGACGTTCGTGACGGTCCACTGAGATCCATACCGTTCGATGCCCTGTGCCGCGACCGAGGCGATGCGCGGCGCGGTCTGGCGGATCAGTTCCTGAACCAGTCGCTGGTAACCGCCTTCGATTCCGCTGAAGACCGGCCCCGATTGAGGTTGCCCCATCGCGGTGACCACGGCCGCCGTGAGGTTCGGGGCGCCGGCATCGAGCGCGGCGGCGAGGGTTGGCAGTGCTGCGCGCACGCCCGCCGTCGCCGATGTTCCGGCGTACACACCGCCGAGCAGTGGATCGACACAGCGTTCGACGACTTCGGCACCGAACCGGTCGCCGACGAGCTCCGCGACCGAACAATCCGATCCCGGCTCCCAGTTGAACGGGCGCGAGGGCTCGGAATTCACCCGCTCGACAGCCTCGTCCGACACGAAGCCGCGAATCGAATCACCCGAGGTCGGGAGCCCCATCAAACTTCCGGCCGGAAGTGAATGTGCCGCGCCGCCGGCCCACACGATAGGACGCAGTCCTGCCGGCAGCACCATCAGGTCGCTGAGACCGAGTTCTTCGAGCAGCTGCACCATCTCGGGCCGCCGTCGGACAAACGCCTCCGCACCGACGTCGAACGGGCCGCCACCGAGCTCGACGGTGCGCAGCTGGCCGCCGATGCCGTCCGGATCGATGACGACGATGTCCGCCTCGGTCCCGAGCTTCTGCCGGAGTCGATAGGCGGCAACCAGGCCGGAGATTCCCGCGCCGATCACAGCGGCTGTGCTGTCTGCCTTCGCTTCGCTCAGGCGGTTCACGGGCTCCACGGGCGTCACCTTCCCTCGTCACAGCAGGCGCTCGTACCTCGCACCCGCCACTCCTCAGTCCAGGCACCACCCAGCCCGCTCACAGTGCTGTCTGCCACCCCCGACATCACAGCGAATGAACCAGCTCGACTACCCGAGTCAGGACGCTCGGATCGGTGTCCGGAAGAACACCATGCCCAAGGTTGAAGATGTGACCGACCGCGCCCGCTTCGATGGCGTCGTCCGCATCTGCAAGGACGCGACGGACTTCGCGCTCGACGGCCGGCCAGCCGCCGAGCAGCAGTGCCGGGTCGAGGTTGCCCTGCAGCGCCTTACCCGGGCCGACGCGGCGCGCGGCCTCCACGAGCGGCACCCGCCAGTCGACACCGACGACGTCCGCGCCGACTTCGCCCATCGCGCCGAGCAATTCCCCGGTGCCGACGCCGAAGTGGATACGCGGAATCCCGGCCGACTGCACAGCCTCGAAAACGCGCTGGGAGTGCGGCATCACGAAGGAGCGGTAGTCCGCGAGCGACAGCGCACCAGCCCACGAGTCGAACAGCTGCACGGCGTCGACCCCGGCCTCGATCTGGACCTGCAGGAAGGTGATCGTGATATCGGTGAGCGCACCGAGCAGCGCGTGCCACGTCTGCGGATCGTTGTGCATGAGCGACTTCGTGCGGTCGTGGTGGCGACTCGGACCGCCCTCGACGAGGTACGACGCCAACGTGAACGGCGCGCCCGCGAAACCGATGAGCGCAGTCTCGCCCAGCTCGGCAGTCAGCAGACGGACTGCCGACGAAACGGCGTCGACCTGGGTGGGGTCGAGTCGCGGCAACCGCTCCACGTCCGCGGCCGATCGAATCGGCGACGCCACGACCGGTCCGACACCCGCAACGATGTCGAGGTCGATACCCGCGGCCTTGAGCGGCACGACGATGTCGGAAAAGAGGATCGCCGCATCGACGCCGTGCCGGCGTACCGGCTGCATGGTGATCTCACACACCAGCTCGGGGTTGAAGCACGACTCCAACATGCCCACGCCCGCGCGAATCTCGCGGTACTCCGGCAGTGAGCGGCCGGCCTGGCGCATGAACCACACCGGTCGGTGAACCGGCTTTCGTCCTGCGGCCGCAGCCAACAACGGAGCGGCCGGAAGTTCGCGTCGGCCTGAGGAAAGTTCGGATTGCGGTGTCATCGCCTTCGATCGTCTCATGCCTTCGACCAGGGACGGTTGTGCCGGGGCACAGTGGCACGGCGCGCCAGACTGCCGTAGAGCCATTGACAGGACTAACCTGAGAATTTGTGACCAAGCCTGAGACGGGAGAACCGCCGGAATTTCGCGCCGCTATCGACGCGATGCACACCGCGGTCGTTCACCCGGGGATCGAGCTGAGTCCAATTCGACCTCCGCAGCGACTCGCTCCGTATGCATATGCGCTCGGCGCAGAAGTGCAGCAGCCGGAAGCCGGAGCAATTCCGGAGGATTCGGAAGGCGACGCTTTCGGACGCCTGATTTTGCTTTACGACCCAAATGGCGGCGAAGCCTGGAATGGCACCATGCGGCTCGTCTCCTATTTTCAGGCGGACGTCGACGAGGATCTCGCCGTCGATCCACTGTTGCCTGAGGTCGCGTGGAGTTGGCTCGTCGACGCATTGGCAAACCGCAACCAGGAAGTCAGCGCGCTCGGCGGCACCGTGACCGCCACGAGCTCGGTCCGCTTCGGTGACATCACCGGACCCCCGCGCGCTCACCAGCTGGAACTTCGGGCGAGCTGGACGCCACACACAGACCAACTCGGTGCTCATGTCGAGGCCTTTTGCGAGGTCCTCGCATCGGCCGCCGGCCTTCCGCCAGAGGGAATTACGTCGATTGCGCTTCCGAAACAACGCGGAACGACAACGAAATTCGGAATTCCTCACTAACAGACCTTGATCGAGTGGCGGCTCACTAGTATCACTCGATATGGCGCGGCTGAGCGAACTCCAATCTGGCTTTTTGAAGCTGGAGACTCCTGCGCAGCTCCTCCACGTTTGCTACGTCGCCGAGCTCGACCCCGCGACCATTACCGGTGGATATTCCTTCGCAGCGTTCCAGCCCGCTCTCGGTTCATACATCCGTGCAATTCCCGGAGCCCGCAGCAAGGTTTTCGATTCGCTGTTCAATCTCGACAACCCAGTTCTCGCGGACGACGACAACTTCGATATCGACCGCCATTGCCACCGCATCACGGTTCCGGCTCCTGGTGAGCCCGAGCAGATTTCGGAAGCGATCGCACACATCGCGGGCCAGCCGCTCGACCGTTCGCGCGCATTGTGGGAAGCCTGGGTCATCGAAGGTTCGACGTCAGGTCACATCGTTCTGCTGATGAAGATTCATCTGACGGTCCTGTCCGGCGACCCGGACCTGAACATATTCGGGCGCCTCTGCCGCGCGACGGCCGATGCCGACCCGCCTGAGCCGGTCGTTCGGGAACAGCACCCCAATCCGCTTGGCCTTGCTCTCGGCGGGCTGTTCGGCGCCTCGCAGCGCCCGGTGCGCGCCTTGGGTGAGTTCGCACTGTCGATTCCCCAGATTCCCGGCCAGCTCATCGGCAGCGTCCGCCGCCGCTCGGTTCCGCTGACTCCGTTCAACCGGACGATCACCGGCCGGCGCAATGTCGCCTACTTGCAGCTCGGCCTCAAAGAGGTCGACGTCATCACGAATGCGTTCGGCGTTCGGGTGAACGACGTCATCATCACGCTTGTCGCGCGTGCTCTCCGGATGTACCTCGAAGACCGCGGCGAACTTCCGTCGAAGGCACTTGGCGCGCTCGAGACCGTCGCCATTCGCGACAAGAAGAAAAAGAACGCCAAAGTGCGTCTGCAGGAAGCGGTGACGACCCTCCATTCGGAGATCGATGATCCGATCGAGCAGCTCAGCGCGACGGTTGCCGCGCATGAGTCGTCGATCCCGCTGACGGCAGTGCCGGCCAGCGAACTGCGCTCTGCAGAACCGTTCACGAGTCCCGGCTATGTCGCCGACGCGATGCGCGCCTACACGCAGCTGCGGCTGGGCGGTTCTCGCGGTTCGTACAACCTGCTCGTCGCCAACGTCCCGGGCCCCCAGCAGCCGATGTATCTGCTCGGGGCGCGCATGGTCGGCTACTACGCGCTCGGTCCGGTGTTGCAAGGGGCGGGTCTCACGATCACCGTCACCTCGCTCGAGGACAAACTCAACGTCGCGCTCATCGCGTCTGCCGAGTTGGTGCCAGATCTGTGGTCCTTGGCCGATGCGTTCTCCGACGCGCTTGACGAACTCGCGGCGGCGGCCGACGCCACCCCATGACCGAACCCGAGTTGCGCTCGCTCGATCACCCGAGTGAGGGCGTTCCTGATGTCGTCACCACCGCGGCCGGCGTGGCTGAGGCAGCTCAGGCACTCGCTGCGGGAAGCGGGCCGGTGGCGGTCGACGCCGAGCGGGCTTCCGGCTACCGCTACTCGGCGCGTGCCTACCTGATCCAATTGCGTCGCACGGGCGCCGGGACGTTCCTCATCGACCCGATCGGCATCAGCACCGAGGAGTTCGCACCACTCGCCGAAACGCTGCGCGAGCCCGAGTGGATTCTGCATTCGGCCGATCAGGATCTGCCCGGACTCGCCGAGCTCGGTCTAGTGCCGGCCCGCATCTTCGATACCGAACTCGCCGGACGCCTGTGCGGACACGAACGCGTCGGGCTCGCCGCGATGGTGGCGAACACGCTCGGGTTCGAGCTGAAGAAGGGGCACGGCGCTGCCGACTGGTCGCAGCGTCCGCTTCCGCACGAATGGCTCGTCTATGCCGCGCTCGACGTCGAGTTGCTCATCGAACTCCGCGACCAGATCGCCGCCGAACTCGAAGAACAGGGCAAGACCGATTGGGCGGCCGAGGAATTCGATTACGAACGGCAGAAGCCCCCGCCACGCCACAACCCGGAACGCTGGCGTCGAACCTCGCAGATCCACACTCTGCGCAAGCCGCGGCAGCTGGCCGCGGTGCGCGAACTGTGGCTGACCCGCGACGAGATCGCACGCACCCGGGATATCGCACCGGGCCGTATTCTTCCCGATTCGGCGATCATCCAAGCCGCGGTCCAGGACCCGCAGTCGGCCAACGATCTGCGCCAGCTTCCCGTGTTCGGCAGCCCACGGCAGCGCCGGAACACCGTCACCTGGCTGCAGGCGCTCAACCGCGCACGTGCCCTGGACGAGGATGACCTGCCACCCGTCTCGCTCCCCCAACTCGGGCCGCCGCCGGCCAACCGCTGGGCCCGCCGCAATCCCGAGGCGGCCGAAAGACTCGCCGTTGCCCGATCCGAACTGACGGCCCTGAGCGAAGAAGTTCGGGTGCCGCTCGAGAACCTCGTGTCACCGGAGTTGGTTCGACGACTGTGCTGGGACTGGTCGCCCACCTCGGATGCCGCCCAGTACATCGACGAGACCTTCGCCGCCGGTGGCGCACGGCAGTGGCAGCGTCAGCTGACGGTGCCACGCCTGGCCGCGGCTATCGGCTGACGTTCACTCCGGCAAGCCAGTCAGTGACCGACTTGGCCACACCGGCGCCGGTCAGACCCAATTCCTTGAGGATCTCGCCTCGCGTCGCATGGTCGAGGAACCGTTGCGGCACACCGAGGCTTCGGCAGGCGACGTCGACGCCCGCAGTGCGCAGCGCAGCCGACACCGACGACCCCACGCCACCGTGCAGGCCGCTGTCTTCGACCGTGACGACCAGGCGGAATTCCTCAGCGAACTTCAGGAGCGAATCGGACACCGGAATGATCCAGCGCGGATCGACGACGGTCACACCCACGCCCTGATCGGTGAGCTGCCGAGCCGCCTCGAGGGCAATCGGCGCCATCGCACCGACGGCGACGACGAGCACATCCTTGCGTGCTGCGGCGTACAGGATGTCGACACCGTCGAGGTGATCGATAGCTTCGACGTCCGCACCTATCGCTCCCTTGGGGAAGCGCAGCGCGGTGGGGCCGTCGGAGATGGCCAGCGCCTCCGAAAGCTCCGCTCGCAGCGTCGCGGCATCACGCGGTGCGGCAACGCGCATTCCGGGCACGATGCCCAGGAGCGAAAGATCCCACATACCGTTGTGGCTCGCACCGTCGTTGCCGGTGATTCCCGCACGGTCGAGCACGAGCGTGACCGGCAGCTTGAGCAGCGCGACATCCATGAGGAGCTGATCGAACGCGCGGTTCAGGAACGTCGAGTACACGGCGACGACCGGGTGCAGGCCGCCGATCGCCAGACCCGCAGCCGAAGTCAGAGCATGTTGTTCGGCGATACCGACGTCGACCATCCGATTCGGGAAGCGCTGCCCGAACGGGGCCAGGCCTGTCGGGCCGGGCATCGCCGCGGTGATCGCCACGATGTCTTCGCGCTGCTCACCGTGTTCGATGAGGGCCTGGGAGAACACCGACGTCCAGTCCACGGCCGGCGTGCTCTTGGCGCGGCCGGTCAGCGGGTCGATGATGACGCACGCGTGCATCTTCTCGGCCTCATCGTGCTCGGCGGGCTCGTAGCCCATGCCCTTACGGGTGACGGCGTGAACGATGACGGATTCGCCGAAGTCCTTGGCACGCTGCAGCGCCGCCTCGACCGCCGGGAGGTCGTGGCCGTCCACGGGGCCGAGGTACTTGAGACCGAGGTCGCTGAAGAGCTCCTGCGGGCTCATCATGTCTTTGACGCCGGCTTTCACCCCGTGCAAGAACTTGTAGGCGGTATCCCCGGCGGGGCCGAGCTGCTGCAGTTGCTTCTTGCCGCTCGCGAGCACCCGCTCGTAGCCAGGCTTGAGTCGCAGCGACGACAGCCGATCCGCGACTCCGCCGATCGTCGGCGCGTAGGAGCGGCCGTTGTCGTTGACCACGACGACCACTGGACGGTGCTTGGACGCCGCGATGTTGTTGAGGGCCTCCCAGCACATCCCGCCGGTCAGTGCCCCGTCGCCGACGACGGCGACGACGTGACGTTCCTGGCCGGTGAGCTCGAAGGCTTTGGCCAGACCGTCGGCGTACGACAACGCCGCGGACGCGTGCGACGACTCGACCCAGTCGTGCTCGCTCTCCGCGCGGCTCGGGTAGCCGGACAGGCCACCGCGCTGGCGCAGCGAGTCGAACTGGTCCTTACGTCCCGTCAGGATCTTGTGCACGTACGACTGGTGACCGGTGTCGAAGAGGATCGCATCGGTGGGAGAGTCGAACACCCGGTGAAGACCCAGAGTCAGCTCCACGACACCGAGGTTCGGTCCGAGATGACCGCCTGTCGCCGAGACCTTCGCAACCAGGAAGTCGCGAATCTCGTTCGCCAGGTCGGTGAGCTCATCGCCGCTCAGTTCACGGAGATCCTCCGGCCGGTTGATCCGGGAAAGAATTCCCAAACCGAAACTCCCTCCCGGTCGAGTTGACGTCGCTCCGCGGGCCATGTTCCGGCGACGACGCTGTGTGGACACCGTACCCGGTGCGCTACCCGGCACGGCTCCATGGCTAGAGGCAAGTTTACGGAGCCAGCGGACTTTGTCCCACATTAGGGGTGAAAGCCACATTTCCCTCTAAGCCGTTGGCGCAGATCACGTCACCGAGGAGTGGGCGTCAACAACGCCAGGCACTCCATGTGATGCGTGAGCGGGAACGCGTCGAAGGCGCGAATCTCCTCGATTCGGTAGCCGAGTTCTTGGAACAATCCCAGGTCACGCGCGAACGACGCCGGATCACAGCCGATCTGAATGATCCGCCCGGGCTGGCGTGCCGTCACGAGACGGGCGACTTCCTTGCCGGTTCCTTTTCGCGGCGGATCCAACACCACGACGTCCGGCGTTCCCTGAGCCTTGCGGATTCCCAGGTCGGTTCGCGCAGTGATGAACCTGATCGGCAGGTCTTCGAGCGCGATCGCGCCGTCGCGCACCGCTTGCTGACCGGCTTCGATCGCGACGACCTCGGCGCCTGCTTCGGCAAGTCGCGCAGCGAATACGCCGACACCTGCGTACAGATCCCACGCGGTTGCAGGACTCCCCGACCAGCCCGCGACGATGTCCGAATAGGTCTCGGCCGCCGCACTATGCGCCTGCCAGAACCCGCTCGCGGATACCTCCCACCGACGCCCGGCGACGCGTTGCACCGCACGGCCGCTGCCTTTGATCACGCGCTGGTCTGCGATGACGTGTTGGGTGGCGTCGTCGTCGAAGGCGGCGACCACCTCGGTGTCGACGGCGAACCGCCGATCCGCGATCCCGTCGAGCAGCCCGGCGACCGGCTGCGCACAAGCGGCACCGGAAACGACCTCGTTTCCGCGGTACTTGCGAAAACCGGCACGGCCGTCCGCGCCTACTGCAAGGCGCACGCGCGTTCGGTATCCGGTGCCGTCTGATCGGCCGGGCAGTGCCTCGACCTGTCCGGTCCAATCGAGGTGTGCCAGTCGGCGAAGTTGCTCCGCGACGACGAGGGCCTTGATCGAGCGCGAAGCCCCGATCTCCACATGCGCGAGGTCACAACATCCCGACCCGGCTGCCGCGGCGGCACATACCGATGCGACGCGATCCTTCGACGCCTCGATGACCTCGACGACATCAGCGCGGCAGAAGGACTTCGCCCGGTCTTCGGTGATTTCGACGACGACCCGCTCACCGGGGAGTCCGCCATGCACGAAGACCACGCGCCCTTCGTGGCGCGCCACGCACAGCCCACCATGCGCGGGATTTCCGAGCTCGACCTCGAATCGTTGGCCGTACCAGTCGCCAGAAATTGGCCTGCGGCGCGACGTGAACTCAGTCATACCTAGGCGTCTTCGTAGCCGCGGCGAACCGCACCCGCAGCGGCCTCCATGTCGTTGGCCTTCACGCGCGACGACGAGCGAAGCTGCCACGGCACGCTCGTCACCATGACGCCGGGTTCGAAGAGCAGGCGTCCCTTGAGTCGAAGCGCGCTCTGGTTGTGCAGAATCTGCTCCCACCAGTGGCCGACGACGTACTCCGGGATGAACACCGTCACGACGTCGCGCGGGGCGTCCTTGCGGACGCGCTTCACATAGTCCAGGACCGGCTTGGTGACTTCGCGGTACGGCGACTCGACGACCTTGAGCGGCACCGAGATCTCGGCCTTCTCCCATTCGCGGACAAGCCGGCGCGTATCCGGTTCGTCGACATTGACGGTGATGGCCTCGAGGTTGTCTGGCCGGGTAGCCCGCGCATACGCGAGGGCGCGCAGCGTCGGGAGGTGCAGCTTCGACACCAGCACGATCGAGTGCGTCCGGCTCGGGAGGACACCTTCCCATTCGTGCTCTTCGAGCTCGCGGGAGACGGAGTCGTAGTGCTTCCGGATCAGCGTCATGATCACGAAAATGATGATCATGACGAGGATCGCGTACTTCGCACCTTCGGCGAACTTCGTCACGAGCACAATCACCAGCACCACGGCAGTGCACGTCAGGCCGATCACGTTGATGACCCGCGAGCGCATCATCCGGAGCCGCGCCGCACGATCCGTCTCGGTCTTGAGGAGCCGCGTCCAGTGGATCGTCATACCCGTCTGACTGAGGACGAACGAGACGAACACACCCACGATGTACAGATGGATGAGCCGGGTGACCTCGGCGTCGTAGGCGATGACGAAGGCGATGGCACCGGCCGCCAGGAAGATGATGCCGTTGCTGAACGCCAGGCGGTCACCGCGGGTGTGCAATTGGCGCGGGAGGAACCGGTCCTGCGCCAGCACCGAACCCAGCACCGGGAAGCCGTTGAACGCGGTGTTCGCGGCGAGCACGAGGATGAGCGCGGTGATCCCGGCGATGAAGTAGAACCCGACCGGGAAACCGCTGAAGACGGCATTGGCGACCTGCGCCACGAGGGTCTTCTGCTGGTAGCCCTCCGGTGCACCGATGAGGTGTGACGGATCGTGCGCCTGCACGACACCGATCTTGCGAGCGAGGAACAGGATTCCCATGAACAGCGTGATGGCGATGACGCCGAGGATCAGGAGGGTGGTCGCCGCGTTCTTCGACTTCGGCTTCTTGAAGGCCGGAACACCGTTGCTGATCGCCTCGACACCGGTCAGGGCCGCGCAACCGGAGGAGAACGCACGAGCGAGAAGCATCGCGAACGCGAAGCCGACGAGATGGTCGGCGTGCTCCGGAATGAGCCCGAATCCGGCCGACTCGGCGCGCACGTTGTCGCCGAGCGCGTAGATCCGGAACATTCCCCAGATCAGCATCGCGATCATGCCGAACATGAAGGCATAGGTCGGGATTGCGAACACGACACCGGACTCACGAATACCGCGCAGGTTGATCGTGGTGAGGATGACGATCGCGCTGACCGCAAAGGCGACCTTGTGATCGGCGATGAACGGAAACGCCGATCCGATTGTCGATGCCGCAGAAGCGATCGACACGGCCACGGTCAGGACGTAGTCGACGAGAAGTGCGCTGGCGACGGTCAGGCCGGCGGTCCGTCCGAGGTTCGTCGTGGCGACCTCGTAGTCACCACCGCCCGACGGATACGCATGCACGTTCTGCCGGTAACTCGCGACGACGATCGCCATGACGAGTGCGACCGCGAGACCGACCCAGACCGAGTAGACGTACGACGTGAGCCCCGCGACCGAGAGCACCAGGAAGATCTCCTCCGGCGCATACGCCACTGAGGACAGCGCATCGGAGGCGAAAACCGGAAGGGCGATGCGCTTCGGCAGCAGTGCGTGTCCGAGCGTGTCGCTGCGGAAGGGGCGTCCCACGAGGAGTCGCTTCGTCGCAGTCATCAGCCGAGCCACGGAGAAAACTGTAAGCCGTCGACGATCTTGCGCGCAGACGCCTGTAGACAATCGACGACCAAGCTCCACCAATCGGCAATAAAGGAAGGGGCGAAATGTTGCCGGAGGGGCCGGTAGCGTTCGTTTCATGTATGTGGTGGTGATGGGATGCGGTCGCGTCGGCGCATCGCTGGCCAAGGCGCTCGTGCGCGTCGGCCATGAGGTGGCAGTGATCGACCGGGACGGGAACGCCTTCCTGCGGCTGGGCGACAACTTCCCCGGGCGCACTGTCGTCGGCATGGGGTTCGACCGAGACGTGCTGGTCAAGGCAGGAATCGAGAAGGCAAACGCGTTCGCTGCAGTGTCGTCCGGGGATAACTCGAACATCATCTCCGCACGCGTCGCCCGCGAGATCTTCGGCGTCGAGCGAGTGGTCGCCCGTATCTACGACGCCAAGCGCGCGGCGGTCTACGAACGGCTCGGAATCCCGACCGTCGCGACCGTTCCGTGGACCACCGACCGCTTCCTCCACACGCTTATCCACGACGGACAGCCCACGAAATGGCGCGATCCATCGGGTGCAGTCGCAGTGGCAGAGCTCACACTTCACGAGGGCTGGATCGGTCACGCGGTCCGCGATCTCGAGTCCGCACTGCACGCCCGCGTCGCGTTCATCATCCGATTCGGCGACGGAGTGCTCCCCGACCGGAAAACGCTCATTCAGTCCGGCGATATCGTCTACATCGCCGCGGTGTCGGGCACCGTGGGTGAAGCCGTCGCGCTGGCCCGCAACGCTCCCCCTTCGGAAAGCTGAGCCGTCCTTCCAACACGCCAAGGAAAGGCACCACGACAATGCGAGTCGCAATTGCAGGCGCCGGTGCGGTCGGACGTTCAATCGCCCGCGAGCTCCTCCGGAACAACCACGAAGTCACGCTCATCGAGCGCCTGGTCGAGCACGTTGACCGCGCCGCGATCCCCGAGGCCAACTGGGTGCTCGCAGACGCGTGCGAGTTAGCACTTCTCGAGGGCGCGCATCTTGAAACGTTCGACACCGTCATCGCCGCGACGGGTGACGACAAGGTCAATGTGGTGGTGAGCCTGCTCGCCAAGACCGAGTTCGGCGTCCGCCGGGTCGTGGCCCGAGTCAACGATCCCCGCAACGAGTGGCTCTTCGATGCGCAGTGGGGTGTGGACGTCGCGGTGTCGACGCCACGGATCATCGCCTCACTCGTTGAAGAAGCTGTGTCGGTCGGCGATCTCGTCCGGCTCATGACGCTTCGTCAGGGCCAGGCGAACCTCGTCGAGTTCACCCTGCCGCCCAACACTCCCCTGGCCGGAAAGCCGGTCCGGAAGCTCCAACTGCCACGTGATGCCGCGCTGGTGACCATTCTGCGTGGCGGACGCGTCATCGTGCCGCAGAGCGACGATCCGCTCGAAGGCGGCGACGAATTGTTGTTCGTGGCGTCCGGCGAGGTCGAGGACGAACTGCGGTCCGCGGTGGGACTCGCACACGAATCGAAGTCGGACGGATAAGGCTCAGCCGACGGACGGTTGACTCTCTGTCGTCTGGTCTTCGTCCTGCGGCTTGGGCTCGGTGTGGCCGGCCCGGCGAACGGCCCAGATCGTCACGAGGGTCGCGAGCGCGGTGATGACCCACCCCGTCATCTTCACGATGCCGAGCAGGGTCGCCTGGTTTGTGACATAAAGCCACGACTGCACGCCGCCGCGCGCAAGGAAAGAGACCGCCCATACCGCGGTGGCGATGTCGTAGGCACGGAGCGCTCGACGATCGTGACGCCAGTCCTGGCTCATCCCCTTGACGAACGTCCACATGACACCCGCCAGCGGGCGGCGCACGAGGATCGAGACGGTGAACGCGACGCCCCAGAACAGGTTCAGCACGATCCCGTACAGGTAGAAGCCCCTGGCCTCACCCAGGAGGTGCGCGATCAGTGCCGAGATTCCGACCCCGATGAACCCGGAGATCGCGGGAGTGAGGTTCTCGCGGCGCACAAGGCGCCACAGCATGATCGCGGCGGCCACACCGAGCGCCGAGATCAGCGCGACGTTCAACGTCGACAGCAGGTTGACGGGAATGAACACCGCCACCGGCAGCGAGGAGTAGACGAGGCCGCTGACGCCGCCCATCTGTTCCATCAGCGTGGGTTCGCCTTGGTCAGTCACCACACGAGGGTACAGCGTGGGCAGAGAGCGCCCCTAGAGCGCTTCTCGCAGCTCGTAATAAGGGTTGTAGATGACCTTCTCGCCGGCACGCTCGCCGACGCGGCCACGGACCATGACGCGCTTGCCGGGTTCGATACCCGGGATGCGGCGCTGGCCCATCCACACCAGTGTCACGGTGTCGGTGCCATCGAAGAACTCGGCTTCCAGCGATGCGCCAGCGCATCGCGGCGCCATTTCGACGCTCCGCAGACGACCCAGCATCGTGACTTCATCA
This sequence comes from Nocardiaceae bacterium, assembly GCA_021372355.1. Classification (GTDB taxonomy): domain Bacteria; phylum Actinomycetota; class Actinomycetes; order Mycobacteriales; family Mycobacteriaceae; genus Smaragdicoccus. The sequence continues at coordinate 53,567 of JAJFUQ010000146.1, read as the reverse complement.
CCACGGCAACATTCGGAAGCTCGACACGCGCCAGAGGCGTCAGCAGTCTCCGCCATCTCCTCCGCATCAAGCCGATCAAGATCTTCTGTCAGCCGACGGCCAAGCCGGCGCAGGTATCCTGCGTGTGCAGCCATTGCACGCTCCTTGAGACGGTGAGCCCAGATTTTGGTCTTGCCCTCTACCCAAACTCTAGACCTGCCGAGCACTCCTTGCGAGCAAGTCAAGTTTGCAATGTCGGCCGCGATCAAGTTGTTGGCGCTTCGTGACACAAAGGAGATACTTTTCGGTGACGTCTCCGAAATCCGTTGCATTGAAAGCTATTTCGTTGCCCGGCACCGGGATGGACGAACACCTTACCCGGTCCGCATTCGCGCCGGCGTTCGCTTCCAGGGGCCTTGATGTGATCGCTATCACTCCCGAGCCCGCGCGTTTGATCGAGGGCTACTTCGAGGCCATCGAAAAGGCCGCAGAGACCGCCGAACGTCTTGTCCTGACCGGGATTTCGATTGGTGCGGTGGTGTCGGTGCAGTGGGCGCTCACGCATCCGACTCGTGTGGCGGCCGTCATAGCCGCGTTGCCGCCATGGACCGACAGTCCGGCCGATGCGCCCGCCGCATTGAGCGCCGCGTACACCGCACAGGCGTTGCGAACCGACGGACTCGAGCCGGTGGTGGCCGCCATGCGCGCGTCGAGTCCGCCGTGGCTTGCGGACCTTGTCGAGCCCGCGTGGCGCGCACAGTGGCCCGACCTTCCCGTCGCGATGGAATCCGTCTCGACTTACGCGCACCCGACGAGCGCGGAACTTGCGCACCTCGATGTTCCGGTGGCGCTTGTGGGCGCGATCGACGATCTCGTCCATCCAGATCGCGTGTGCGACGACTGGGCTGCGCTCATCCCGCGAAGCGCGGTCGCCAAGGTGCCGCTGTCCGACATCGGCCTCGACGTCGGGCTGATCGGTCACGCCGGGATTCGCGCATTGGAATCCCTCGGCGTCAGATTCTGATCAGGCTTCCTGCTGCTCCGACTGCTGCTGGAGCCGCATCTGGTGCGCCTGCGCCAACTGCTCGGCCATGGGCGCCGGCAGTGTGATCGGCAGCGGCGACTTCGGCGGGTGCGGGTCGGTCCCCCGGCGTACGACAGTCGACGCCAGGATCGCGCGCGACGCGGCGGTCAGTTCGCTGTCCGCGGCAGACGAGCCAGCGGGACCGGCGGCCACGAGGCGGATCATCCAGCGGTAACCATCGACGCCGATGAACCGGAGCTCCGCCTGCTGAGTCAGCGCGACCAGCTCGTTGCCCCACGGTCCAGCTTCGAGCGACAACGCCGCCGACTGCGCTTCCATCGAGTTCGACAGATCACCGATGACCGATTCCCAGGTACCCGGGCTCTTCGGGGCCGCGTAGGCGGCGACGGTGACGCGGCCATACGGCAGCATCAGATGCACAGCCTGCGGCGAGCCGTCGGGTGCCATCTCGACCTGGAGCTGACCGCCCGGCGGAATCGGCACATTCACCGAGCCGAGGTCGAGACGCTGATCGCCCTCGAGGACGTCCTTGTCGACTTCATCGGCGCTGAACGGTCCACCGGTCAGTTCCGGTTGGAAACCCTGGGGCTCCGGCGCCTCGATCGGCGCTTCCTCGACGGTGTCGGTGGTTTCCTCGACGACCGGTTGCGGGGCGGCCTTCTTACGACCCAAGCCGAACACTTATTCCCCCGATCCGTTCGTGCTCACGAGACTCGCATGCCCGCCGCTCGACCCATAGCCGCCCTCACCGCGCGAGGAGTCGGTCAGTTCATCGACCTCGACGAAGTCGACGAGCTCGACCCGCTGGACAAGCAGCTGAGCGATACGGTCGCCACGCTTGATATGGATCGGTTCGCGCAGATCGTGGTTGATGAGGCACACCTTGATCTCGCCCCGGTAGCCCGCGTCCACAGTTCCCGGCGTGTTCACGACCGACAGACCCGAACGCGCGGCCAGACCGGAGCGCGGATGGATCAGTCCGACCGTCCCGAACGGCAGGGCCATCGAGATTCCCGTCCCGACGAGCACCCGCTCTCCTGGCGGAATCGTCACGTCGACGGTCGATTGCAGGTCCACGCCAGCGTCACCGGGGTGCGCTCGCGTCGGGACCGGAAGGTCAGGATCAAGCCGCACGATCGGCACCGCGTTCAGTCCGCTCACGGTGGCAGAGCCTACGCGCACCCCGAGGCCGCAGCAGCGTAAGGGCGTGTCTCCTGACTCCTGGCCGTAGCGAGCGGTGTTCGGGTGCGCGGGATGCAAGGCGGACGAGGAGCACATAGCGGAGCTACATGCGACGAGGACAACGCAGCAGGCTGCGTGCCTGGGCGCCGCGCAGTAGGACAAGGAGTCGGGAGACATGCCCTAGGTACGACGTGATTAGTCTTGAGCGCGTGAGCGATGTTGCGCGATACCGGGAAACCCAGCCCGTGCCGTGGTGGTGGTATCTCATCGGCCTCGGCGTGGCGGCGGTTCTGGCTGCGGAGTTCGTCATGGGTGTCGACGTGCCGCCCTGGATTTCGTTCGGACTGCTGCTGCCGATCCCCGTGATTCTTCTGGTCGCGATGAGCCGCTCGCGCGTCGAGGTCACCGGTGGTGATGAGCCCGAACTCGTCGTCGGTCGTGCGCACCTTCCGGTGCACTTCATCAGCAAGGCTGCTGTCGTGCCGCAGTCCGCCAAGAGCGCTGCGATGGGCAGACAGTTCGACCCCGCCGCATTCCTCGTCCACCGCCCGTGGGTCAAGCACATGGTCCTCGTCGTCCTCGACGACCCGGACGACCCGACGCCCTACTGGCTGTTCAGCGCCAAGAAACCGGAAGCTGTCGTCGCCGCGCTGGGCGTGACGAGCAACAAGTCTTGACCCGGTGATCGTGGACGGAACGCTTCGCCTGGCGAAGCATTGCGTCCACGATCGAGGACCTACGCCCCCACGTACTCGGCCAGATGCTGACCCGTCAGCGTCGATTTCCCGGCGACGAGGTCGGCGGGCGTGCCCTCGAACACGATCCGACCGCCGTCGTGACCGGCTCCGGGACCGAGGTCGATGATCCAGTCCGCATGCGCCATGACGGCCTGGTGGTGCTCGATGACGATGACGGACTTTCCGGACTCGACCAGTCTGTCGAGAAGACCGAGAAGCTGCTGCACGTCGGCGAGGTGCAGACCGGTCGTCGGCTCGTCGAGAACGTAGATCCCGCCCTTCTCGGCGAGGTGCGTCGCGAGCTTGAGCCGCTGTCGCTCACCGCCGGAGAGCGTGGTCAGCGGCTGCCCGATGGTGAGGTATCCCAGCCCGACGTCGGAAAGCCGACCCAGGATGGCGGACGCCGCCGGAATCTTCGATTCTCCGTTCGAGAAGAATTCGAAGGCCTCCGAGACCGGCATGTCGAGCACTTCGGCGATATCGCGACCGGCGAACTTGTAGTCGAGTACCGAGGCATCGAAACGCTTGCCTTCACATTCATCGCACACGGTGGTGACGCTGGCCATGATGCCGAGATCGGTATAGATGACCCCGGCGCCGTTGCACGCCGGGCACGCACCCTCGGAGTTGGCACTGAACAACGCCGGCTTCACTCCGTTGACCTTCGCGAACGCCTTGCGGATCGGCTCGAGTAAGCCGGTGTACGTCGCCGGGTTGCTCCGGCGTGACCCCTTGATCGCGCCCTGGTCGACAGTGACGACGCCGTCACGGCTCGCGACCGAACCCTGGATGAGCGAACTCTTGCCCGATCCGGCGACTCCCGTCAGGACGACCAGCACGCCGAGTGGGATATCGACGTCCACGTTCTGGAGGTTGTGCGCATCGGCACCACGGATTTCGAGCTTTCCGGTCGCCGACCGCACATCGGGCTTGAGGTGTGCGCGATCGTCGAGGTGCTTGCCCGTCAATGTCCCGCTCGATCGCAACCCGTCGACAGTGCCCTCGAAGACGACCTGGCCGCCGCCGATACCGGCGCCTGGCCCGAGGTCGACGACGTGATCGGCGATCGCGATCGCTTCCGGCTTGTGCTCGACCACGAGGACGGTGTTGCCCTTGTCGCGCAACTGCAGAAGCAGTTCGTTCATGCGCTGAATGTCGTGCGGGTGCAACCCGATCGTGGGCTCGTCGAATACGTAGGTGACGTCGGTCAGCGCCGAACCGAGGTGGCGGATCATCTTGGTGCGCTGCGCTTCGCCGCCGGACAGCGTGCCCGAGGGTCGGTCGAGCGACAGGTAGCCCAGTCCGATCTCGACGAACGAGTCGAGGGTCTCGCCCAGCACCTTCAGCAGCGGCGCGACAGACGGCTCGTCGATCTCCCGAACCCACGCCGCCAAGTCGCTGATCTGCATCGAGCAGACGTCAGCGATGTTGACGCCCTTGATCTTCGAGGAACGCGCCGGCGCGGCGAGCCGCGTGCCGTGGCACTCCGGGCACGTCTGGAAGACGACCGCGCGCTCGACGAACGCCCGGATGTGTGGCTGCATCGCATCGACGTCCTTCGACAGGAAGGACTTCTGGATCTGCGGAATCAGCCCCAGGTAGGTGAGGTTGATGCCGTCGACCTTGATTTTCGTGGCTTCCTTATACAGCAGGTCGTGCAGCTCACGCTTGTTGAACTTGCTGATCGGCTTGTCCGGGTCGAAGAATCCGCAACCGCGGAATATCCGGCCGTACCAGCCCTCCATGCTGTAGCCCGGGATCGTCAACGCGCCCTCGTTGAGGGACTTGGACGCGTCGTACAGGGCACCGAGGTCGAAATCAGACACCGATCCCGTGCCCTCACAGCGCGAGCACATGCCGCCGAGACGGTTGAAGGTCGCCCTCTCGGTCTTCGTTTTGCCCTCGCCGCGGTCGACGGTGATCGCGCCGCTCGCGCGGACGGAGGGCACGTTGAAGGCGAACGCGTTGGGCCCGCCGATATGCGGTTCACCGAGGCGGCTGAACAGTATTCGCAGCATGGCGTTCGCGTCGGTCGCGGTTCCGACCGTCGACCGGATGTTCGCGCCCATCCGTTCCTGATCCACGATGATCGCGGTCGTGAGTCCCTCGAGGACATCGACGTCGGGACGAGCCAGGGTCGGCATGAACCCTTGCACGAAGGAGCTATAGGTCTCGTTGATGAGCCGCTGCGATTCGGCGGCGATGGTGTCGAAGACGAGCGAGCTCTTGCCCGAGCCCGAGACACCGGTGAACACCGTGAGTTGCCGCTTGGGAATCTCGACGCTGACGTCCTTGAGGTTGTTCTCGCGGGCGCCGGTGACGCGGATAGAGCCGTGAATGGTGCTGTCCATGCGAATCACGCTAGTGGCGGATCGCCGGGATTCGCTTCTTGATTCGTGATCATTCGGACGAAAGCCCGCGCGGGGCCGTCCGGACACGCAAACGGGCCGGGGATGACATCATCCCCGGCCCGTTTGGTCGTTCGATCAGGCTGCGCAGTCGGTGCAGATCAACTCGCCATTCTCGCTGCTGGCGAGACGGCTGCGGTGATGCACCAAGAAGCAGCTGGAGCAGGTGAATTCGTCGGCCTGCTTGGGGATGACGCGCACGGAGAGCTCTTCCCCCGAGAGATCCGCACCCGGGAGCTCAAACGACTCCGCGGTATCCACCTCATCAATATCGACCGAAGAAGACTGCGCCTCACTGCGGCGCGCCTTCAGCTCCTCGAGCGAGTCCTCCGCGAGTTCGTCGGCGTCTCCCCGTCGCGGTGCGTCGTAGTCGGTAGCCATCTTGGTTCCCCTCACACTCATCCAAATCATGGCGGCGGGCTGGGCCGTTGTCTCCCGGCCGGGAGCGGCGCCGCCATCCCCCTATGTCTTGCCCAACGCTCGGGTACCCGGAGGGACCCATGGTCGCGCTCACTGAACGCACCGGCATGCCGGTTTGTTCCCGTGAACCCGTCGCAACGCCACAATCTCGTTGCGCCAGCGGCTGGTGTTACAGCCGACAACACATTGGAAACGTTGGAAGCAGGCGGCGCAGACAATAACTGATTCGGACGCACAAGCGGGAATCAATCTCGGTGAGTTTCCTAGAATGTGGACACATGGCCTCCACATGGGCCAATCGGACCCGTGATCGGGCGCGCGCCTTGTGCGGAATCGCAGCTCCAACGCTCTAGAGTGACGACGTGGTTTCGCTGATCACCGATGGTTCCGCCAACGATCGAACCGGTCGACCGTACAAACGTCGACGGGTCCGTCCGTGGGGGATTCTCGTGGTGTGTCTTTCATTACTCTGCGTCGGTGTGTGGATCTCCGCACTCACGAAACAGGACACGAACCGGGCTCCGGCAACGTGCAACAGTCCGGGGGCTGCCAACGCTCAACCGGGTGATCCGGCACCCGAGAAACTCGGTCAACGCGTCGGTCAGGACGCGCTCGAGGACGTCCAGCCGGCCGCCCTCGTGAGCACCAAGGTCCGCGTGTTCAACGGCAACGGTGTGCGCGGCCAAGCCACGCACATCGCGTCACAGCTCTCGGACTACGGCTTCAACATCGCTGCCGACGGCGTCGGCAACGACCCGGTCTACACCAAGCAGGACTTGGAGTGCACCGGGCAGATTCGCTACGGCACCAAGGGCAAGGCGACCGCATCGGCGCTCCAACTCCTGATCCCCTGCGCCGAGCTCATCTCGGACAGCCGCAGCGATGACGTCGTCGACGTCGCGCTCGGCTCCTACATCGGAAACGACCTGTCGCCGAACTCCGACGCGGACGAGGTACTGCGCACTCTCAAGGAAGCCACGCCGGGCCAGGCCGCACCGCCGCTCGACTCCGCTCTCCTGAAGGCTGCGCGAAGCTCCGACTGCTGACGAGGTCGCAACCTCCAAAAAGAATTTTGGAATCCGCGGGAACCTTTGCCGCACTTCCCACATCTGACGTTCTGAATCGCCGAAGAGCGAACGGAACGCAGAGAGGGAAACCATGAACGGCTACTGGTACGACACGAACGCAGACGGCTACTACGAGACCGCAGAGCTCGACACCAACGGCGACGGCTATCTCGACACCATCGCGGTCGACACGAACGTGGACGGCTACTTCGACTACGCCGAGACGGACACCGACTGCGACGGTTACACCGACACCGCCTACTACTGCTGATTCACGGCATCAAACCGGAATAGCGCCCACCGCATTGAGTTCGCGGAGGGCATCGGCAAAGGCCTCCGCGACGCTCGGCGCGGAGGCCGCCACGATGTGGCCGGCACTTCCCGGAGCATCAGCGGCCGGCAATTCCACGACGGCACCGGCTTCCTGTGCGATCAGGGCCCCCGCCGCCCAGTCCCAGACGTTCAGGCCGTGCTCGTAATAGGCGTCGACCTGTCCCGAAGCGAGCAAACACAAATCGATCGCCGCCGAACCCAGGCGCCGGATATCGCGCACGTGCGGCAGCAGCCCGGCCACGATTCGTCCCTGTTCTGCACGCCTGGAGGCGGCGTATCCGAATCCGGTCGCCACCAGGGAGAGCTGTAACGACGACGGCGCATTGACGCGGAGCGGCGTCCATTCGCCGGAGGGCGAGATTCGATGTGCACCCGCGCCCAAGGCGGCCGTGTAGGTGTCTCCAGAGTTCACGTCGGCCACCGCGCCCGCGACGAAGACGCCCGCGTGCGCCGCGGCGACCGAAACCGCGTACGCCGGCAATCCGTACATGAAGTTCACGGTCCCGTCGATCGGGTCGACGACCCACTGGACCGCGGCATCGGTGCGCGCCGGCCCGCCGCCTTCTTCGCCGAGTACCGAATCTCCCGGGCGACGACTGCTCAACGCCCGCCGGATGACTTCCTCTGACTCCGTGTCGACGATCGTCACCGGATCGGTCGGCGATGACTTGGTCGCGGCGAAGTCCTGTTCCCTTGGGCGCGAATACAACTCAACGCGTCGGCGACGAACGTGGGCCGCCGCTTCGAGGCCCACCTCGATGGCGACGCGCTGCAGGTCAAGAGCAAGTTCTCGGGACGTCGCAACGGAGGAAAGTCGACCAGTCAGCGGATTCGAGGTGAACACCAATCGATCGCACCACATGATCACAGCTCTTCGCACTACGGTTCGCGCCTATGAACGAAGGGAACCGACGCGCATTCGGTGTCGACATCGGCGGTAGCGGCGTCAAGGGTGCACCGGTCGATCTGACCACGGGCGCACTCCTCGCCGCTGCCGTCACGATCCCCACGCCGCAGCCCGCCACTCCGGAAGCGGTCGCGGCGACCGTGGCACAGCTTGTCAACGACGCCGGCTGGGACGGGCCGGTCGGAGTGACACTCCCCTGTGTCGTGACGGGCGGTCAAGCGCAGAGTGCGGCGAACGTGGACCCCGCATGGATCGGCACGGACGCCCGCAAGCTGTTCAGCGCCGCGCTCGACGGCCGGGACGTCAGTGTCCTCAACGACGCCGACGCCGCGGGCCTCGCCGAAGCTCACTTCGGCGCCGGTAAAGGCACTGCGGGCTTCGTTCTCATGCTCACGTTCGGCACGGGAATCGGATCGGCGCTACTGCACAACGGCGTGCTGCTCCCGAACAGCGAACTCGGCCACCTTGAAATCGACGGGCGCCAGGCCGAACATCGCGCCGCGGCTTCGGTGAAGACACGCGAGCAGTTGTACTTCGAGGACTGGGCGGCAGAAGTCGATCTGGTCCTCAAACGGATCGAGGCACTCCTGTGGCCCGATCTTTTTATCGCGGGCGGTGGAATCAGTGCCGAACATGAGAAGTGGATTCCACTGCTGACCGCACGGTCGCCCGTTGTCCCAGCTCAGCTGCGTAATACGGCCGGAATTGTCGGCGCCGCGATGGCGGCAGCGACCGGCGTGACGCCCTGATTGTCGAATTCTCACAAAGTTCACCTCGCGCCCCAGGCCATAATTCGGCGGCGCGGCGCGCGCAGAACACACCGTCGAGGGTGCTTGTGCAATTCCGGTCGTTACAATGGTCGGTGTGCTTGGCGGTTAGTACCGCCGCAACCCGAAGACTTCCAACGTCGGAACCAACTCCGGCGGGTGCTGCTGTGCCGGATAGCCCCCGGCCTTGTGCGCATCGACATGACCGAAAGGGCGTAAGTGGTAGCCGCGAAACCCCGTAAAGCGACGGACACGGAACTCGCTGCCGACAACGCTGACGCAGCGCCAGCGCGCCGGACCCGTGCGACCGCCGCGGGTGGCGCAACCGCGACGAAAGCCCGCGCCACCAAGGCGCCCGCTACGAAGGCAGCGCCGAAAAAGGTCGCCGTCGCCAAGGCTGCGACTCCTGCAGCCCCGGCGACCGCCGACGAAGACACCGCAAGCGACGATCTCGAGACCGAGGACGTCGTCGCCGAGGATCTCGCTGACGACGACATCGAAGACATCGCCGACCTCGAAATTCCGGAGGACGTCGAAGAAATCGAAGCCGACGACGATGAGGAAGCCGACGAAGAGGTAGTGGCCGTCGTTCCTGCGGCGGTCAAGGGCCCTGCCACGGTGGCCGCTGAGGCAGCCGAGGACAAGACCTCTGGCGACTTCGTGTGGGACGAGGAAGAGTCCGAGGCCCTTCGCCAGGCCCGCAAGGACGCCGAGCTCACCGCTTCGGCCGACTCGGTCCGTGCGTACCTGAAGCAGATCGGTAAGGTCGCCCTCCTCAACGCCGAAGAGGAGGTCGAGCTCGCCAAGCGAATCGAGGCCGGTCTCTTCGCGGTCGAGAAGCTGCGTGAACTCATCGAGGACACCGACGGTGTCCTGCCGATGCAGATCAAGCGCGACATGAACTGGATCATCCGCGACGGTAACCGCGCGAAGAACCACCTGCTCGAGGCCAACCTCCGACTCGTCGTGTCGCTCGCCAAGCGCTACACGGGCAGTGGCATGGCGTTCCTGGACCTCATCCAGGAAGGCAACCTCGGTCTGATCCGCGCCGTCGAGAAGTTCGACTACACCAAGGGCTACAAGTTCTCGACCTACGCGACGTGGTGGATCCGCCAGGCCATCACCCGCGCCATGGCCGACCAGGCCCGTACGATCCGTATCCCGGTTCACATGGTCGAGGTCATCAACAAGCTCGGCCGTATCCAGCGTGAACTCCTTCAGGACCTCGGCCGTGAGCCGACGCCGGAAGAGCTCGCCAAGGAAATGGACATCACCCCGGAGAAGGTGCTGGAGATCCAGCAGTACGCCCGGGAGCCCATTTCGCTCGACCAGACCATCGGTGACGAGGGTGACAGCCAGCTCGGTGACTTCATCGAAGACAGCGAAGCCGTCGTGGCCGTGGATGCGGTGTCGTTCACGCTTCTCCAGGACCAGCTGCAGTCGGTCCTCGAGACGCTGTCCGAGCGCGAAGCCGGCGTCGTTCGTCTGCGCTTCGGTCTGACCGACGGCCAGCCGCGCACGCTCGACGAGATCGGCCAGGTCTACGGCGTCACGCGTGAGCGCATCCGCCAGATCGAGTCGAAGACGATGTCGAAGCTGCGTCACCCGAGCCGGTCCCAGGTTCTTCGGGACTACCTCGACTAAGACCAACCAACAAGTGCCTTGCAGAGTTTCTGCAAGGCACTTGTTCGTTCTGGAGGATGCATGTTCGTCGAACTGAGTCACGTGATCCGCGCCGGCATGGTCACCTACCCGGGACTTCCCGAGCCGGCGATCACGCCGCACCTGACCCGCGATGACTCGCGCTCGCATTACGCGGCTGGAACCGAGTTCGCGATCGACGTCATCACGATGTGCGGCAACACTGGCACCTACCTCGACTCGCCCTTCCACCGGTACCCCGACGGCGGCGATCTCACGACGGTCAGCCTCGAGAAGACGGTCGATGTGCCCGCCGTCGTCGTCCGAGTCCGAGACGACCTGGCGATCGGGCCCGACCTCCTGAAGTCGATCGACGTCACCGGGAAGGCCGTCCTGCTCCACACCGGAGACGATGCACGTTTCGGCACTCCGGACTACTCGGCGGACGCGCACTACCTCACCGAAGCGGGTGCTGCGGCGCTCATCGACCGCGGAGCGGTATTGGTGGGTATCGACGCCATCAACATCGATCACGTGACACCGCACGGCGCCCGACCAGCGCATACTCTCCTGCTCGCCGCTGGCATTCCGATCGTCGAACACCTGACGAACCTCGATCAGGTACCGGCTTCCGGGGCGCTCTTCACCGCTGTTCCGCTGCGGATCGCCGGGTTCGGGACGGTGTCCGTTCGCGCCTTCGCGAAGGTCGACTAGCGGGCGGCCTTGGCCACCGATGCCGCTACGTACACCGCGATCGCGCAGCCCATCGGAAAGAGCAGTTCGTTGATGGCGATCGGTGCGAGGTCACTCACGGTGAGCGAGCTGGTCAGCGAACGGATCAGGACGTTCAGCAGACCGAACGTCGCACCCGCGCCCGCGCCGACGGCCATGTAGGTCAGCAACTGATCGACCCCGCGACCTGACAGCCGATTCAGCATGAAGGCCAAGAAGCCGTACTGAACGGCCTTGACCGCGGCGATCAGCAGCAGGGATGACGTCATCGCCTCGGGCTCGACCCCGGACAATTCGTTGACACCGCGTTGTGCGCCCTTCGCGACCCCGAGCGCGATCGGCGCGCACACGAAGGCGATCGCCGCAGCGACGGGTGCGGTCGACTTCCGAATCGTCGTTCCCGCGGTCACGCCGAAGCAGACAATGACCGACCAACTGACGTTTCCCACGGTCTCGGACAGCACGTTGTCGATCGAGTCGGCGCCAATGGCTCGAGTCACGATCATCGCGAGCTGGATTGCGAGCCCGAGCACGATCGCGAGCGCCACGATCGTTCCGATATTTCGCACCAGCGAACTGTCGGAGGACCTTTCGCCTGTGGCGGTGTCCGAACTGGTCATGAGAAATACCAATCGGTCGTGCGGTCGGGCGGCCAGGTACGAGCCTAGGGGACTCGCCGCTGACTCGACAGGCATCTCCCGGACCGGGACTGCCGACGTCTGGAATCATTGCCTTCTCGCACCCAGCTTTCCTGCGTACGCTGCACATATGGGCGTTAGCCAGGCCAGACCCACCCACCGAGGAGCAGGCCTACATGACCGCCAACAAGCGTGAGACGCTGGTCGTCCGACAGGATGGCAATGCCCACACGGTCGTTGCCACAGAGTCGCTGACCATCGGCCGCTCGCCTGATTCCGACATCTGTGTCCCGTCCGATCTGGTGTCTCGCGCACACGCCGTCGTGCGCTGGGATGGCGGTTGGCTCATAGTGGACGTCGGCAGCCGCAACGGAACCTGGCTGTCGGGCCAACGAATCCAAGAACTGCGCGTCAGCGGCCCCGTCGAGATCCGCCTTGGCGACCCCCGAACCGGCCCGATCGTCGAGTTCGAACAGAGCGGGCAGTCCGAACAGATCGAGCCACAGTCAGGTGACGACGCGACCAGGATTGCTCCGGCCATCGGCAACCGCGCCGCCGGGCCACCCGCCGCAGCCCAACCCGACATACCCACCGGACCGCGCCCTTTCCCCGTTTCGGGTCAGGTGCAGACATTGGGGCGCGCGGCCGACAATGCAATCCGCGTCGACGACGTCCTGGTATCGCGGCACCACGCGCAGTTGTTCCAATCGACCGGCGGATTCACGATCGAAGACCTCGGGAGCGCCAACGGCACCTACGTCAACGGACAGCGGTGCAAGACCGCGGCACTGCTGCGCCCCAACGACGTGGTGACAGTCGGAAACACCGACTTCATCGTGCGCAACGAGACCCTCATTCATCGGGAGCCGCCGCCAGACGAGATCGGATTGGCTCTTTTCGGAGTCGGCTTCGCCGTCGACGGCGGGAAAAAGTCACTTCTTGAGGGAATCTCGTTCGCCGCCCCGCCGGGAACCCTCACCGCAATCATCGGACCGTCCGGCGCGGGTAAATCGACGCTCGCGAAGCTCATCGCCGGGACGACGTCGCCCACGGCCGGTGGTGTCACCTTCGACGGCCACAACCTGCACACCGAGTACGACGCCCTGCGGAACCGAATCGGCCTCGTCCCCCAGGACGATGTACTACACCGCCAGCTGACGGTGCGGCAGGCACTGTCTTTCGCCGCCGAGCTCCGTCTGCCTCCCGACACCTCGAAGGCGGACCGCGACGCCGTCATCGCGGGTGTGCTCGAAGAGTTGTCCCTGACCAACCATGCTGATTCGCGAGTCGACAAACTGTCCGGCGGTCAACGCAAGCGCGCCTCGGTCGCGCTGGAGCTCTTGACGAGCCCGTCGTTGTTGATCCTCGACGAACCCACGTCCGGTCTCGACCCGGCTCTGGATCGTCAGGTCATGACGATGCTTCGCGGGTTGGCCGACCGCGGACGCACGGTTCTCGTCATCACCCACTCGTTGACCCACCTCGACATCTGCAATCACGTTCTGCTGCTCGCCCCTGGGGGCAAGACAGCATTCTCCGGGGCTCCCGCTGACGTCACTGAAGTCAACGGCTCCACGGACTGGGCAGACATCTTCTCTACCGTCGCGGATGACCACGAAGGCGTCGCCGCGCGCTACGCCCAGCGTCATCCGTCTGGTTCGGCTCCCCCGCCCGCCCCGGCCGCACCACCGGTCAAGCCGGTGCAGCCAAAGCTCCGACGTCAGGTCTCCACGCTCGTCCGCCGACAGGTTCGCCTCATCCTTGCCGATCGCGGCTACTTCATATTCCTCGCGGTCATGCCCTTCGTTCTCGGAGCGCTGACCCTCGTCGTTCCAGGCTCGCACGGGTTCGATCAACCACCCATCGGCGATACCAATGAGGAACCCCGATCGATGCTGGTCCTCCTGGTCCTCGGCGCGTGCTTCATGGGCACCACCCTCACGGCGCGCGACCTGGTGGGCGAGCGTTCGATCTACCTCCGCGAGCGTGCGGTCGGACTGCGCCCGTTGGCGTACCTGACCTCGAAGATCCTGGTCTTTTTCACCACCGCAATCATCCAGTCGATCGTCCTCATGACGATCACCCTGACGGCCAAGCCAAGTCCGAAGAACAGCGCCTTCTTCTCTAACGGAGGCGTGGAGCTCACCGTCGACATCGCGCTGACTGCGTGCTGCTGTGTGGTCGTCGGTCTCTTCCTGTCGACACTGGCTCGCACCGCCGATCAGGTGATGCCATTGCTGGTGGTGTCGATCATGGCGCAACTCGTGATGTCCGCCGGGTTGATCGAAATCAACGACCGAGTCCCCATCAACCAGTTGTCGTGGATCTTCCCGTCGAGGTGGGGATTCTCGGCGGGCGCGGTGACGATCAACCTGCGCGACTTGAGCCCCGCAACGGAGGCGGACACGCTGTGGCAACACAACGTTGCCCATTGGCTCCTATCGATCGAGGCGCTCGCACTCATCGCCCTGGTGTTGGGCGCGCTGACATTCTGGCGTCTGGAGTTCCGAACCACTGCGCGCAAGGACTAGGGCCACGCCCAGTCCCCGAGTCAGTCGAGGACGACGAAGTCCCCGCTGACGGAGACCTTCTTCGCCGGGAGCGGCTTGGCCGCCGGCCCGTTGGCGACCGTGCCGTCGAGGTTGAACGCACTGCCGTGGCACGGGCAGTGAATGAGGTTGTCCGAGATCTCGGAGACTGTGCATCCGGCGTGCGTGCACGTCGAGGACAGGCCCTTGAAGTCGCCTTCCGTCAGCTGCGTGACGACGACGCCCTTGTCACCGACGATCAGGCCAGAACCAACCGGAACCTGTGACTTCGAGGCCACGGCGTTCGCCGGGGCCGACTGCCCTGCGCTGGTGGCAACCGTGACGGATGGTTCTTCGGTCTTCTTCTTTCCGTACACCGAGCACCCGGCGACGGCTCCGACAGCCACGACTGCGCCGCTAGCAGCGATGACCTGTCGCCTCGACAGCTCCTCCATGAATTCCCCCGTGTCAGAAGATCGGCTTGCCACTTTGGAAGAACCATAGCGACGATGTCAGCCAGAGGACGGTCAGACTCGTGAAGACGAGACCGCCGAAAACCGGAAGGCACCATCCAGGAACCCCCTTCTTGAGGAGCAGCAGCATCTTCGTGACGAACACCCCGTAGAAAAAGCACCCGGCGAGGGAGTGGATGAAGACTCGGCTGCTGCCGGTCGCCATCCCGAAGGCGTAGAGGCAGTGCACCGCTACCGGGACCGTCGTGAGGACCGCCAATCGACCTGACCACACGTGCAGTCTGCCGATCCAGCTCGGCGCGGTGATCGGTACCTTCCCGTACATCACGAGCGCCGAACCGACCTGCACCAACGCCAGCAGGAACGCCACACTCGCGAGAGTTGACTTCACCGCGCCGAAGCTCGCGAAACCGGGGACGTTCACGGAGAAGAACTGCGGATCATGTGCGACCGAGTAGACCCCGAGCGCAAGTGAGGTCAACAGTCCCGCGACGAGCGGGACGAGGATGACCATCGCACCCGTGTTCTTAGCGGGAAGGTTAGCCTGCGTCATCGCCATTCACCTTCTCCGCGTGCACCTGACGGTCGGCGATGTAGAAGTTCTGGTTCTCGTCAAGCGGTGGGGCTGGGCTCGTCGACCCATCCGGGGCACGCACGACTCCGGTGTTGTCGTCAGGGTTCTTGTACACCCAGCTGTAGCGATACCCGTTGTCGTTGTACCGGTACATACCCGCTGGTGGTTCGGTTTGGTTGGCGGAGAAATCCCAGCTCCGGCCACCGATGGTGAGCGTGCCGGTGACCGTCGTGCCGTTGAGTTGACCGGTGAGCTTGTCGCCCGACTTGCTCGTGAGATTGAGCTTTCCGTTCTCGGCCGGGCCGCGCAGCCAGGACTCGACGGAGTTGCCGTCACACGCGTAGACGGTGGCTTTGGTGCCCGTCACGGCGATGTTCATAGCGATCGAATCGCCGGCATAACCGGAGTAGTCCGCTTGCGCCGGGAACCCGCTCTGGACGGGCGCCGCAGTGGTTGCCGTCGTGCTGGCTGCGACAGTCGCCTTCGACGAAGTCGCACCCGTCTTGTTCGAATCCTTGTCTGAGCCGACCAGGGCGTTGGCCGTGAGGATTCCAATGATCAGGACGCCGATTATTCCGAGCGTCAGTATCGGGCCGCGGTTTCGCACCAGGCCTCCTAGGGAGCGGTGGCGGATATGTCTGAATCAAATTCTCGCGCGCCCGAACGCAATTGGGCAATGGTGGGAAATCGCCCAGAAATGCGACAACCTCCCCGCCGGTGGACGGGGAGGTTGTCGTGCTGGAGATTACTTGGCAGCCTGGCGACCGAGAACCACGCCGGCCGCGACCATTGCGCCACCGACGACGATGTGCAGACCGTTGTCCAAGCCGTTGAGCGCGATGAGGTTCAGGTCCGTGCCGATGATGGCGAGACCGACGACACCGACCAGTAGGTAAACCACGCCCACCGCGATGTTGGCGAACCGAGCGATCGCCTCGCCGGCCAGAGCCGCGGCAATCAGGACGACGCCCACCGCGAGGTGAACGAGGTTGTGGGAGACGTTGACTTCGAACAGGCCGAGCAGGTGGCCGCCTTCGTGGCCCAGTGCATCGTGACCGCCCGAGACGGTGAAGCCGAGCAGACCGAGGAGCGTGAAAACAGCGCCGAACAGGCCTGCGGCAATACGGTTGAGCTCTTTCGACCGAGTGATCGTTTGAGTCGTCATGTGGTTCTTCCTTCCATGATGTTCGAGAACCTTCATGGCGTAGTTCGAAGACAATGCCGCAGCAGATGGGCGCGACCGCTGTCGCCTGCGTCACGCCTGCTGGCGTTTGCGCACGGCCGTCACAGCCGGCTCCGCCAGGCGAGCCGAGATCGGGCCGAGCACGGCCATGATGAGCACATAACCGGTCGTAAAGGCCGCCATCTGCGCGTCTGCGGCCCCTGCGGTGACGGCTAGTCCCGCGATGACGATGGAGAACTCTCCGCGCGCCACGAGAGCGGTACCGGCACGCACGCGTCCCATGACACCGATTCCGGCACGGCCGGCGGCCCACCACCCGGTGTACACCTTGGTTGCCGAGGAGAAGATCGCGAGGAGGATGGCCCAGCCGATGACCGGCGGCAAGGCGGACGGGTCGGTGTTCAACCCGACCACGACGAAGAACATCGCGGCGAACAGGTCGCGCAGGGGTTCGAGAAGCTTGGCTGCCTTGCGGGCCGTCGAACCTGAGATCGCGATGCCGAGCATGAACGCACCGACTGCGGCGGACACCTGGAGGGCCTGCGCAAGTCCGGCGACCAACAGCGCGGCACCCAGGATCTTGAGCAGGAACACCTCTTTGTGCTCGCTGTCCAGGACCGCCGAGACAAGATGCCCGAGCCGCAACGCGACGACCAACACGAACGTGATGACGACGAGGGCGATGCCCAATGCTTTGGCGCCACCCCAGAAGCCCACGCCGGCGAGAGTCGCGGTGAGAATCGGCAGATAGAGCGCCATCGCCAGGTCTTCGAACACGAGGATCGACAGGACCGTCGGGGTTTCGCGGTTACCGAGCCGCTTCAGGTCGGTGAGTACTTTGGCCACGATCCCGGAGGAGGATATGTATGTCACGCCTCCCAGGACCAGGGCGCCCACCGGTCCCCAGCCGAGCAGTAGTGCGGCGATTGCGCCTGGTGTCGCGTTCAAGACGAGGTCCAGCACACCGGCGACCCAGGTACGCCGCAGGCCGGTGGTGAGCTCGCCCGCGGTGTATTCCAGGCCGAGCATCAGCAGCAGCAGGACGACGCCGATCTCGGCCGCGAGATGGCTGAACTGTTCCGCAGACCCGAGCGGGACCACTCCCCCGTGGCCGAATGCCAGTCCGCCCAACAGGTACAGCGGAATCGGCGACAACCCGAATCGACCCGCGACGGACCCGAGCGCGCCAAGACCCACAAACACCGCGCCGAGCTCCAACAACGCCAACGCGGTCTGATTCATCGCTGCACCTACGCCCGCTTACGGGGCGGACCGGACTTCATGGCGATCATCCGTGGGCGAGGATTTTGGCGGCCGAGTCCAGACCATCTGAGGTGCCGACAACCACCAGGACATCCCCGGCGGTGAATACGAAGTCCGGTCCGGGTGACGCGAGAACCTGCCCGGCGCGCATCACGGCGACGATCGAGGTCTTCGTCCGGGTACGCATGCCGGTCGCGCCGAGCGTTCGGCCGTCGAAGGGAGAGTCCGCTTCGAGTTCGAATTGGCGCGTTGAGACTCCCGGAAGATCGCGGTGCTCTTCTTGGAGTTGCGCGACGAGTTGCGGAGTTCCGAGGAGGTTCCCGAGAACAGCCGCCTCATCCTGAGTCAACGCGACCTGCAACTCACAGGTGTCGGGATCGTCGGCCCGCGACGCAATGAGGTCGGTGCTACCGTCGCGGCGCACGACGACGCCGATCCGGCGGCCCGAACCGGACTCGAAATCTTTACGCACACCGATACCCGGAAGCGGCGTGACTTCGACGTTCACGATTTGAGCGTATCCCCGTGGGTACACAGACGTTAGGAAGATCTCGATGTTGCATTCGGGTCACTATCCGATGTGATCGCAGACACAGTTGTCCGATTTTCGGGAACATCCGATGCATATCGAGCGCTTTTATGGGCACGACCCACAAAAGGGCCGTCAGACAGTGAGGAGCTGCCAATGCAAGCCACCATGACACCGTTGACCGCTGCAGATCGCTGCGATCGCTGTGGTGCCCGTGCGCGCGTACGTGCCACTCTCGCCTCTGGCAGCGAACTATTGTTCTGCCAGCATCACGCGAATGAGCACGCGCCTCGACTCGCTCAGCTCTCTGCTGTCATCGACGCCGCCCCTGCGGAATAGTCCCTCGTCCACTGCGCCCCTCGCCTGCCTGAACTGCTCCCCGGAAGTTGGACTCGGAAATCGAGTTCCTACTTCCGGGGAGTATTTCTTTGCGTGCAGCGAGTTCACTGACCGAAGAGCAGCGCAGCGCCGCTGTAGCGTTATTCGGTAAGGCCATGGCGTACAAAGCCGTCTCCAGCCAGTTGGGTGTTGGGCGCTGGGCGGTCCGATCCCTGTATCGGCGGTGGCGAGTGCACGGAGCGGAAGTGCTGGTGGAGAAACCAACGAAAACGCAGTACTCCTTCGAGGTCAAACTCGACATTGTTCAACGCTTTCTCGCTGGCACGTCCGCTGAGGAACTCGTCGAACAGAACCAACTGTCGTCTCGGCGCCTGCTTGAGGTCTGGGTGCAGAAGTACCGTCGTGACGGCGAGGACGGTCTCAGACCCAAGCCCAAAGGCCGGCCACCGAAGGACAGTTCGGTTCCTCGAGAGCTCACCGATCTCGAGCAGTTGCAGCGGGAGAACCTGAGGCTGCGCGCCGAGAACGCGTACCTAAAAAAATTGCGGGCCTTGAAGCAACAAGGACGACGGTAAAAGCCCAGGCCGTCGCCTCTCTCAAGGCTGAATTCCCATTGGCAGACCTGCTTGAAGCCGCTGATCTGGCCAGATCAACCTTCTTCTATCACCAGGCAAGACAGGGTCAAGCCGACCCGATGGCCGAGTTGAAGGATGCGATCCGGTTGGCATTCGAAGACTCACGCGGTCGGTACGGGCACCGCCGAATTCATCGCGTGCTGATCAGCCAGGGGTGGCGATTAGCGAAAAAGACGGTGCTCAAGCTGATGCGTGAGCTCGGCTTGAAATGCCGAGTGCGTCGTCGTCGCCGCTACGACTCCTTCCAGGGCGAGGTCGGAAAGATCGCTGCCAACGTGCTGGCCCGTGACTTCGTTGCCGCAGAGCCCAATCAGAAGTGGGTCACCGATGTGACCGAGTTCCGAGTTGGTGATCGCAAGGCGTATCTGTCACCGATTCTGGACTTGTTCGATCGCGGGATCATCGCGCATTCGTGGAGCATCTCGCCGACGGTGGACTTCACCAATCGTTCGTTATCTACTGCGATCGGGTGTGCAGCACCTGACCCCGGTTTAGTCGTGCACTCTGACCAGGGATTTCAATACCAACATCGGTCGTGGCGGGCGTTGCTCAACGAGATCGGTGCCACGCAATCGATGTCCCGCAAGGCCAACTGCTACGACAACGCCGTCATGGAGAACTTCTTCGGACACATGAAGTCCGAGATGTTCCACAACACCAGATTCGACTCGATTGAGCACCTGATCGCTGCTGGTGATGAGTACATCGATTGGTACAACACCACTCGAATCTCGACAAAGCTCAAGGGCCTGAGTCCGGTTCAGTACCGGGCTCAGGCCCTCGCGGCTTAGCCTCTTCAGTTATCCAGTCCAACTATCGGGGAGCAGTTCAGCCCGGCGAGGGGCGCTTTTTATTTGTCCCTACCCGAGCTGAGATGACGACCACAAACTGAATTGTTTTCGGCCCGGGCGGGGTACCTCAGATCTTGATGAAGTAGCGATCGAACGTCAGCTTGGGAGGTGGAACCACATGCTCGACGGCAACCTGTCCGCCGGCGACAGTCTCGACCTCGACGCGGTCGAAGAGATCCGACAGACGTTTGGCGGTGCGACCGCGGATGAAGCAGTAGCCAACGCCAAACGGTGGGCACTCACCACCACCGTCCGACACGGGGTCCGGCCCGCGGACGAACGCGCCATCGTCTCGGTACTCCGGCAGACGAACCCCGGACTCGGACCCCAGTCCGTCGAGTACCTCGCGCACCACCTCGGCTAGCGCTAAACGGGGTTGTCACCGCGATTTGCTTGGTGTGTGCTGGGAAGGTGACTCTAGCTGCTCGGGCGCACACCACCCGCCCTCGCCAATCCTCACTTCGCTACGACGCGATCATGACTGGTCTGTCGACGTGGTTCATGGTCGGACTCATGCTCGATGCGTGGGCTCACTCCAATCTCAAGGGACTGGAATCGTTCTTCACGCCGTGGCATGCCGTGTTCTACAGCGGTTTCGCGGCCGTCTCGGGATGGGTGAGCTACAGCGTCTTCCGGAACGTTCGGATGGGCCACGGCATCGTCGAGTCCATTCCGCTCGGTTATCGCGGCGCGGCCGTCGCGATTCCGGCGTTCGCGGTCTTCGGCATCGGTGACATGTTGTGGCACATCATCTTCGGCGTGGAAACGACGATCAACATTCTCTTCAGCCCGACTCACCTCGGGCTCGCGGCGTCGATGTTGGTCATCGTCACGAGTCCGTTGCGTGCCGCGTGGAGCCGGTCCCCGGAACGGCGGCAGACGATGGGTCAGCTGTGGCCCGCTCTGCTGTCGACCGGGCTGGCTGGCGCCCTCGTCTTTCTGTTCGTCGCGTATGGCGATGCGATCGGAGAAACTCCCGCACAGGTGGTGGAGAGAATGTCCACGACCGAGAACCACCTCGCATCGACGCTGGCCGCACGCATTCTGATAACCACTGCCGTGCTCATCCTGCCGCTGCTGTTGGTGATCAAGCGCTGGCAGCCGCCGGCGGGTACCGCGCTGCTCTGCGGTCTGCCGATGGTCGCCATTTCTGGAGCACAGACCGCGGGTCGCAATCCGGCGATCCTCGGTGCCGCGGTTCTGGCACTTCTCGGGATCGATGTGCTGTTGCACTTCTGGCGTCCGGCGCCGACTCGCCATCTCGCGTTCTATGGCTTCGCCGCGACCGCCGCCGGGTTGTTCTGGATTCTCTACCTCACCGCCGCGATGATCGAGGCAGGCGTTCCCGCGATCGTCGAACTGTGGACCGGTACGCCGTTCGTCGCGAGTGCGATCGCACTGTTGTTGGCGATCGTGGTTCTACCGCGCACCACCTCGTCCGACTGAAGTGCGATGAAACGGATCGTCACCACTTGCGCAGGGTGGCGATCCGCTCTTCGAGTTGTTCCGCGGTGGCAACCGCCGTCGGCGGGCCGCCGCACTGAGTGCGCAGCGCTCCGTGGATGACGCCATGCGGCTTTCCGGTCCGCTGGTGATGCAGCGCCACGAGAGTGTTCAGCTCCTTGCGCAGGTCCGACAGCTTGCCGGCCTTGGCGACGCGCTCGCTCGCGGCCTGCTCGGAATCAGCGGTGGCCACCGCGGGCGCCGCCGAGCGACGCGTCACCTGGCGTTGCTGGTGCTCGCGGAGGAGCGCACGCATCTGATCAGGGTCGAGCAGTCCGGGCAGACCGAGGTAGTCGGCCTCCTCGTCGCTGCCGGCGAAAGTCGCCGTACCGAACGACGATCCGTCGAAGATGACCTGGTCGAGTTCGGCGTCGGCACCGAGCGAGACGAATGATTTCTCCGGCTCGTCGTTGGGGTCCTTCTGCTTGTTCGCCTCCGCGATCAGTTCGTCATCGAGCCCGTTGGACTCGCGATGCGGCTTTCCGAGCACGTGGTCGCGTGCGGTTTCGAGCTCACTGGCCAGCCCGAGCAGAACCGGCACCGACGGCAGGAACACGCTGGCCGTTTCGCCGGGGCGACGGCTACGCACGAATCGACCGATCGCCTGCGCGAAGAACAGTGGCGTCGAGGCGCTGGTCGCGTAGACGCCGACCGTCAGTCGCGGAACGTCGACGCCCTCGGACACCATTCGGACCGCAACCATCCACGGCTGGGTGCTCTTGGAGAACTCAGCGATTCGGCTCGATGCCGTCGGGTCGTCGGAGAGAACGACGCATGGACGCTCACCGGTGATCGCCTCGAGAAGATCGGCGTAACCGCGAGCAGAGGTCTGGTCCGTGGCGATCACGAGACCGCCCGCATCCGGGACGCCTCCAGCACGCACCTGATTCAGACGCAGATTCGCCGCGTGCAGAACTGCAGCCATCCAGTCACCGTGCGGATCGAGCGCAGTACGCCAGGCCCTCGTGATCTGTTCTGCCGACATCGGCTCGCCCAGGCGCGCCTCATGCTCTTCGCCCGCGCTGTCGCGCCAACGTGCGTCGCCGCTATAGGCAAGAAACACCACCGGCCGGACGACGCCGTCGGCGAGCGCCTCGGAGTAGCCGTACGTGTGATCAGCCTTGGACCGCTGGAAGCCCTGACCGTCGGGTTCATAGGTGACGAACGGGATCGGCGAGTCATCGGATCGGAATGGTGTTCCGGTCAACGCCAGGCGGCGGGTCGCGTCGCCGTAGGCCTCGCGGATCGCGTCTCCCCAACTTTTCGCGTCACCGCCA
The DNA here is from genome assembly GCA_021372355.1 of Nocardiaceae bacterium. Lineage (GTDB taxonomy): Bacteria > Actinomycetota > Actinomycetes > Mycobacteriales > Mycobacteriaceae > Smaragdicoccus. Next base: position 30,556 of record JAJFUQ010000146.1, on the reverse strand, counting down.
TGGTGGATCTCGTCGAGGATCACGAGGGTCTTGCGGTTCTCGGTCCGGACGCGGTGCTTCGTCGGGTGGGCGGCGACCTGCGCATAGGTGACGCACACGCCGTGATAGTCGCCCGACGTCTGCCCCGTCGAGTTCGAGAAGTTCGAATCCAGCGCGATGCCGTTGCGCGCGGCCGATTCCGCCCACTGGTGTTTGAGGTGCTCCGTCGGTGCGACGACGGTCACCTGATCGACGGTTCGGTCGGCAAGCAACTCGGCGGCAACTCGCAGGGCGAAGGTCGTCTTACCAGCCCCGGGAGTCGCGACCGCGAGGAAGTCGCGCGGTTTCGACGCCAGGTACCGGGTGAGAGCGCGGCGCTGCCATGCCCGCAGCGAGCTTGTCGGCGCAGGTTTCGTAGTGGTGGGCACGCTCGGTGCGGCTCCTCGTGCAGTTGAGTTAGCGGTGAAGACGCGATGAATTGTTCGGCGAATGGCAGCTTAGCGGCGATCGCATCCCCTTCGCGAAATGCCAGACAGTGGCAGACTTCAACTTGCAGGTAGTGGCCACGACACGCGGTGGAGGAGCTACGGACTACCCCGTTACGTGAGGGATGCTTGGGACAAATGAGCGAATCGGTGTTTAGCAGTGGTGCTAAGACCGCGCCCTTCGGCGTGGTTTATGCCGGGCCGACCGATGAACTCGAAACGTGCCCACTTCCCACCGTCTCGGCACTGCGGCGTACCGGGCATGTCATGACCCGCACAATCTCCCGGGCGTGGGATCACTCGATCTTCGCCAAATCGGCAACGGCAGCGTTCTACCAGACGCTTTCCCTGCCACCGCTGATGCTCGGATTGCTCGGCAGTATCGGCTACGTCGCCGGGTGGTTCGGGCCGAACACCCTCGAACTGCTTCAGTCGCGAATCATCTCGTTCAGCCGGAACGTGTTCAGCACCAACGTCGTCGACCAACTCATCGCACCCACGGTCACCGACGTCATCCAGAACGGACGCGCTGACATCATGTCGGTCAGCTTCCTGCTGTCGTTCTGGGCCGGTTCGTCGGCGTGCTCGACATTTGTCGATGCCATCACGGCCGCACATGACCAGGCCGAGGCGCGGCATCCCGTGGTGCAACGCCTCTATGCGATCTGGCTCTACGTGCTGGGTCTCATCGTCGGCGTCTTCGTGCTGCCGATCGTCGCGGTAGGACCGGAGGTCGTCGAAGGCTGGCTTCCGCCTCGATGGTTCGACCTCGGTTCCCAACTCATCCGAACGCTCTACTACCCGGTTGTCGGTTTGTTGCTGATCGTCGCGCTGACGACCCTCTACAAGCTCGCGCTCCACAAGTCGTTGCCCTGGCATCGACTGCTCGGCGGTGCTCTCCTGGCCGGACTCGTCTTCCTCGTCGCGAGCAAGGTGCTGCGGGTCTATCTGTCCTGGGCACTGCAAGAAGGCAGCAGCTACGGCGCGCTCGCGACACCTATCGCGTTCCTGCTGTTCACGTTCATGCTCGGATTCGCCATCGTCATCGGCGCGGAGTTCAATGCCACGATCCAGGAGTTCTGGCCCGCGAAGGAGACTCGAGTCGCGCAATCGTTGGAAAGGCTCGCGGGCCAGGTGACCTCCGGTTCGGTGGCCATCGTCGGACTGCTTGCCCAGACGACGGTGCAGACAGTTCGCATTGCAACGGGTCCGCTGCGCGTGGCCGCGGAGAAGGCCCGCGCAGCCAGTGAGGACGAGTCCTCCCCCGAAGACGCAGACGACTCCGGTGCCTCTGGCGAAGAGGCTCCGGAGCCGGCGAAGGAATCAGGCGATCAGCGCCCCGAGGGCAGCGACTCGTATATGCGCTTGCACTCCTCGCAGACGGGCGAGCCCGGCTTGGGTGCACGCGTCACGGGAAAGACTTCGCCGCACAGCGCCACGACGTAGGTACCCATGACCGCGCTCTCGGCGACCTTGTCCTTCTTCACATAGTGAAAGAACTTCGGGGTGTCTTCACTGGTCTGGTCCCGGGTGGTCTCGTCCGGCCGGACCTCGGTTTGCGTACTCACCCCTCTATCATGCCGCAGTGCACAACGGCCGCCTTGCAGGCTCTGCGCGAAAGCATCCCGCGCATTTCGTCCCCAGGGGTGCATTGCTCACAGGCAAGTGACACAGTTGAGGTATGGCGAACCACCCGGATCCGTCGTGGACGGATCTGCCGGATGACCTGGGCAGCTCGCGCCACCCGGTCCTCATCACCGCTGCCCGGAAATCATTGGCCGAGGAACAGCACGAGCGCATCGTCAAATACTCGCTGCTCATGGGATGTCGAATTCCCTGTCTGCTGATCGCCGGCTACACGTACTCGATCTGGGAAACCGCCTGGATCTCGCTGTCGATCATCCTGATCTCGGTCCCGCTCCCCTGGATGGCCGTGCTCATTGCCAATGATCGTCCGCCGATCAAGCGGCCAAAGCCCCAGCGCAAGATGCCACCTGCGTCCAACGCCCCGGCACTCCCGCTCGGGGAGCCTCACACGGTCGACGGCTGACCACGCGGGTTCCCACCCGAGCGCATTCTCAGCAACTTCTCAGTCGCTCGCTACCATCGCCCCACGTCAAGGCCTGTTTCACCTTCTTCTGAAACGGGAACCTTTTAGATGGGTTCGACGTTGATCACTATGACGCTGCCAAACGCGGCGCCGATCGCGCACCCTCACGAGGAGGCAGGTAATGACAAGCCCCAGCACGATTCGACCCCGGCTGACAGATGCCGACCTGGACGCACAGAGCCCCGCAGCGGATCTCGTACGTGTGTACTTGAACGGGATCGGACGTACTGCGCTGCTGACCGCCGCCGACGAGGTCGAGTTGGCAAAGCGGATCGAGGCGGGGCTGTACGCCGATTACCTCCTGAACACGACGTCACCGACGCCGGCCAAGAAGCGCGATCTTCAGGCCATCGTCAAAGATGGCCAGTCCGCTCGAGCGCATCTGCTCGAAGCGAACCTTCGCCTCGTCGTGTCGCTCGCCAAGCGCTACACCGGCCGTGGCATGCCGCTTCTGGACCTCATCCAGGAAGGCAACCTCGGTCTGATTCGCGCGATGGAGAAGTTCGACTACGCCAAGGGATTCAAGTTCTCGACGTACGCCACCTGGTGGATTCGCCAGGCGATCACGCGCGGTATGGCGGACCAGAGCCGCACGATCCGCCTCCCAGTCCACTTGGTCGAGCAGGTCAACAAGCTCGCTCGGATCAAACGTGAGCTGCATCAGCAACTCGGACGCGAGGCCACCGACGCGGAACTGGCAGCTGAATCCGGCATCCCGGCGGAGAAGATCAACGATCTCCTCGACCACAGCCGCGACCCGGTCAGCCTCGACATGCCGGTCGGAAGCGACGAGGAAGCGCCCCTCGGTGACTTCATCGAGGACACCGAATCGACCTCCGCCGAGGCCGTCGTCATCGCCGGACTTCTGCACAACGACATCCGCACGGTTCTCGGCACCCTCGACGAGCGGGAGCAGCAGGTCATCCGCCTGCGGTTCGGCCTCGATGACGGCCAACCACGCACGCTCGACCAGATCGGACGCCTGTTCGGACTGTCGCGCGAGCGGGTTCGCCAGATCGAGCGCGAGGTCATGACGAAGCTTCGAAAGGGTGATCGCGCAGACCGCCTGCGCGCCTACGCCAGCTGAGCGAACACGCCGGGAAGTATCTGTCCTGGCGTTTCGTTGACATAAGAAGCGCTGGTTAGCCGATTGTTCAGCGGCTGACCAGCGCTTCGAGTGCGCAAAGGACCCGTTGCGCCTTGTAAACTCCGGGTCGGGAGAAGGGTGTTGAGGGTGAAAGATCTGGTCGATACCACGGAGATGTATCTCCGGACGATCTACGACCTCGAAGAGGAGGGCGTGGTTCCATTGCGCGCCCGTATTGCCGAGCGCCTCGAGCAGAGTGGCCCGACAGTGAGCCAGACGGTTGCCCGCATGGAGCGCGACGGTCTTCTTCTGGTCGCCGGCGACCGCCATCTCGAGCTGACCGAAAAGGGTCGTGGCCTGGCCATCGCAGTCATGCGCAAGCACCGCCTGGCCGAGCGTCTCTTGGTCGACATCATCGGCATGGACTGGGAAGATGTTCACGCCGAAGCGTGCCGCTGGGAGCACGTCATGAGCGAAGAAGTCGAGCGAAAGCTCGTCGAGGTGCTCAACCACCCGACGACCTCGCCGTATGGAAACCCGATTCCGGGCCTCGACGAGCTGGGCATCACGACGGTCGCGGACAGCGAGAAGCTCATTCGCCTGAGCGACCTTCCCATCGGTCAGCCGACCCCTGTCGTCATTCGTCGCCTCGCCGAATACATCCAGTCGGAACCGGACGTCATCCGCCATCTGCGGGACAACGGCATCGTGCCGGACGCGCGCGTCACGGTCGAAGTGCAGCCGGGTACGGTGACCATCAGCGTTGGCGGTCACGACAGTTTCGAACTTGCCGAGGACCTCGCTCACGCGGTATCTGTCCGCACTGTCTGAGGGCTTTTCGGGAGGCGAGGAATGAGGCTTCTGGTCACCGGCGGCGCCGGTTATGTGGGTAGCGTCTGTGCGCAGGTGCTGCTCGAAAATGGACACGAGGTCGTCGTCGTCGACGACCTGTCGACCGGCAACCGGGACCTGGTCCCCGCTGGTGCCGAATTCGTCGAAGGGGACGTCGCCGAACTGGCTCCGTCGCTGCTGTCGAGCGGTGCCCCGTTCGACGGTGTGCTCCACTTCGCCGCGATGTCGCTGGTCGGCGAGTCTGTCGAGTATCCAGAGAAGTACTGGTTCGGCAATGTCGTGAAGTCGCTTCAGTTGATCGAAGCAATGCGCAACGCCGGCGTTCCGCGCTTGGTGTTCTCCTCGACGGCAGCGACGTACGGCGAGCCGGAAGTCACCCCCATCACCGAAGCCATGCCGACGCGCCCGACCAACCCGTACGGCGCCTCGAAGCTGGCGATCGACCACGCGATCACGTCGTACGCGGTCGCGCACGGGCTCGCCGCCACGAGCCTTCGGTACTTCAACGTCGCCGGCGCTTACGGCGGCCTCGGCGAGAACCGCGTCATCGAGACGCATCTGATTCCTCTCGTTCTGCAGGTTGCTCTGGGCTACCGCGAGCAGATCGCGGTGTTCGGCACCGACTGGCCCACCAAGGACGGCACGGCGGTCCGCGACTACATCCACATCCGCGACCTCGCCGAAGCCCACATGCTCGCGTTGCAGTCGTCGGAGCCCGGTAAGCACCGCATCTACAACCTCGGCTCCGGCGAGGGCTTCAGCGTTCGTGAAGTCATCGCCGCGTGCGAGGAAGTGGTCGGCAAGCCGATCAAGTCGGTCGACTCGCCGCGCCGGCCGGGCGACCCGGCGGTGCTCATCGCCTCGAGCGAGCGGGCGATCACCGAACTCGGCTGGAAACCGCAGCACACGTCGCTGCACGAGATCGTTTCGGATGCCTGGGAGTTCCTCCGCGATCTGGGCGACCGGGCCCACGCCGCACGCTGACACCGTCTTCATCCGGCCGGCGAGAGTTCGACGCCAAGTTGAGCGGCGCAGTCGAACCCGCATGCGGTGAACGCACGGATCTCGGCGGGCGCGATTCCCGACTGGAGTGATTCGTCGAGTAGGCCCGCGAGGACATGCTGGGGGTCGCACTCCAGTGCGGCGCCGAACGCCGAACTCGCCATTGCGCCGTCACCGTCGAGGTAGGCCATGTGCCCGAGCAGCGTCAGGGGCTCCGCGCGATGTGGAGCCGGAACGAGGCGGGCCATGGCCGTCCATAGACACTCGGCGGCCTTTGCGTGGTTGGTTGCGGCCAAGGCAAGGGCAGCGTCGCGGACCTTCTTGTCACCGAGCGCGCGGCTGACCACGACGACCGTCTCCACACTGACGGACTCCCCCGCCCCGACGGCCCACACCGCCCGCAGGACCCTTTGAAGCCCCAGGCGAGGCTTCGGTGGCTTCGACGGTCGCCGCAGGCGTCTGGCGACCTCGTCCGCCTCGGGGCACGGTGTCGATGCGAAGACCGCCGCGAGATCGTCGCGGCTGCCAAAGATCCGTCGTCCGGATAGCACCGAGGCCGCCGCCACCTCAGATGTGGTCGGGTCCGGCAACCGGCCATGCTTGCGATCGGCGAGCATCGACCGGTACGGCTTGCCAGGTGCGATTTCCGGGGTCCAGTAGGCGTCAGAGACGCGCAAACCGTAGTCGTGTACCTGCCGGTCGAGGACGCGGAGAACCATGTCGTGCACGGTCGTCGGCCAGGCGTCGACGAACAGGCAGATCACTGACTGGATCGATAGATCCTGGACGGACACCGCGCGCTCGCAGATCGATCCGATGATGTGCTCCACGTCAGATTCGGAGAAGCCGGCGGGAATCATGTCGTACCGAACGATCGGTCCGATCCGTCGGCCGGACGGCCCACCGACGAACATGAGAACGATGGATGTGGTCGGAAAGAAGCCGAGCATCGCCGGAACCGCGGCGATCAAGTCAGCAGGTGACGTGACGCTGCAGCGGATGGGTGTGAGGTCGAATTCGGAAGGCACCGACTCAGGTTCGTCGTGACCGACGACCACACCCCGGCTTCAGGCCGGAGATCGGACCAGGCCTGTGGATGGATCAGGAATGCTTGATCTTCGACAACTGGCTGTTCAGGACGGTTTTCATGGCGTCGAGATCCGGCGCTGGCGACCCAAAGGTCATATAAGTGACCAAAACTCTGATCGCCCCGACCTGGCCGGCCATCGTCACCATCGTCTCGTGGAGAGATGCCTGGGCACTCCCCGACCGGACGACCCGACGCCACACGAACGACGGTGGCTTCAGGTCGGCGGGCGACGGCAAGACCTCGGTGTGTACCGAGATTTCGGCCGCCCGGTTCTTCGCAGTGATATCCGCGCAGTGCGTGACGTACCTGTGCAACGTCTCGATCGACGAACTGCCGACGTTTTCGACGATCAGGGTGAGCGTGGATCGATCGCTCTCGTTGGTGCCGACCGCGACCGCGAGCGCGCCCACCGTCGACGGCGGCGCATCGGGCCTGCAATCGGAGGGAGAGATGTTCTCCGCGGCGTCCGGAAGGCCGGACATGTCGCCCGCCGCCTGGACCGCGACCTGCGGCGGAAGAACCACGGCCGGATATGTGTTGGGAAATTGAGAAGTGTCCAGCAACACTGTCTGAACATTCGCCGGAGTGATCTGCGGGAGGGGACGCGCGGTTCCGACAACTCCCTCGGAACATCCGCCGACGAGGAGTGCGGCAGCCGCCGCTGTCGCTGCCAGCCGCCATTTGCGCATGTCAGATTCCGTCATCGCACCCCAGTGTGCCAGCCGTGACCTCAAACGCACGGCCGACGCCACGGTAGGGGACACTGGAGTCGAACCAGTAGAGGAAAAGGAACGATGGAGCCCCGAGACAACCTGTTCGAGTTGCATTTCCCGGTACCGGAACTCGCCGGCGAGGACGGCGATGGCCCGGTGCTGATTCATGCGCTCGAAGGTTTTACCGACGCCGGGCACGCTGTTCGCCTCGCCTCGACCCATCTTCGCGACAGCCTCGAGTCCGAGCCTGTCGCGTCGTTCGACATCGATGAGCTGCTCGATTACCGCTCGCGCCGGCCGATGATGACCTTCAAGACCGATCACTTCGAGTCCTACGCAGAGCCGGAACTCACGCTCTATGCACTGAAGGACCTCGGGGGAACCCCGTTCCTGCTGCTCACCGGTCTCGAACCGGACCTGCGGTGGGAGCGATTCGTCGTTGCGGTTCGCGGATTGGCCGAGCGCCTCGGAGTTCGCCGGACCATCGGACTTAGTGCGATTCCGATGGCGATCCCGCACACGCGTCCGCTCGGAATGACGGCCCACGCCAGCGACCCCGAATTGATCGGCGACTACCAACCGTGGATCGGTGAGGTGCAGGTGCCGGGTAGCGCATCGGCCCTCCTCGAATACCGGACCGGGCAAGCCGGCGCCGAGTCCGTGGGCTTCTCCGTCCACGTTCCGCACTACCTGGCGCAGACCGACTACCCCGAGGCGGCACAGACGCTCCTGGAGCACGTGGCGGACAACGCCGGCCTGGATCTGCCACTCGCCGCCCTGGCGGACGCGGCTGCCCGTGTCCGGGAACAGGTGGCCGAGCACCTCGAGTCGAATTCCGAGGTCGCTTCGGTGGTCGCCGCGCTCGAGCGTCAGTACGACACGTTCATCCAGGCGCAGGAACGTCGTTCATCGCTCCTGGCCGAGGGAGTCGAGCTGCCGAGCGGTGACGAACTGGGAGCAGAATTCGAACGGTTCCTCGCCGAACAGGGCGGTTGGGGACTTTCGGATGGCGACGATAAGCCCAAGAAGTAGCGTTGGACCGGTGAATCTGGGCCAGACTCTCGACCACTTGCCGGAGTCTCCGGATCCCGATTGGATTTTCGATCAGTTCCTCACGTGGGTGACCGCGCAGGGCATGACGCTCTACCCGGCGCAGGAGGAGGCGATCCTCGAGCTGGCGTCCGGCTCGAACGTCATCCTCTCGACGCCGACTGGGTCAGGGAAGTCGCTCGTCGCGCTGGCCGCGCATTTCAGCGCTGCCGCCGCCGGACAGCGCACGTTCTACACTGCGCCGATCAAGGCACTGGTGAGCGAGAAGTTCTTCGCGTTGTGCGATGTCTTCGGTGCGGACCGAGTCGGAATGATGACCGGCGACGCCGCGGTCAACCCGGGCGCACCGATCATCTGCGCGACCGCCGAGATCCTGGCGAACCTGGCGCTTCGCGAAGGCTCCGATGCCGACGTCGGGCAGGTGGTGATGGACGAGTTCCACTACTACGCCGAACCGGACCGCGGCTGGGCCTGGCAGATTCCGCTCCTCGAACTGCCGAAAGCGCAATTTCTCCTGATGTCGGCGACGCTCGGCGACGTCGACTTCTTCGTGGACGATCTCACGCGCCGAACCGGACGCTCGACCGCAAACGTCACCGGCGGTGACCGCCCGGTGCCGCTCTATTTCAGCTACTCGCTCGTCCCGATCACCGAGACCATCGAGAACCTCCTCGAGGGCAATCAGTCACCGGTCTACATCGTTCACTTCACGCAGGCAGCGGCGATCGAACGGGCGCAGGCGCTGACGAGTCTCAACCTCGCGACCCGGGCCGAGAAGGACGCGATCGCTGCGGCGATCGGAGACTTCCGTTTCGCCAAGGGATTCGGAGCGACGCTGTCGCGGCTGGTCCGGCACGGCATCGGCGTCCATCACGCGGGGATGCTGCCGAAGTACCGGCGACTCGTCGAACGCTTGGCGCAACAAGGCCTGCTCAAGATCATCTGCGGCACCGACACCCTCGGTGTCGGCATCAACGTCCCGATTCGCACGGTGTTGCTCACCGGGCTCGCCAAGTACGACGGCCAGCGCACCCGGCATCTACGCGCGCGCGAATTCCATCAGATCGCCGGTCGGGCGGGCCGGGCGGGATTCGACACCATGGGCAACGTCGTCGTCCAGGCGCCCGATCATGAGGTCGAGAACGCCAAGGCGATCGCGAAGGCCGGAGACGATCCGAAGAAGCTGAAGAAGATCAAGCGCAAGCCCGCGCCCGAGGGATTCGTGTCGTGGAGCGAAGGCACCTTCAACCGCCTCGTCGCAGCCTCGCCCGAACCCCTCGTGTCGCGCTTCCGCGTGACCAATTCCCTTCTCCTGAACGTCATTTCGCGGCCCGGCAACTGCTTTACGGCGATGCGCAAACTGCTCGAGGACAACCACGAGGCGCGGCCTGCTCAACGCCGCCACATTCGGCACGCAATCCGGCTCTACCGCGCGCTCCTCAACAGCGGCGTCGTGGAACGGCTGAACGAGCCTGACGAAAACGGCCGGTGGGCTCGGCTGACGGTCGATCTCCAACGAGACTTCGCACTCGATCAGCCGCTCGCGCCATTCGCCTTGGCGGTGTTCGAACTCCTCGACGCGCATTCTCACGACTTCACGCTCGACGTCATCTCGGTCGTCGAGTCGATCCTCGAAGACCCACGCCAACTTCTCATGGCACAACAGAACGTCGCTCGCGGCGAAGCGGTCGCCGAGATGAAGGCCGATGGGCTCGACTACGACCAGCGGATGGCGCTCATCGAGGACATCACCTGGCCCAAGCCACTCCACGACCTGCTCGAACCCGCATTTGCCATGTTCGTCGGCGGACACCCGTGGATGAGCGAGTTCTCGCCCTCGCCGAAGTCGGTACTGCGCGAAATGATCGAGCAGTCGATGACGTTCAGCGACGTCGTGAGTCGCTACGGACTCGCACGCTCAGAGGGCCTCGTTCTGCGCTACCTCGCCGATGCCTACCGCGCGTTGCGCCGCACCGTGCCGGACCAGGTTCGCACCGACGAACTCGAGGAATACACCGAATGGCTCGGTGAACTGATCCGCGGTGTGGATTCGAGCCTCATCGACGAATGGGAGCGGCTGACCGATCCGACGGCTCCCGCCGTCCCCGCCGAATCCCGCCCGATGACGGCCAATCCCAAGGCGTTCCGCGTCGCAGTACGGAATGCGATGTTCCGGCACATCCTGCTGGCGGCGCGCAAGGACTGGGCCGCGCTCGAAGACCTGCAGAGCGGGCTCGACGCCGAGGGGTGGGAAGAACTTCTCACGCCCTATTTCGACGAGTACGGCGAGCTCGGGACCGACGGCGCGGCACGCGGCCCGAAACTGTTCCAGGTCACCGAGGCCGAAGGTGTGTGGAATGTCCGTCAGGTGCTCGCGGACCCGGATGGCGACCACGGTTGGTCGATCGATGCCGTGATCGATCTCGAGGCGTCGGCCGAGAGCGAAGAAGTCGTATTCGAAGGCATCACAGTCGCCGTAGGCTGACGCCGTGGCAATCGAGGTGACCGTTGTTCGGGTCTTCACCGCAGCGCATGGGAAGCATGGCAACGAGCTGGGAATCGTTGCGGGCGAAGGCTTTGAGCCGATCCAACGGCAGGCGTTGGCAGCTGCTCTCGGCTTCAGCGAGACGATCTTCTACGTCGATATCGGAGACGCCGCTGTCGCCCGCATTCACACCCCGACGGTCGAACTTCCCTTCGCCGGTCACCCGAGTGTCGGCCTTGCCTGGTGGCTTAGTCAGACGGGCAGCAACGCGACGAGTATCGCCCTCGCGGCGGGTGAGGTCGAATTCGAGTCCGAGAATGGCCTGACCTGGGTTCGGGCGCGGGCCGAGTGGGCACCGGATTTCACGTTCCATCCGAAGTCCGACGCCAGCGACATCGACGAGCTGAATCCGGATGACTTCACCGAAGGCGAGCATTACGCCTGGGCGTGGACCAGTCCCGGGAACGTGCGTTCGCGGATGTTCGCACCGGGACTGGGCGTCGCGGAGGACGAAGCCACCGGCGCCGCCGCGGTTCGACTGACGTCACTCACGCGCAAGAATCTGACCATCACGCAGGGACGCGGATCGCAGATCTTCACCAAGTGCTTGGACGACGGCTGGGTCGAACTCGGCGGCCGCACGGTGTACGACCGGACGATTCCGGTCTAGATCTCGTCGAGCGCCGCGCGGATCCGGGTCGCCAACTCCTCGACCTCGGCGTCGGTCATCACGAACGCCGGCGAGATCTGCAGCGCCCCCGCACCGCACGCGCGTGTCGAAACACCGTGGCGGCGAAGCGTCTTCACGAATCCCATCGCCTTCGACGCGTCCGCGAGCTGCACGCCCGCGACGGCACCAAGACCGCTGCGGACCTCTGCGATCGCCGGGTGCTCGGCAAGCGGTGACAGCTTCTCGTGCAGTGTCGACTCGAGGCGCTTCGACTCGACGAGCAGGCCTTCGCGCTCGATGATGTCGAGGTTCGCGAGTGCCGCCGCCGCCGATGCGGCGTGGGCGCCGTACGTGTAGCCGTGGCGCAACCAGGTGCCGCCGGCGAAGAACGGCTCCGACACTTTCGGAGCAGCGAACACCGCACCCATCGGCACATATCCCGAGGTCAGTCCCTTGGCCGTCGTCATGAGGTCAGGCTCGAGCCCGAACCGGGACGACGCGAACCACGATCCGCCGATCCGACCGAAGCCTGTCACGACCTCATCGGCCACGAAGAGGATGTCGTTCTCCCGGCAGATCTGGCGAACCTCGGTGAGGTAGTTCTCTGGAGGCAGATAAACACCACCGGCGCCGATGATCGGCTCGACGAAGAACGCCGCGATACGGTCGGCCCCCTCGGTCTCGATGAGAGCACGCAGCGCGGAAGCGTCGTCCCACGTGACCGTGCGGGCTTCCGGCATCAGGTCGCCGTACCCCTCGCGATTGAGCGGCAGGCCCGACAGCGACGTGCCCGCCCAGTGCATCCCGTGGTAGGCCTTCTGGCGGCCGACGATGAGATTCTTCTCCGGCTTGCCCATGACGACCCAATAGCGACGCGCCATCTTGGCTGCGGTGTCGATCGAGTCCGAACCACCGAGTGTGAACAGGATCTTGGAGTTTTGAACGGGCGCGATAGTGGCCAGTCGCTCGGCGAGCTCGATGGCGGTATCCGTCGCCAGGTCGCCGAAGTTCGAGTAGTGGCCGATCTTGGTCAACTGTTTCGCGACCGCATCGGCGATCTCGGTGCGGCCGTAGCCCACGTTGGTGAACCACAGTCCGGCCGTCGCGTCGAGATACTCGTTGCCCTTGTCGTCGTAGATGCTAACGCCTTCACCACGCGTGACGACGAACGCCCCGTCCCGCTCGACCGCACCCATATCTGCGAAACCGTGCCACAGCGCACCCATCAGAAACTCCCCCATCGTCTTTCGAGCAATTGTGCGGTCCACCCCAGTCCCGCACTTCGATAACCTGTATTCAGTATGTCTTCCGATCGCCAGGTGCCAGGCCACCATCCAAGGCGGCCCTCCCGCCGATCTGATCCTCGCTACGGAGGACGCCTCTCCGCCTTAACGTACGCGGACGCCCATCGTCTCTCGCGCCGGATTGAACGTATCGCGAACGATCACGACGTCGCGTCCGTCGAGAAGGCGTTGGCGCAGGCGGAGGCACGTGTGGCAGCCCGCCACGCAGCAGTCCCCGAGATCACCTTCCCACCACAGCTTCCGGTGAGCGAACGCCGCGATGACATCGCGGCGGCGATCAAGGCCCACCAGGTCGTCATTGTCGCGGGCGAGACCGGCTCCGGAAAAACCACTCAGATTCCCAAGATCTGCCTCGAGCTCGGCCGTGGAGTACGCGGGGTCATCGGCCACACGCAGCCCCGCCGACTGGCAGCGCGAACCGTGGCCGAGCGCATCGCCGAAGAACTGGGCGGCGAAATCGGCGGGGTCGTCGGATATTCCGTCCGCTTCACCGACCACATGTCGGATACGACGCTGGTGCGGCTCATGACGGACGGCATCCTGCTCAACGAGATCCAGCGCGATCGCATGCTTCGCCGCTACGACACGATCATCATCGACGAGGCGCACGAACGTAGCCTCAACATCGACTTCCTGCTCGGCTACCTCAAGCAACTGCTCCCCCGCCGCCCGGAACTCAAGGTCATCATCACCTCGGCGACGATCGATCCCGAACGCTTCGCGAATCACTTTGCGGTCGACGGCGTTCCGGCGCCGATCGTGGAAGTGTCCGGGCGCACGTATCCGGTCGAGATCCGCTATCGACCGCTGACCGTGGAGACGGACGACGAGATCATCGAACTCGACGCGGTCGATGCAATCGGTACCGCAGTACAAGAACTGTTCGCGGCCGGCGACGGCGACGTGCTGGTCTTCCTGTCCGGTGAGCGCGAGATCCGCGATACGGCCGATGCCCTCCGCGACCTCAATCTGCCACGCACCGAGATCCTGCCGCTCTACGCGCGACTGTCGATCGCCGAGCAGCATCGCGTGTTCTCGGCGCACACCGGCCGACGCGTCGTTCTCGCGACGAATGTCGCCGAAACCTCGCTGACCGTTCCCGGTATTCGTTACGTGATCGACCCCGGCACGGCGCGAATCTCGCGGTACTCCAAGCGAACCAAGGTCCAGCGTCTGCCCATCGAGGAAATCTCCCAGGCCTCTGCACGGCAGCGATCCGGCCGATGCGGACGTGTCGCGGACGGCATCTCCATCCGCCTCTATTCGGAGCAGGACTTCGAGGATCGGCCGGCATTCACCGAGCCGGAGATCCTGCGCACCAACTTGGCTTCGGTCATTCTGCAGATGGCGAACCTCGGCCTCGGCGACGTGTCGATCTTCCCGTTCGTCGATCCGCCGGATGAGCGCAACATCCGGGACGGCCTCGCCCTCCTGCACGAATTGGGTGCGATCTCCGCTCCGGAGGAAGACCACATCCCGCGACTCACACCCATGGGACGGCAGCTCGCCCGCCTCCCGGTCGACCCGCGAATGGCACGAATTCTCGCGCAAGGCCATGCGTCGGGCTGCCTCGCCGAAACTCTGATCATCGTTTCCGGACTGTCGATCCAGGACGTCCGGGAACGCCCGACCGAGCATCAGCAGGCCGCGGACACCGCCCACGCCCGATTCCGCGTCGACGGCTCTGACGTGCTGTCGTACTTGAAGCTGTGGGAGTACCTCACCGAGCAGCGCCGCGACCTGTCGTCGAGCGCGTTCCGTCGGATGTGTCGCGCAGAGTTCCTGCACTGGTTGCGTATTCGCGAATGGCAGGACCTGCACGGACAGCTCTCTACGATCGCCAAGGACCTCGGGTGGACGCCGAATACGGCAGCCGCGGCACCGGACGCCGTCCATCGAGCGGTCGTGTCCGGTCTGCTGTCGCACATCGGCGTCCGCAGCGCTGACGCCAACGATCGCGAGTACCTCGGCGCCCGCGGCGCGAAGTTCGCGATCTTCCCCAGCTCGTCGCTCGGCAAGAAGACTCCGGCGTGCGTGATGGCTGTCGAACTCGTGGAGACATCACGCTTGTGGGGCCGAACGGTCGCCCGCATCGAGCCCGAGTGGGCCGAAGAGTTCGCCGAGCATCTCGTGAAGCGCAGTTACAGCGAACCGCACTGGTCGACGCGCAATGCCGCGGCCATGGCGTACGAGCGCGTGTCCTTGTACGGCGTGCCGATCGTGGCGCGACGAGCGGTTAACTTCGCGCGCATCGACCCCGAACACAGCCGCGAATTGTTCATCCGGCACGCGCTCGTCAACCGGGAGTGGGAGTCGAAACACGCATTCCTCACGCACAACGATTCGATTCTCGAGCAGGCCTCGTCGATCGAGGATCGTGCGCGCCGTCGAGGCCTCGTCGTCGATGAGGATTCGCTGTTCGCCTTCTACGACAAGCGAATTCCGAAGGACGTCGTCAGCGGACGGCATTTCGACCGATGGTGGCGGGACGCACGCAAGAAGCAGCCAGACCTTCTCGACTTCACGCTCGAATCGGTCATCAACGACGGCGCCGACGACGTTTCGCGCACCGACTATCCCGGCGCGTGGCGTCAGGGTGAGATGCAGTTCGACCTGACGTACTCGTTCGAACCGGGCAGCGACACCGACGGCGTCACCGTCCGGATTCCGGCACCGCTCATCGCGCAGGTCTCGAACACGGGATTCGATTGGCTTGTGCCCGGAATGCGGGAAGAACTCGTGACGGCACTCATCAAGTCGCTGCCGAAGCACCTGCGTCGCCTCGTCGTCCCCGCGCCCGACTTCGCGCAGGCAGCCTTGGCCGCGATGACTCCGCGCTCGAAGCCGATCATCGAGGCATTGGCGCCGGAACTATCGAGATTGGGCGGAACGCAGATCCATCCGTCCGACTTCGACCTCGGCGAACTGCCCGGTCACCTGCGAATGAACTTCGCGGCCATCGCCGAAGACGGCTCGATCACCGCGCGGTCGAAGAACCTCGATGACCTGAGGCAGAACGTCGCGCCACGGGTCGAACGGCAGGTGTCGCGCGCGACGGCTCGGTTCGAGCGCGCGCCGGCGAAGGCGTGGACCGCGGACGCCCTCGGCGACGTTCCGCGCAAGATCAGCGGCACGATCGGCGGGCACCGCGTCAACGCCTATCCTGCGCTGACCGCCGAACCCGGCGGCGTTGCAGTCCGTGTGTATTCGACGGCATCGCAGCAGGCGGACGCGATGCGTATCGGTACGCGAGAACTTCTTCATGCGGAATTGCCGGCAAGTACGAAGTACGTCCTGGGTTCGATGTCGACCGTTGAACGTCTCGCATTGGGCCACAATCCGTCCGGCACTGCCGAGGCCTTCATCGACGACTGTCGGCGGGCCGCGATCGATGCCCTGGTTCCGCGGTGCGGAGGCTTCGCGTGGACGCCGACTGAGTACGTCGAGCTGCGGAAACGAGTCGCGGCAGAGCTGCCCGACGAAGTGGTTTCCACCGTCCACGCGGCCGTGGCGGTGCTCAATGAGTGGCGGAATGCGCTGGAATCTGCGGCGGCGACGCCGGGACCAATTCGACAGGTACTGGAAACGCACCTGCGCGCGTTGGTGTTCGACGGGTTCGCCACTGAGTTCGGCGCGGAGCGGTTGCGTGCACTGCCGCGCTATGTCGAAGCGGCGGCTGTCCGGGCACAGAATTATGCATCGAACGCTGCTCGGGACGCGCAGCACCAGGTCGTCCTCGAACAGCTCGAGGCGGAATATGAAGATCTCAAGGACTCACTCCCCGCGGATCGACGCGACGGCGCGGCCGTCGACAACATCCGATGGATGCTCGAGGAGTTGAGGGTCAGTCTGTTCGCTCAGCGAGTCGGCACGGCGTATCCGATCTCGGAGAAGCGCGTGCGAACCGCGATCGCCGAGGCGCGGCACTGAAAGTGCGGCGTGCCCCTACTTCGCCTTCGTGCGGTGTTGGCGAAGATCCTGGATCTCGCGTTCGAAATCATCAGCCGACGAAAACGACCGGTACACCGACGCAAAGCGCAGGTAGGCCACCTCGTCGAGGTCGCGCAGCGGCCCAAGGATCGCCAAACCCACTTCGTGCGAGGGAATCTCGGCAGAGCCCGAAGCCCGAACCGCGTCTTCGACCTTCTGGGCGAGCTGCATCAAGGCGTCGTCGTCGACATCGCGCCCCTGGCAGGCCCGGCGAACGCCGCGAATGACCTTCTCGCGACTGAACGGTTCGGTGACGCCGCTCCGTTTCACCACGGCAAGAACTGCGGTTTCGACGGTTGTGAATCGGCGGCCACAGGACGGACACGCTCGGCGACGACGAATTGCAGAACCTTCCTCCGCCTCACGAGAGTCCACGACGCGAGAGTCGGGATTCCGGCAGAAAGGGCAGTGCATATCACGTCCTTTGTCGAGACCGTGGCGCTGCGGGTCGAGAAAGGGAACCGTTCCCAGCGCGCTCGGCCGTGCATGGCCAACCTTTCCAAACAATACCCGCACGGTCCCCGGCACGCCGCCGGCCTCGTCCGCGAGCGGAAGCCACATCGGCGCCCGTTCCGGCGATGCCATTACCTACCGCCCTCGGTGCCGGCGACGGCCGCTGCCACCGGAAACCCACCCGGCATGCCGCCACCTGAGGCGAAGTCTGCAATCGCGACGAGACCCACGACGACCAGAGCCGTGAGCAGAGCCGCGACGATGAGCGTCACGACGTTGATCGTCTGCTCCGGCAAGTCCTGGTGAGACTGCTCGGTGTAGCGGAATGCGTTGCCGTAGCTAAACTCTCGCCGAGGTGCTCGGCCCGAACGCGCGCTGTGCGCGACCTGACGCGAACCCCCCGAGTAGGTGCGGCGCCAGCGCTCCGGGTCGAACGGGGTGCTCGAGCGGAAGTTGTGAGTGTCGATTGCGATGGTCATCTCTGTCTCCCCTGTCATGCGTTGCGGCCGTTCGACCGCGGGTGTTCGAAATTGCGTTCGATGAACGCCTGTTCGAATTTTGTAGCACCCCCCTCTGACAAGTGTCACGACAGATTCGGAAAAACATCGAACAGATGTTTGATAACGGTGTGCCGCTGCGCTACATTCAGGTCCGACAGAGAAGCAGTGAAGGGAGACATCTCATGGCTGGGAGAGACCGCAGCGGTACCGGCGGCTCAGATGTCGATTCGCTGGACTCGATCGATCGGGTGGACGTCGATCCGTCGGTTCTCACCGAGCGCCAGCGAAAGGTTCTCGAAGTCATTCGCTCGTCCGTCTCGGAGCGGGGCTATCCGCCGAGCATCCGCGAAATCGGCGATGCCGTCGGCCTCACCTCGACGTCGTCCGTCGCGCACCAATTACGCACGCTCGAACGCAAGGGCTTCCTTCGTCGGGACGCGAATCGTCCACGCGCCGTTGATGTTCGAAACCTCGACGACACACCTCGATCGCCCGAACCGGGTGGCGCGTCACTTCCTGCGCCGGCTTATGTACCGGTCCTCGGCCGCATCGCCGCCGGTGGTCCGATCCTCGCCGAAGAAGCTGTCGAAGAGATCTTCCCGCTGCCCCGCGAACTGGTCGGTGAAGGCTCGCTCTTCCTGCTCAAGGTCGTCGGTGAGTCGATGATCGACGCCGCGATCTGCGACGGCGACTGGGTCGTCGTACGGCAGCAGAACGTCGCCGACAACGGCGAAATCGTCGCAGCCATGATCGACGGCGAGGCGACGGTCAAGACGTTCAAACGCAAAGACGGAAACGTCTGGCTCATGCCGCACAACGCGCTGTTCGAACCCATCCCGGGCAACGACGCGACGATCCTCGGCAAGGTCGTCACGGTCATGCGCCGCGTATAAACGTTCGACAAATGGCCTGGCCCCAACGAGGGGCCAGGCCATTTCTTGGTTCGCGACCGCATTGACCGGGATCTTCATTCTTGGTGACGATCAGGGACTTTCCTCCCTGCCGGGCCCGACCGGCCGCGGCATAACGTCAAGTCAACCGCTGAGGAGGGAATTGCCATGGAACTTGCGTTGACGACGACCGTCACAGCCCCGTTCGAAGACACGGTGGCTCGTACCAGGGCAGCACTGGCCGAACAGGGATTCGGAGTCCTCACCGAGATCGACATGAAAACCACGATCAAAGCCAAGCTCGGTCACGACATCGAGGACTACCTCATCCTTGGGGCGTGCAACCCGCCGCTGGCCTACCAGGCTTTGAGTGCGAACCGGCAGGTCGGAGTGCTGCTGCCCTGCAACGTGGTGGTACGTGCTCTTGATTCGGGCCGAGTGCTCGTCGAGGCCATGAACCCGCTACTGCTCGCAGAGGTCACCTCCGCACCAGGCTTGAAGCCTGTCGCGGAACAAGCGGCCGCGCGGTTGGCGAAAGCGCTGGAGACGCTCAGCGGTGAATGACCGGGGCCGCGGCGCCCCCTCAGCGACCGGTCCACACGGGCGCCCGCTTCTCCGCGAAGGCCATGATCCCTTCTGTCGCATCGGCCGAGAACAACGCCTGAGACGCGATGTCGTTCTGCCGCGCGAACGCTTCTCCGGTCGACCAATCGCTGCTCTCGTCGATGATTTGTTTGCTCGCGAGCAAGCTCAGGGGTGCATTGACCGCGATCTGTTCGGCCAGCCGCAGAGCCCCGGCAAGCGCCTGGCCGGGTTCGGTCACTTCGTTGACCAGCCCATACGAAGCCAGTGCCGCCGCCGGCATCGGATCGCCGGTGAGGGCGAGCTGCATAGCGATGTTTCGGGGCAGTCGCTCTCGCAACCGATAAACACCGCCGCCGGCTGCGACGAGTCCGCGCTTCGGTTCCGGAATTCCGAACTGGGAATTCGAAGCGGCGACGATGAGGTCAGCCGAGAGTGCCAGTTCACAGCCGCCAGCGAGCGCTGGACCCTCGACGGCCGCAATGAGCGGTTTCCGCGGCGGCCGTCCCGCAAGGCCGAGCGGTCCGCGCCGCTCCGTCATCGGAACCTCTCCGCGCGCAGCGGCTTTAAGATCCATGCCCGCGCTGAAGTAGCCGCCGGCGCCAGTGAGGATCGCAACCTGCGCCATGGGGTCAGCTTCGAAACTGTCGATGGCTCGTTCGAGGGCCGTCGCCATGGCGAGGTTGACGGCATTGCGAACCTCGGGCCGGTTCAACGTGATCACCATGACCGGTCCACGACGTTCCACGAGAACCGGCGGTTCAGGTGGCGCAGGCAGATCGGTTCGATCGCGACTGGTGATGGTGACGGCATCCCCTTCCACCATGACCGGAAGACCCAATGCGTCGTCATCGAGGAGTTCACTGATGACATCGGGTGCCTTGACGCGCACGAGTACGCGGGACCCGTCCGGTGCGATCGCGCTGACGATCGCCGCTTCCGGTTCTCCATCACGGCCGTACGGCACGGTGTACGCATCGATCACCGCAGACCCGCGATAGGTGGTACGTACCGGTCGCGACGGCGGGTGATCGACGAACGGCTTGAGGTACTGATATGGCTTCGCCGGCGGTTTGGCCGAGTACACCCCGATCGAGTGCTTGGTGAGGTACCAGCCAAGCGACGTCGTCAGACCGTACGACTCCGGACGGCTGCGCAGTCGCTCGACCATCGTCGATATCGAGTGACCAGCGAAGTTGTTGCCCGGGCCACCGCCGAACGTCAACCCACCCGTCACCGACAAGGGTCGAGAAGGATCGTTGATCGGCAGCCCTAACTCGCGCGCCGCGATCTGGACGGCGGACGGGAAGCACGAGTAGAAGTCGACTTCATCGATGTCGTCGATGCTCAGGCCCGCATGATCGAGCGCAGACCTGCCGATCGTCCGGATCGCCGGAGACGCCGCCAAATCGGCGCGCTCGGTCGCGAACCATTCGTCGTGCGCCGACGCTCCAGCGTGAATGAAGACCCATTTGTCCTGCGGAATTCCCGCCTCCTGCGCCGCTGCCGCGCTGCAGACGATGACACCGCTGGCCATGTCCACCTGCAAATTCGCGCACAGCAGCTTGGTGTACGGCGACGTGATCATGCGGTTGCCGTCGGAGACGTCGAGGAGCGAATCCGCGTCGAATTCCTGCGGCTGCCATGCATACGGGTTCTGCGCCGCAATCGTCGACAACGTCGACCACAGCGCCGCGTTGGCGTACGCATGCTCGCGCGGCGGCAGACCGAGGCGGCGGCGATTCGCCGAGTCCATGAGCGCGAAGAGATAGATCGGAGCCCCGAGTCCGACCGCGGTTTCCGAGTCGTTGTTGCCCGGCTTGTCCACGCCGACGACTCGAGTCGGACGAACGGTCGACGGCTGCCCGGGCCAGGACAACGTGGGGTGGCTGGCCAGCGTGGCACCCGCTTCGGCACCTGCCACCAGCACGATTCGGTGCTTCCCGGTGGCGACCGACTCTGCCGCCTCGTTCACGAGCACTTGTCCGGCGTCCCCTCCGAAGGGCACGGATTGCACTGTTTCGGCGGGCGCTGCACCCAACGCAGCAGCGACGGCCGCACCGAGATCGCGGTACTGCCAAGACGCGGAAGCAACCGCGAACACCGCATCGGCGGACCGGAGCATCGCCTCACCGGCACCGCAGTCGCGAGCCGCTTGTCGAAGAGCTTGGGCGGCCATTGCCGCCGGATCGCGTGCCGGATTCGGCATCCTGTCGACGACTTGCCCGACGCCGACGAGGACCGGGGTGTTCGGCGGCAGCATGGTTCCGGTGGCTTCGTGCAGAACCGGCTGACGCGAAGTTGCTTTCGCGCCGTCCGACGACCCGACGGCCACCGAGAGCCGCTCAAGCGACTCCTCGAGACTTTCGGTGAAACTGCGCAGCAGCGATGCTCCGAGCGGGCCCGCCACGGGCTGACCCGCAAGCCCGACAAACACCGACAACGTCGACTCTCCCGGGGCGTCAGGCTCGACGACCAGCCAGAACCCCAGCGTGAGACCCATCGGCCCGCTGCCGCGCATCTCGACTCCCGCGTCGCCGACCGAAACGACAGTCCACGCGACATCGGCAGGAATTCCCATGAGCTTGGCCTGCTGGATGAACTCGAGACCCGGATATGCCGCCACGGGTGGCTCGCCCCGGAATCCGGCATGGACCGTCAACCAGTCCGGCAGACGACCAAGGTCGCTCACAAAGGCCGCGACGGTTTTGGGCCCGGCAGCGAGGTGAACGCTGGCCCGAGTCTGCCGGTCGAAGCCGTCCAATTCTGGCGGTGCGGCAGCCGAACCCGGAACCGGAGCCGGACCGGTGTGCTTCCGGCCCATCAATTCGGCTCCGATTTCGCGGAGTATTCGCGGGTCCCGACGAACCGCCTCGGCGAACTGCCGAGCGCTCCTCAGCTGCGCGCGAATGATTCGAATCGGCCTGGGTGTCATCGCAAGCTCCTCACCGAAGTTACTGGAACTATTAACCGCGTAATAGTTCCGTGTCAAGATTGGAAGGTGACACGACCGGGCGCTCCGATGCCGACGCTGCTGCAGCGAGCAGTCGGCCAAGCCCTTGACGTCGACGCCACGAACACCAAGGAATCCCAAGTTCTCGACGCCGCATTGCGAGTGCTTGCGCACAAGGGAACGCGCGAGGCGACGATGGACGACATCGCTGCCGAATCCGGCGTCGGCCGCACGACGCTGTTCCGTCGGTACGGCGGTAAGGACCAACTGTTCGAGCAGGCACTGGTGCGCGCGATCAGGCAGCTTCTCACTGCTCTCGCCGAGAGCTTCACGGTCGTCACCGACCCCACGGACCAGTGCATCGTCGCTTTTCAGACCTGTATGCGCCTGCGCGAGGACATTCTGTTCGGCACCGACGAAAGCCATCGTGCTGACCTCATCCATGCCCTAGGACATGGCGATCCGTCGGCGCTGCAGGTCGGGCACTCAGCCGTCCGTACGAACATCGCAAAAGCGCAGAAAGCGGGAAGAATTCCACCTGGCGATCCCGACGCGCAGGCCGACGTCTTGATTCACCTGATGATCGGCTACCTGATCAGCCCGAGTCTGATCATCGACGTGAGTGATCCCAGCGCCGTCGCACGACTCGCGCGAACCACGATTGCGTCTGTCTTGCTCTCGCCGAACATGTCAGCGACGGAGTGAAGTCGGTCGACTACTTCCGCTTGCGCGGCCGAAGAATCGACGTGCCCTCCACGAGCACCGCCACGGCACCGATTCCGCCCAGCACCCACCACCACCAATTCAAGTGGTGCTCGGACTTTTCGGCCGCAACCGGCGTCGGGACGTCGACGCTGCGCGCGATGAGAATCGGCGGAATCGATGCATCCGCGCGATTGCCCGCTTCGGAAGCGATCAACACATCACCGCGGTCGTTGAACGCGATCGCCTCGCCCTGTGGCTCAGGTGGGAGCGAGAGATGCTTCGGCTCGACGTGGGTCAAAGCGTGTGCGAGACCCTCTTCACCGATCGGATACAGGTAGGCGTTCCAATAGGTTCGAATGGCGACGGTCTTGCCGTCCGGATGCATCGTCGCACCGGTGACCAGCGGTGCGTCATCATGTGAACCCGCTGGAATCACGAGCTCACCGACGAATACGAGCGGCGCGGGACCCGGGGAAACAAGATCGGACAGCCGACGTCCGTTCGACAGCGTGTAGACGCGGCTGTGGCCGCTCCACTCCTTGGTGATGACCGCGATGTCGCCGTTCGGAGCTATTGCGACCGCCTCGGCGTCGTGCGCACCATCGGGGTATCGGAGTCGGTACAACTCGCCGCTGCCGTCCTTCGGGTCGACGCGAGTGAGGGCGATCGTCGGACGAACACGGTCGTTGTCTCCCGTGTCGGCGAGCCACAACGAGCCGTCATGGAACGTGAGGTCCTCGACATCGAACGGATCGACGGGGTTCGGAATCCACCGACTCACCCCGCAGTCCTCATCCAGTACCGCGATCCGGTCGTCGGCACCGCTGTCGCCCATGGCGTAGAGCGTGCCGTCGCCCCACGTCATCCCGGACAGTTCCGTGAGACCTGGATCAGTTGGCGTGCAATAGGTTTCGAACGTGGTCTGCGCATGGGCAAGCGGGATCGACACCAGAGCCGCGGTCAACGGACCGATGAGCCAACGACGATGCGGCAAAACTTACGCGCCGCTGTAGGCGTACTCGAGGAGCGCCGACGCCAACGATGCCGGCACGCGCGCACGCAGTTTCGTTCCATCCTCTTCGTGCGAGGACTTCAGGATCGTGCCGTCCGAATGGATCTGCGCGAGCAGGTCGCCACGTGAGTACGGAAGCAGAATGCTGACTTCGACGTCGGTACGACCGATCGCCTCGGACACCATCTGCCGAAGTTCGTCGAGACCTTCTCCGGTACGCGCGGAGATGAACGCAGCACCGCGCAGCACTCCCCGCAGTTCGGTCAGCATGACCGGGTCGGCTGCGTCGATCTTGTTGACGACGAGCATCTCCGGCGGAGCCGGCATACCGGTCTCCTGCAGAACCTCGGTGATCACCGTACGAACAGCCTTGATCTGCTCGTGCGGGAGCGGGTCCGATCCATCCACGACATGCAGGAGCAGGTCTGCCCCGGTCACTTCCTCCAGTGTCGAGCGGAATGCCTCGACGAGTTGGGTCGGCAGGTGCCGCACGAACCCGACGGTGTCGGTCAGGACGAACTCGCGGCCGTCTTCGAGCAGCGCGCGTCGGGTCGTCGGGTCGAGGGTGGCGAACAGCGCGTTCTCGACCAGGACACCCGCCCCGGTCAGCGCATTGAGCAGGCTCGACTTTCCGGCATTCGTGTAACCCACGATCGCGACCGAGGGAATGCCGTTGCTGACCCGACCTTGACGCTTGGTGTCGCGTGCCCGCTTCATTTCCTTGATCTCGCGGCGCAGCTTGGACATCCGCTCGCGAATCCGGCGACGGTCGGTCTCGATCTTCGTCTCACCAGGTCCGCGCAGACCGACACCACCGTTCGATCCGGCACGACCGCCGGCCTGCCGGGACATCGACTCACCCCAACCACGCAGGCGCGGCAGCATGTACTCCATCTGCGCGAGCGCGACCTGCGCCTTACCTTCGCGAGACGTCGCATGCTGGGCGAAAATGTCGAGGATGAGCGCGGTCCGGTCGACGACCTTTACTTTGACGACCTTCTCGAGCGCGGTCAGCTGAGCCGGAGACAACTCACCATCGCAGATGACGGTATCGGCGCCGGAGCTGAGCACGATCTCGCGCAGTTCGAGTGCCTTTCCAGAACCGATGTACGTCGACGGGTCCGGCTTGTCGCGTCGTTGGACGAGCCCGTCGAGTACTTCCGATCCCGCGGTCTCGGCGAGGGCGGCGAGCTCGGCGAGGCTCGATTCCGCCTGGGCTGCAGTGCCTTCGGTCCACACGCCCACGAGGACGACGCGTTCCAGGCGCAGCTGCCGGTATTCGACTTCGGTGATGTCCGTGAGCTCAGTGGATAGACCGGCCACGCGACGCAACGCGCTGCGGTCTTCCAGCTGCAACTCACCAACAGACGGGAGATAGTCTTCGTCGGCGAGGGAGTCAGCTGACCACTCGGACCAACGCGATTGCGAGGAATTCTTCATACAAGATTCATCGTCCCAGAATCTGGGCGGACGTGCATTTTTATATCTGCGGGCGTAATCACCCGAGCGACGCCCACCAGACCTGGTGCAGGTTTCCGTTCGCGACAAGTACCGATGGCCCACGCAATGTCGCTTCGCCGTTGTGGATCGACACGTCGACGGCACCGCCAAGCACGTGGACCCGCACTTCACCTTCGCTGAGTCCATCTTCGGCGAGTGCCGCAGCCGCCGCGGCCACCGTGCCGGTACCGCACGACCGCGTCTCGCCGACACCACGCTCGTAGACACGCATCGTCACGTTGCCGTGAATGGGTGCAGTCAGGATCTCGACGTTGACCCCGTGCGGGAACATCGTGTGATCGAACTCGGGGAGCTCGCGCAGGTCGATCTTCTTGATCGTGTCCGGGGTCAGATCGCGCGACACACAGGCGAGGTGCGGGTTACCGACGTCGATGCCGATGCCGGTGAAAGTCATCCCGCCGACCGTGGCGCTCGACGTTCCCAGCTCACGTACTGGTCCCATCGCTACGGAGACATCCGCGTTGAGGGCATCGGCGTAATGCACCGTCACAGGCCGGCCGCCGGCGCGCGATCCGACGACAAACTCGGGGCCATTTTCGAGACCGGACGCCACCAGATAGTGCGCGAACACCCGGACGCCGTTGCCGCACATCTCGGCGATGCTGCCGTCGCCATTGCGGTAGTCCATGAACCAGTCGTCCGCCGAGACACCTTCGGGCAGGGCATCGAGGACGCCCGCGGCAACCAGGTCACCCGAGCGGGCCACCCGCAGGACTCCGTCGGCGCCGAGGCCACGTTGGCGGTCGCACAGTGCCGATACCCGCGAGACGCTCAGATCGAGTTCAACTTCCGGGTCCGGAAGGATGACGAAATCGTTTTCCGTTCCATGACCTTTGCTGAACTCCACGCCCTCGACTTTAACCGGCGAGCCCGGCGACCTGCACGGCTCGGCCGACAACATCACTGTCCGCGGGGTCGAGCCACGTCACGCGGGTGTCCCGGCGGAACCACGAACGTTGTCGCCGGACATAGCGGCGCGTGCCCTGGGCGGTGATCTCCTGCGCCTCCGCCATCGTGTACTCGCCGTCGAGCGCGGCCAGAACCTGCGCATAACCGATCGCGCGGCGGGCGGTCTGTCCCTCCCGCAACCCCAGCGGAATGAGTGCCTCGACCTCCTCGACGAGACCCTGTTCGAACATCAACGCCGTGCGTCGAAGGATCCGGTCATCGAGTTCGTCGGTCTCCCGGTCGAGACCGATGATCGTGGTGCCCCAACGGGGTTCGCCACGCGTGGGCTGCGAGGCAGCGAACGGACGGCCGGTGATCTCGACAACTTCAAGCGCGCGCACCATTCGCCGGCCGTCGGTCGGCAGGATCGTGTCTGCGGCCACCGGATCGACCGCACGCAGCGCTTGGTGGACGGCCCCGAGCCCCTCGGCCTCGAGCAGGGCCTCCCACTTCGCCCGCACCGTGGGGTCGGTCGCCGGGAATGTCCAGTGATCGAGCAGCGACTGGATGTACATCATCGATCCGCCCACGATGACCGGGACGATCGAACTCGACAGCAGGTCGTCGACGATCTGTCCCGCATCACGCTGATAGTTCGCGACGGTCGCGACGTCCGTGACATCGAGGACGTCGATCATGTGGTGGGTGATTCCGCGCCGTTCGGAGACGGGCAGTTTTGCGGTGCCGACGTCCATGCCGCGGTACATCTGTTGTGCGTCGATGTTGACGATCTGGCCGCCCACGCGCTCGGCGAGATCGAGCGCCAAGTCCGACTTCCCCGTCGCCGTCGGCCCGATGACCGCGATCGGCTTCCTCACGCGGCCCACGTCCGCATGAGATAGCCGACGCCGAAGGGTGCCGCGTGGGTGCCGCGCGTTTCCGTCGGCCGCATCGCGGCAAGAACCTCGGCCAGGAACTGGAACAGCGGCCGGCTCTCCCCCGCGCCGAATTCATCCCACCCGTCGAGTTCGAGGACCGTCGCCCAGTCCCCGACTTCGATCGCGGTATCGAGCTTCTCCTCGAAAGCCGGTGCATCGGGATGGAACGCCCCTGGCGCCTTGGGCGTGAGCATCGTCGAACCGTCAGCGACGACGAGAAGAGCCTCGCGGTCGGCAGATTCGTCAAGGGCCGTGAACAGTTCGGTGGCGGAACCGAGGAGATACGGCCGCACCTCCGTATTCGGCGCAGTCTGCGTCCGGAGCCAAGCGGCGATCAACAGCGGTAGCGGCATCTCCGGATCAGCGTTCGAGAGGTCTCCCGGTTTCAGCGAGACGCGAACATCTGCGCCGAACCCGCGGAAGGTCCCCTTCGACGACGTCGACTCGACCGACGAAAGGACCGTCCATCGGTCCGCCTGAGTCGCCAGAACGCGCCCTACTTCCGCGGTCGCGGCACGAACCGCATCGACATCTGGGTTGCCCGCGCCGGACAGTTCGGGGACGAGCAAGGGTGCACTCGGGACGAGACCCACCGCAGTCAGCACCCCGTCACCGTAGCCTGGCGGGGGTAACGTCGCATCAAACGACAGCACTCGTCTCAACAACACCGACTTCTATTGGCAGGCGAAGTCACAGCATGTTGAATGAACAGCGCAGTTCGTAATGTGGCAGCCGAGACGCGCGGCAGAGAAGAGGACATCATGACCGATAGCACCATCGCAAAGCCCAGCGCACTCGCCGCCAAGCCGCATCCGGTCAAGCCCTCTACTCCCTCGACCGTCGTGGCGGCATCGAGCGACCCATCCAAATGGGGCCGCGTCGACGCCGACGGCACCGTCTACCTGAAGACCGCCGACGGCGAACGTGTCATCGGGTCGTGGCAGGCCGGCGAGCCGGAAGAGGCACTCTCCCACTACGGCCGCCGCTTCGAAGATCTCGCCACCGAGGTGTCGCTGCTCGAAGCGCGACTCTCCAGTGGCGCAGGCGACGCGCACAAGACGAAGACCGCGGCCGAAGCACTCGCCGAGTCCCTGCCGGAGGCGACCGTCATCGGTGATGTCGACGGACTGTCCCGCCGGCTCAAGGCGATCATCGAACACTCCGACGAAGCGAGCGCACACGCTAAGGAAGAGCGCGAAAAGCTGCGGACCGAGGCCACCGCACGCAAGGAGCAGCTCGCCGCCGAGGCTGAGGAACTCAGCTCCAACTCGACGCAATGGAAGGTCGCGGGCGACCGCCTGCACGAGATTCTCGAAGAGTGGAAGACCATCCGCGGAGTGGACCGCAAGGTCGATGACGCGCTGTGGAAGCGCTTCTCCAAGGCTCGTGAGTCCTTCAACCGCCGGCGCGGCGCACACTTCGCGGACATGGACCGCGAACGGGCCACGGCGCGCACCCGCAAGGAAGAACTCTGTGTCCAGGCCGAGGCGCTTTCGAGCTCCACCGACTGGGCGACGACGGCGTCGGCCTTCCGTGGGCTTCTTGCTGACTGGAAGGCTGCGGGCCGCGCTCCCCGCGACATCGACGACGCCCTTTGGAAGCGCTTCAAGGCTGCTCAGGATGTCTTCTTCGCTGCGCGGAATGCGAATGCATCCGAGCGCGATGCGGAGTTCGGCGAGAACGCCAAGGCGAAGGTCGCTCTGCTCGAA
Source organism: Nocardiaceae bacterium (assembly GCA_021372355.1). Taxonomy (GTDB): domain Bacteria; phylum Actinomycetota; class Actinomycetes; order Mycobacteriales; family Mycobacteriaceae; genus Smaragdicoccus. Next base: position 1,588 of record JAJFUQ010000146.1, on the reverse strand, counting down.
CGTTTCGAAAAGATCGTCGACCCGTCGACCGGACTCGACGGCGCCAAGGCGCACCTGCGCGAATTGCAGGTCAAGTGGGACGAGATCGGCAAGGTCCCGCGCGAGCGGGTTCGTGAACTAGAAGACCGCCTGCACGCGATCGAGCGCCGCGTTCGCGACGCCGAGGACCAGCACTGGCGTCGGAGCGACCCGGAGGCCGTCGCCCGTGCGGCGCAATTCCGCGACCGCGTCGCCCAGTTCGAGGAGCAGGCCGCGAAGGCCGAGGCGTCCGGGCGCAAGCGGGACGCGGAGAAGGCGCTCGCCCAGGCACAGCAGTGGCGCGAATGGGCCGAAGCAGCTGAGCAGGCGGTCATCCGCCGCTAGCGGATGAGACCGGACGGGGCGACTACTGGTCGCCCTTCTCCCGGTTCTTCTCGTTCTCTTCCTCTTGGCGGCGGCGTTCCTCCGCGGCCAGCAGGATCGAGGACTTGCTCCACACGATGTTGAGCCACTGGAACGCTAAGAGCCCCACGGCGATCCACGCGATGACCAGGCCGTAGCCCGGTCCGCCGCCAGCCAGGTCGGCGCGGATCGTCTGGCGACTCCAGATCGCGAGCATGCCCAGCACCGTCGACACCGCCGTGCCTGTGAACGCGATCCAGGCGAGTCCCCAGCGGCGGGTCATGAGCGCGAGCATCGAGGCGAACACACCGAAGATCAGTGCGAACCACACGAACAGGCGCGACGGGAAGGTCACGTTGTTCGCGGCCAGGTCACTGGCGCCGGCCAGCACGTCCCAACCCCGCACGTTTCCGGTGTGCGGAAGGCTGAACGACGCGAGCAGCGCCAGGAACAGCACCGCCATGAAGACCGCGCGTTTGCCCGGCTCGATCTCGCGCGCCATCTTGCGTTCGACCGCATCGACGTCGCGGCGCAATTCTTCGAAGCCGTTGCCGTCGTTCGGCAATTTGTCCTGGTCGCTCATCATCAGCAGCACCCCGTGCTGCAGCTGTCGCCAGCTTCAGCGATCAGCGGAACCCCGAGTTTGGGGAGCCCGAGGCCAACCTTCTTGATCGGTTCCTCGCCAACACCCGAGGTCATCGGCCGACGACCGAGTTCATGTGCATCTCCAGCGGTAGTACGTCGATGTGCGGCGACCTCGCCGGCGATGAGGTGGTGCGGCGCCGCTTCGGTGATCGTGACACGCACGATGTCACCCGGACGAATGTGGCCGTCGACAGCACCGCTCGGCGTGAAGTGAACGAGGCGCCCGTCGCGCGCGCGTCCGCCCATACGGGCAGTTGCCGCGCTCTTCTTGCCGCCGTTCTCGGCGACCAGAACTTCGACCTCAGAACCGATCAGCTTCTCGTTCTCCTCGAGCGAGATCGACTCCTGCAGCGCGATGAGGCGCTCATACCGTTCCTGGACGACTTCCTTGGGAATCTGGTCGTCCATCGTCGCCGCAGGCGTGCCGGGGCGCTTGGAGTACTGGAACGTGAACGCGCTGGCAAATCGTGCCTGCCGGACGACGTCGAGCGTCTCTTGGAAGTCTTCCTCGGTCTCGCCCGGGAATCCGACGATGATGTCGGTCGTGATCGCGGCGTGCGGG
>JAJFUQ010000135.1 GCA_021372355.1 Nocardiaceae bacterium | reverse complement strand
CGTGATTCGCCGGGCGGTTGGCAGTTGCTGGGCTGGACGACCGCGCCGATGTGGGACTCGCGGACAACCCCGCCCAACCTCGTCTCGCCCGGAGACGTCGTGCGATTTCATGCGGTCCGCGAAGCGATTCCGGTGCGGGTCGAAGAGCGCCGGCCGAATTCTGCCGCCGGCGGTTTCACCGTCCTCACGCCTGGAATGCAGTCGCTGATTCAAGACCTGGGACGTCCCGGACACGCGGCTGTCGGAGTGACGGTGTCCGGTGCGATGGATCGCCCGTCTGCACAGTTGGCGAACGATCTCGTCGGTAATCCGCTCGGCGCCGCGGTGATCGAGTCGCTCTTCGGCGGTTTGCGACTTCGTGCGGAGAAGTCGGTCGTTGTCGTCGTGACCGGCGCCGACGTCGACGTGCAGATCGTCAACGAGGAGTTCGAGTGGTCAGTGCCGACCGGAACGCCTTTCGCCCTCGAACCGGGGTGGGAGGTCGAGCTCGGAACGCCCACAGCCGGTCTTCGGTCGTACCTTGCGGTGCGCGGGGGATTCGACGTCCACGCCGAACTCGGCAGCCGCTCGACCGACGTTCTCTCGGGCCTCGGTCCGAACCCGCTGCGATCCGGTGATGCACTGCCGATCGGTCGGGAACCTCACGACGCGGTCAAGGCGCCGGTCGCGCCCCCACCGTGTGCGGATCGGGTCGAGCTGCGATTCGTCCCCGGTCCGCGGGCAGATTGGTTCTCCGCCGACGCGCTTGCGAAATTGACCGGTCAATCGTGGGAAGTGACGTCCGATTCCAATCGAGTCGGATTGCGGCTCAAGGGGAATCCGCTCGAACGAACGCAGTCTGGGGAGCTGCCGACGGAGGGCATGACGCGGGGTTCACTGCAGGTTCCGCCGAACGGCCAGCCGGTGCTCTTCCTTGCCGACCACCCGGTGACCGGCGGTTATCCCGTCATCGGCACCGTCCTGGACGCCGACACCGATCTCGCCGGCCAATTGGCTCCGGGAAACCGGATCAGATTTGTTCCGGTGTCACCGGAACCGTAGAGCGCGCGGGTGCGTCCAACGGGTGTGACTGGATTCAAGGTCGATATGAGTCAGCTCGACGATGATCGAGCCGAGCTCCAGAAATGCGTCGAAACCCTCGAAGATCTCGCCGGCAGATTGCGCGCCCACGATCTACTGCCATCGGTGAATCTGCCGACGGGCGATCGGGTCGTGGCCGCGTGGGACACGTTCCTCGATCAGATCGTCGCGTGGGTGGCCACGTTCGATGAGGCCGTCCAGCAGCTGTCCCGCATGCACAGCACGGCAACCCAGACCGACGCCGATGCGGCAGATGCATTGGAGCGCCTGGCATGAGCGAGATCGACGCCATCCTGGACCGTGGCCGCCCGGGCCTGGAATTCTTCGCCGACTTCCTCCCGCTCGCGCAGCAGGTCGCTCCGCAACGGCGGGACCTGCCGGCACTGCGCGCGAGCTACGACGCCGAACGGAGTCTGTCGTTGGAATCGATCCGCGAATGCCGGACGTCGTTGGTGACCATGCGTGCCGGTCTCGCGGATTCCTTGCAGGTACAGGGCCGGATCGGTGACTCGCTCGACGGATTCCCGGGAGCGAGCGAACTTGCCGACACGGCCGATTCCGGCGATCGACTACTCGACAGCCTCGATGCCGTGATCGTCGCGCTGACCGAAGCGATCGAGACGATTCCCGGCATCGTGGCGACGAAAGCGGCACGGGTCGCGGCGCTGTCGAGCGATGACGTCGACGGGCGGTCGATCGATGCGGCAGAGGCGACCGTGGAAGGTGCGCGGCGACACGAGGCCGATGCGCTGGCGTGGACCGAGAAGATCTTCCTCCCGGTCGTCGACGCGCGAGTCGGCCGTTTTGTCGACGCCTGCACTGACGGTCAGTCCGAACTCGAACAGTGCCTGACTCGACTGGCTGTCTCGATCGAGGAGCAGACGTCGCCGGCGAAGGAACCGGTCGTGCTGTCCGAAGGTGGAGCTCTACCGCGCGGCTAGGCGAACAGCCCGGCCGCGCGCGCCAGCATCGACGGCTTGACCTGCTCCGGTACGAACGGGTCGATGGCCTTCATCAACGGAGCAGCTTTATCGAGCTCCGCGAACGCCGCGTATTCCTTCTTATTGCCTGCAGTCGCCAGGATGTATCCGGTGAGCACGGCGTACAGAGTGCGACGAACCTTCTTGTCTGGCTTGTCCACACCGAGCGCGGCCATCACGGTGCGGCCCTCGGGGATCGAGGCGCCGGTGCCCTTGCTGAGCGCGCGCAACTGCACGTCTCCACCCCACGTCAAAGCGAGCGAGCGTGCATAGGGGTCGATCTTCTTGTTGTCGGCCGGCGTCGCGACGATGAGGCCGGGCGCAGAGATCTGCGGCGCGAAGTCGACGGCGTGCGGCGACGTCGTGACCGGGAACAGCGCCGCCACCGCAGCGATGTCGCTGCGACCGGATGCAGCCAGCACGGCACAACTGGCGCCCATGCCGTGGCCGGCGAGCGCGAGCTTGTCGGGGTGCACGCTGATCTTGCCCGGCCCGAGGCGTACACCGGCACAGATGTCGAGGGTGGTCCGGAGGTCGATGGCGAGTCCCTGGTGCGATGGCACGACGCCGCGCTCGGTCGCCGGAGCGGCCGCCACAATGCCCCACGACGCCAGGTGCTTGAGCAGCCCCTCGTATGCGGCCGCCTGCGTCAGCCAGCCATGTCCGAAAGCGACTGCGGGAAGACTGAACCCAGACTCCGGAGCGCAGACCAGGCCCGGAAGTCCGGCGAACGCGAGGTCACCCCCGAAGACCTTGTTCGGTCCACGACGGGAGAGTTCGGCGACGAGCGCTTTCAATGACCCGGACACGACATCGACCGTATCCGATCTTCGAATTGTTTTGGGTCACTACCGAGTCACTCAAGCGCTCCGCATCGGGGCCTGTGCCGCTAACCTGTTGAGCTATGTGCGGAATCGTCGGATACGTCGGTCATCAGCAGGCCATGCCAGTCGTGATCGAGGCGCTGCGACGGATGGAATACCGAGGCTATGACTCCTCGGGTGTGGCCATCGCGGATGGTAAGGGTGACATCGCAATCGCGAAGAAGGCGGGCAAGCTCGCCAACCTCGAGGAAGCACTCGAGCACATCGGCGCCGACAAGTTCGTTGGCACTACCGGGATCGGCCACACGCGGTGGGCTACCCACGGCGCGCCGAACGACCGGAATGCGCACCCGCACCGCGCCGGCCAGGTCGCCCTCGTGCACAACGGCATTATCGAGAACTTCTCGCCCCTGCGTGCCGAGCTCGAGAACGCCGGTGTCGATCTGCTGAGTGAGACCGACACCGAGGTCGCCGTTCACCTCGTGAACCGTGCCTATCTGGCGGGTGAGACTGCGGGCGACTTCGTGCAGAGTGTGTTCAGCGTCGTGCGTCGCCTCGAGGGTGCGTTCACGCTCGTGTTCGAGCACGCCGCCCACCCGGACACGATCGTCGCGTGCCGTCGCTCGACGCCGCTCGTCGTGGGTGTCGGCGAGGGCGAGATGTTCCTCGGTTCCGACGTCGCCGCCTTCATCGAGCACACGCGCGAAGCGGTCGAGCTCGGTCAGGACCAGGTCGTCGTCATCACCGCCGACAGCTACAAGATCTACGACTTCGCCGGCAACGACGACATCGAGAACGCCCGCCCGTTCCACGTCGAGTGGGACCTCGCCGCTGCCGAGAAGGGCGGCCACGAGTACTTCATGGACAAGGAGATCGAGGAGCAGCCGGACGCCGTCGCGGACACGCTGCGCGGTCACTTCGGTCCGAACGGCATCATCCTCGACGAGCAGCGACTGTCGGACCAGGAGCTGCGCGACGTGGACAAGGTCTTCGTCGTCGCCTGTGGATCGGCTTTCCACTCCGGCCTGGTGGCCAAGTACGCGATCGAGCACTGGACCCGCCTGCCGGTGGAGTGTGAGCTCGCGAGCGAATTCCGTTACCGCGACCCGGTTCTCGACCGTTCGACGCTTGTCGTCGCGATCTCGCAATCGGGCGAGACCGCGGACACGCTCGAAGCGGTCCGCCACGCGAAGGAGCAGAAGGCTCGCGTCCTCGCGGTGTGCAACACCAACGGTGCGCAGATCCCACGTGAGTCGGACGCCGTGCTCTACACGCACGCCGGTCCCGAGATCGGTGTCGCCTCCACCAAGGCGTTCCTCGCCCAGGTCGCCGCAAACCTGCTCGTCGGTCTGGCTCTCGCGCAGGCTCGCGGCACGAAGTACGCGGACGAGCTCGCGGGCGACTTCAACGCGCTCGCCGCGATGCCGAAGCTCATCGCGAAGGTCGTCGAGAACGGTGACAAGGTCCGCGAGATCGCTCGCGAGCTGTCGGACGCCACGACCGTGCTGTTCCTCGGACGTCACGTCGGCTACCCGGTCGCTCTCGAGGGTGCGCTCAAGCTCAAGGAGCTTGCGTACATGCATGCCGAAGGCTTCGCCGCCGGCGAGCTCAAGCACGGCCCGATCGCGCTGATCGAGGACGGTATGCCGGTCATCGTCGTCATGCCGTCGCCGCGTGGACGTGCGGTTCTGCACTCGAAGATGGTGAGCAACATCCGCGAGATCCAGGCTCGTGGTGCGCGCGTCATCGTGATCGCCGAGGAAGGCGACGACGTGGTGGCACAGTTCGCCGACGACGTCATCGAGATTCCGGTCGCCCCGACGCTGCTTCAGCCGCTCATCTCGACGATTCCGCTGCAGATCTTCGCCGCGGAGGTCGCCCGTAGTCGCGGCTACGACGTGGACAAGCCACGGAACCTCGCGAAGTCGGTCACGGTCGAGTAGTTCTCGGAGTCTGGACTCTGTGTTGCGCCTGGCGCGACACAGAGTCCGCAACCGCTACTTCGGCTTGATGATGACCTTGCCTCTGGCCTCCGGGTGGATGGCGCAGATGTAGTCGATCTCCTCGGGCGTGTGGAACACGAGCTGGTACTCGCTGCCCTTCTGCAGGACCGGGCTGTTGATGATCATGCCCTTGTCCCGCAGGCCGGTGACGGTGTGCGCGCCCTCATCGTCGAAGACCCATTTCACGGCTTCGCCGGACTTGATCGTGACGGTCTGCGGACTGAATTTGTCGTCCTTGAGATGAACGATGTGGACATTTCCGTCCACCTTCTCGTCCGAGATGATCTTCGTCGGCGAGGGCTTCGGCAGCGTCATCGTGGGCACGGCCGGCTCGTTGGAGCCGCCGCAACCGGTGACCATGGTCATCATGGCGGCGGCGGTGACGATCGAGCCTGCAAGTCGGCGCCTCATCATGCGCCACAGCATAGGACCATTCGAGGTAGTCTCAGACGCGCCATGCGCACCTTCTTTAACGTTGATGAAATTCGTGGCGCCGAAGCGGTCCTTTTCGGGGAGGTTCCCGCTGGCGTCCCGATGCAGCGTGCGGCTTACGGTCTGGCCCGGGTCATCGCCGCGGAACTGACGGATCGCACCGGTGGGGTGGCCGGACGCCGAGTGGGTCTGCTCGTGGGGTCGGGCGACAACGGCGGAGACGTGCTCTGGGCTGGGGCGATGCTGCGCCGGCGGGGTGTCGCGGTGTCGGCGTTGCTGTTCGCGCCGGACCGGGCGCACGCAGCCGGACTGGCGGCCTTACGTCGAGCGGGCGGCCGCGTCGTCGACGAATTCCCGCTCGACATCGACCTTGCGATCGACGGAATCGTGGGCATTTCGGGCCATGGATCTCTGCGTCCCGAGGCCGCGCGTGTCGTGGCGGCGATAGAGGCGCCGATCATCGCGGCGGACCTGCCGAGCGGCGTCGAACCGGACACGGGAGCAATCACCGGGCCGGCTGTACGGGCCGCGGTGACCGTCACGTTCGGGGGACTCAAACCTGTGCACGCGCTTGCTCCGGAGCACTGCGGGCGCGTTGAACTCATCCCCATCGGCCTGCGTCTGCCGGACCCCCACCTGCGCGAACTGGAAGCTCACGAGGCCGGTCGAGCGTGGCCGGTGCCGGGAGCGCTCGACGACAAGTACAGCGGCGGTGTCGTCGGGGTGCGCGCCGGAAGTGCGAAGTATCCCGGTGCGGCACTGCTCGCGGTGGGCGCCGCGGTGGCGGCGACATCGCCCATGGTTCGGTACTGCGGGCCCGCGGCAGAGACTGTCGTGTCCCACCTCCCGGAAGTCATCGCGACGACGGATATCGAGTCGACGGGAAAGGTCCAGGCATGGGTCGTCGGCCCTGGCCTGGGTACCGATGAGTACGCGCTCGAGGAACTGAAACGAGTACTTGCACAACCGGTTCCGGTGCTCGTCGACGCTGACGGGATCACCCTGCTCGCGGCGCACACGGAACTGCTCGACGGTCGCGAGGCGCCGACGCTGGTGACTCCGCACGCCGGGGAGTTCGCGCGCCTGTCCGGAGCCGAACTCGGACCCGATCGGGTCAGCGAAACGCGACGCTTGGCCGACACCTTGGGCGTGACCGTCCTGTTGAAGGGCCGAGCGACGGTCATCACCGCACCGGGCGGCCCGGTGTGGGTAAACGATGCGGGCTCGTCCTGGGCTGCGACGGCGGGCTCCGGAGATGTCCTGTCGGGCCTCATCGGAGCGCTTCTCGCGTCCGGAATCGAACCTGATCTCGCGGCCGCAATGGGTTGCCGAGCGCATTCGGTCGCCGCTCGATTGGCCGCGACGAACGGCGACCTCGATGTCGGAGCCCCGATCTCGGCGGGCGAGTTGCTGTCGCATCTTCGGCCCGCGATCCGCGTCCTGCGTAGCGGACCTGAGGAAATCGCGTGAATCGGCCTACATAAGAGCCTTCGTACGGCCGGAAAACGCAGGGTGAATGGCACCATTGTGGTTGTGAATTCTCAACACTCCGCGCTGCGCACCACGACGGTGCACGACCCGGCGGTTGAGTGCATCGTGGATCTCGACGCCATCGCCCACAATGTGGGCGTGCTCAAGCAATTCGCGGCCGGCGCTGACGTCATGTCCGTGGTCAAGGCGGACGGCTACAACCACGGTGCGATCGAGGTCTCCCACGTCGCGCTGGAGTCCGGTGCGAGCGAACTCGGCGTCACGACGATCGCCGAAGCGCTCCGGCTTCGCGCCGCCGGGATCACCGCACCGATCCTGTGCTGGCTCAACCCGAGCGACTCCGACTTCGGCTCGGCGATCGAGGCGAACGTCGAGATCGGCGTCACGTCGATCAAGCATCTCCACGCGGTGACGAATGCCGCTTCAGATGTCGGCCGGGCGACCGTCACGGTCAAGGTCGACACCGGCTTGAACCGGAATGGCGTTGCGTCCGAGGAATATCCGATGTTCCTCGAAGAACTGGTGAAGGCCTCGCGCAGCGGTCTGGTCGAGCTGCGCGGAATGTTCTCCCACTTGGCCCATGCCGATGAGCCGTACCACCCGACGATCGACGTCCAGCGGCAGCGTTTTGTCGACTCTATCGAGCAGGCACGTGCGGTCGGACTCGATCCCCAGAAGGTGCACCTCTCCAACTCGGCGGCGACCGTCACGCGGCCGGATCTGCATTTCGACATGGTGCGGCCGGGCGTCGCCGTGTACGGGCTGAGCCCGGTCCCGGAGGAGGGAACCTTCGGCCTTCGCCCCGCGATGACGTTCCGGGCCCGCGTCGTTCTCGTCAAGAAGGTGGCCGCGGGCGAAGGCGTCTCCTACGGACACGACTGGATCGCTCCGTCGGACACCACCGTCGCGCTGCTGCCTGCTGGATACGCCGACGGCATTCCGCGCGCGATGAAAGGCCGATACTCGGTCATGCTGGGCGGAAAGTTGCGCCCCGCGATCGGGCGAGTGTGCATGGATCAGGTCGTCGTCGACCTCGGAGACGATCCCGGCTCGGTGTCCGAAGGCGACGAAGCATGGTTCTTCGGCAACGGTGATCACGGCGAGCAGACGGCCCACGATTGGGCGGAAGCCATGGGCACCATCCACTATGAAGTCGTGTGTGGAATACGCGGACGGACAGTTCGCCACTACGTGGGAGGAATCGCCACCGGATCAAAGTCCCCTTCGCTCCGCTCGCCAGGATGACTCCCACCCCAGGTGCTCTCACGGAGATCCTGCAGACGGCTGAGGAGACCGAGGCTTTCGGCGCGCGTCTGGCGTCGCTGCTGCATCCGGGCGACCTCGTCGTTCTCGACGGTCCGCTGGGCGCGGGCAAGACGACGCTCGTCCGCGGTCTCGCAGCCGCTCTCGGCGTCCGTGGCCGGGTCAGCTCTCCGACATTCATCATCGCGCGCGAGCACAAGCCCGGCCAGCCCGGCGGGGTCGGGTTGATCCACGTCGACGCCTACCGACTCGGCGACAGCGCAGATCCGCTCGGCGAACTCGACGCGCTCGATCTCGATGCTGCGCTTGAGGATTCGATCGTCGTCGTGGAGTGGGGCGCAGGGCTGGCCGAGCGCTTGACGCAGCGGTACCTGCTCGTGTCCCTCCAGCGCGAGCACTACTCCGACGTCCGAACCGTCAACTGGCAATGGATGTCCGAAACTGATCCACCGGCCGGCCGGTAAGGTTGGGATGACATGTATGTACTTGCCGTTGACACCGCGACTCCGTCGGTGACCGTCGGGATCGTCGAAGTCGAGTCCTGCGGCAAACTCACGACCCTCGCGACGCGAGTGACGGACAACGCCCGTGCGCACACCGAGGTTGCGGCACCGCAAATCGCCGAATGCCTGTCCGAAAGCGGACTCGCGTCGACCGATCTGGACGCGGTGGTGGTCGGCGTCGGGCCGGGTCCGTTCACCGGCTTGCGGGTCGGGATGGCGACGGCGGCCGCGTTCGCGGATGCGGTCGGAATCCCCGTTTACGGCGTCTGCAGTCTCGATGCGATTGCATCCGAGGCGAATTCGACTGGAGACCTGCTCGTTGTGACCGATGCTCGACGTCGTGAGGTGTACTGGGCGCGTTATGTCGACGGGCTGCGCATCGATGGACCGAACGTCAGCGCTCCGGGGGCTGTCGTGATCGGAAACGCGACGGCAGTCGCAGGTTCACCTGCGCATGCCGGCATTTACGGTCTGCCGCTGCTCGATGCGGCCACGCCGACGCCCGCCGGACTGGTCGCGGTCGCGAACTTCGGCGCGGAATCCGGGCCTTTGGAGCCGATGTACCTTCGCCGTCCCGACGCCGTGGAGCAGGTGCGATGACTGCCGTGTCAAGGGAAGTCGTCATCGGTGCGATGAAGCCCGAGGATGCCGAGCGCTGCGCCGAACTCGAGACGATCCTGTTCGCCGGTGACGGCCCGTGGAGCGCCGAGGCGTTCCGGGCAGAACTGCGTCAACCTGCGAACCATTACTTCGCGGCGCGCGTCAACGGTGAGCTGGTGGGCTACGCCGGTATCGCGCTGCTCGGCACGCAGGGCAACGGTGAGTGCGAGGTGCACACGGTCGGCGTCGATCCGGCCTTGCAGCGCCGCGGCATCGGGCGACTTCTGATGGAGGCGATGCTCGAAGTGTCCGACGCCTTCGGTGGACCGGTGTTCCTCGAAGTCCGTACCGACAACGCGGCGGCGATTGGCATGTACGAGTCGTTCGAGTTCGAGATTCTCGGTAAACGCCCGAATTACTACCAACCCAGCGGTGCGGACGCGTACACGATGTGTCGCGGCTCGGCCAACGAGGATTCGCTGTGATCGTTCTCGGCATCGAGAGCTCGTGCGATGAAACCGGCGTTGGCATCGTGCGCTGGCGGTCCGACGGTACGTGCGAGGTGCTCGCGGACGAAGTGGCCTCGAGCGTCGACCTGCACAAGCGCTTCGGCGGCGTCGTCCCGGAGATCGCGTCGCGCGCGCATCTGGAAGCGATCGTTCCGGCCATGCAGCGTGCACTCAAAGCTGCCGGTATCAAGGTTCCGGATGCGGTCGCGGTCACGATCGGTCCGGGTCTCGCCGGAGCGCTCATGGTCGGTGTCGCGGCTGCAAAGGCATACGCGACCGCTTGGAATGTCCCGTTCTACGCCGTGAACCACCTGGGTGGTCACGTCGCCGTCGACACGATCGAGCATGGTCCGATGCAGTCCTGTGTGGCGCTGCTCGTCTCCGGCGGCCACACGCACCTCCTGCGCGTCAACGATCTGTCGAAGCCCATCGAAGAACTCGGCACCACAGTCGACGATGCGGCCGGGGAGGCTTTCGACAAGGTGGCGCGCATGCTCGGACTCGGGTATCCCGGTGGTCCGGTCGTCGACGAGCTGGCGCAATCCGGTAACCGCGATGCGATCGCGTTTCCCCGCGGTATGACCGGTTCGAACAGTCCCCGCCATGACTTTTCGTTCTCTGGCTTGAAGACGGCCGTCGCGCGCTACGTCGAGGGGTACCGCCGTGACTTCGGCGAAGACGCACAACTGCCGATGGCCGACATCGCCGCGAGTTTCCAGGAGTCGGTTGCCGACGTCCTGACGATGAAAGCGGTTCGGGCCTGCTCCGATTTCGGCATCGAGACGCTCGTTCTCGGCGGCGGCGCGACGGCGAACTCGCGGATTCGAAGCCTGGCGCAGGAGCGGTGTGATCGCGCCGGCATCAACCTGCGGATTCCGAAGCCGCGGCTGTGCACCGACAACGGAGTGATGATCGCCTCCTTCGCCGCACACCTCATCGCGGGTGGCGCGGAACCGAGTCCGATGAACGTGGCGGCCGACCCAGGACTCTCCGTGGAGACCAGCCAGGTGTTCGCCTGAAGCGGATTAGCGGGATCCACCCTTGAGTGCTGGCACTCGCCCGTATAGAGTGCTAGCTGGCTGGTGGTTCCGGCACCCGCGACGACGGAATCACCTGACGGCCGATAACCAACATGGACCACTGAAAGTGGAGGGCTCACGTGAGCGTGAACATCAAGCCGCTCGAGGACAAGATCCTCGTCCAGGCCAACGAGGCTGAGACGAAGACCGCCTCCGGCCTGGTCATTCCGGACACGGCGAAGGAAAAGCCCCAGGAGGGCACCGTCATCGCAGTTGGTGCGGGACGCATCAACGAGAAGGGCGAGCGGATTCCGGTCGACGTAAAGGAAGGCGACACCGTTATCTACAGCAAGTACGGCGGAACCGAGATCAAGTACGCCGGCCAGGAGTACCTGATCCTGTCGGCTCGCGACGTGCTGGCTGTCGTCAACAAGTAAGCACTCATGCACTCGCCCCGGATGGCCGGAACTTCGGTCGCCGGGGCGGTGTGTTTTCAACCCAAGACGAGTGTTTTCACGACCCTTCTTGACTGAATCCACCTAGGAGCAATTCAGGTATGTCCAAGCAGATCGAGTTCGACGAGCGCGCCCGGCGGGCGATGGAGCGCGGCGTCGACAAGCTCGCTGACGCCGTCAAGGTCACCCTGGGGCCGCGTGGTCGCCACGTCGTCCTCGCCAAGGCCTTCGGCGGCCCGACCGTCACCAACGACGGTGTGACCATCGCGCGTGACATCGAACTGGAAGACCCGTTCGAGAACCTCGGCGCCCAGCTCGTCAAGAGCGTCGCCACCAAGACCAACGACGTTGCCGGCGACGGCACCACGACCGCGACCGTGCTCGCTCAGGCACTCATCAAGGCGGGTCTGCGCAACATCGCCGCAGGCGCGAACCCGATCGCCCTCGGCGCCGGTATGTCCCTCGCCGCGGACCACGTGGCGGAAGCACTCCTCGCGTCGGCGCAGCCGGTGTCGGGGGAGCTCGACATCGCGCAGGTCGCCACGGTCTCGTGCCGTGACGAGGAAATCGGTGCGATGGTCGGCAAGGCGCTCGCCACGGTCGGCAAAGACGGTGTCGTCACCGTTGAGGAGTCCTCGACGATGAGCACCGAGCTCGTCATCACCGAGGGTGTGCAGTTCGACAAGGGCTTCCTGTCGCCGTACTTCATCACCGATCTCGACGCGCAGGAAGCGGTCCTCGAGGACGTTTCGATCCTGCTGCACCGCGACAAGATCAGCTCGCTTCCGGACTTCCTCCCGCTGCTCGAGAAGATCGCGCAGTCGGGCAAGCCGGTCCTGATCATCGCCGAGGACGTCGAGGGTGAGGCGCTGTCGACGCTGGTCGTCAACGCAATCCGCAAGACGCTCAAGGCAGTTGCGGTGAAGGCACCCTTCTTCGGCGACCGTCGTAAGGCGTTCCTCGACGATCTCGCGATCGTCACCGGCGGAACCGTCATCAACACCGACATCGGTATCAGCCTGCGCGATGCGGGTCTCGACCTCCTCGGCCACGCACGCCGCGTCGTCGTGACGAAGAACGAGACGATCATCGTCGAAGGTGCCGGTACGTCGGAGGACATCGCCGGTCGCGCGGCACAGCTGCGCAAGGAGATCGACCGTACCGATTCCGAGTGGGACCGCGAGAAGCTCCAGGAGCGTCTGGCCAAGCTCGCCGGCGGTGTCGCGGTGATCAAGGTCGGTGCGGCCACCGAGACCGACCTCAAGGAACGCAAGTTCCGCGTCGAGGATGCCGTGTCCGCAGCGAAGGCTGCGGTCGAGGAAGGCATCGTCGCCGGCGGTGGAACCGCACTCGCGGCTGCCAGCAAATCGTTGGCATCCTTGCAGGAAACTCTGACGGGAGACAAGGCGCTGGGTGTCGAGGTCGTTCGTCGCGCCCTGCTCTCGCCGCTCTTCTGGATCGCGACCAACGCCGGTGCCGACGGCTCCGTCGTGGCATCGCGGATCGCGGAGGGTGACGGCAAGACCGGCTTCAACGCCGCGACCCTCGAGTACGGCGACCTGCTCGCTCAGGGCATCGTCGACCCGGTCAAGGTCACGCGGTCGGCAGTCCAGAACGCGGTTTCGGTCGCGCGCATGGTGCTGACCACCGAGAGCGCAATCGTCGAGAAGCCGAAGGCTGACGAAGACCACGGCCACGGCCACGGTCACGCGCACTAGTTGATGGCAGAAGGGCCGCCACAGTTGCTGTGGCGGCCCTTCCTCGTCTGCAGGGTCAGCCGGCGATGCGGCGGCGCCCCGATCGGCGGACATAGAGCTCGCGCTCGGCCTCGCTCAGGCCGCCCCAGATGCCGTACGGCTCGGCGACCCGTAGGGCATGGCTGCGGCACTGATTCAGCACCGGGCAAGCGCGGCAGATCTCCTTGGCGCGCATTTCGCGCTGAACCCGAGCTCGACCGCGTTCGCCGTCCGGATGGAAGAACACCGATGAGTCCAGTCCGCGACAGGAGCCACGCATCTGCCAATCCCACAGGTCCGCATTCGGGCCGGGAAGCTGTGCAGGAAGTGCCATGTGAAACTCCTCATTGGCTTGCAGGTACCGAGCAGGTCACGATGCTCGACACGGCGGGGTCCGCCCTGTTCAGGTTGCGAGGGCTGCGGCCCACCACGCGGAGGTCGACGTTTGATCGATCTCGAGTGGCGGTTCCGGCCTCGCGGTGCCAACGTTAGGTGCCGCCCGGAAAACCCGTCAATACGGCGCCGAGGTGCGGAAACGCATAATCGCGGCACCGAGAATTAACCCGATCGCCATTTACTTTCGGGGTCCACTGTGCGGTCGCCGAGGTTTGGTGTAATTCACGTGAACGGGCGGCGACCGACGGGTTGCCGTGCAATTTATGTAACACGTGCGTTACTTGAAGTGGCGCCGTCGGTAACGGAAAAGAAACCGGTTGTTTCGTTGAATATTCCTCACGTGGGCGTGAATCGCTTGCCGGTGAATGCGGGTATCGCGGCATTCGGCGGCTCGCCGGGTGCGCTTATTGTTGCCGCATCCACCAATTTCGAGCATTGGGAGCGGGCCGTCGCGATGGCGGCGCAAGGGTTTTACGCACGGGCCCGCGCCGAAGTCGGCCGAATTCGTGCGACGGATGATGCCACGACGTCGCTGGTGTTGAGCGCTCAGGCGTCGTGGCTCCGGCAATTGGGCTGGCATCGACTGGCCGCTGGACGCGACGGTGCCGCAGTGCGACTCGCCCTGGCTGCTCCGCCGTCGGATCACCAGGTAGAGGCGCTGTGCGACGCGCTGACGGGCCTCGCTGCGGACGCGATCGGGCAGTGGCGACTCGCGGTGACGGACAGCCTGCTGCATCGGGTGCGGGATGTGCTCGACGGCCGATCGGAGGGGCGGTTCTGGCGCCCCCTCGTTCGCCTGGGTTGGGTGACGGCGGAATTGTCGTTGGCCGCCGGAGACGGACGGGTGGCGCTGGAGCATGCGAACTCGGCCCTCGAGCGTTCTCGCCGGGCGGGCGCGGTTCGCCACGAGATCAAATCCCGATTGCTGGTTGCGGCGTCAACCAGTGCGGTGGGGGATATTTCGCGCGCAGCGGAATTGGCTGCCGAGGTATCCGGGCAGTGTGCCGACTTCGGCCTGCTGCCGCTGGAGTGGGCGGCGTCGATGCTTCTCGGCGGAATCACGTCGTCGCCCGACGCGGTCGCCAGGGCGCGAGTGTGCGCCGCCGAGATCGAGCGGCGAGGCGGCAGCTTCCGGTGACACGACACCGAAGGGGTATTGAGGTCGCGCCGGGCAAGCTGATGGCTATTGTGGGAGATGTTCTGCCGACCCCCGGGACGGTCGAAGCACGCCTGATCAACGGTTCGTGTCCGCTGTAACGCCAGGAAAACCGCTGACGATGACTTTGACGGGCGAGGAGTTGGACTCGGCTGTTTCTGCCGCTGCGCAGGGCGACCGAACCGCACTCTCCCAGGTTCTTCAAACCATCCGGCCTCTCGTCGTGCGATATGTCAGGGCGAGGGTCGGCGCAGCGGAACGTGGCTCTCTTTCGGCCGACGATGTGGCACAAGAAGTGTGCATGGCTGTGATGACCGCCCTTCCGCGCTTTCAGGATCAGGGCCGGCCGTTCATGGCATTCGTCTACGGAATTGCGGCTCACAAAGTCGCCGATGCGCATAGAAGCTCGGCGCGTAACAAATCCGAGCCGGTTTCCGAAGTACCAGATGTCATCTCAAACGATGACGGACCGGAGCAAAGAGCGATCGATGCTGAGGCGAGTCGGGCAATGGAAGCATTGCTTGCATCTCTCCCAGAAAAACATCGGGAAATTCTTATTCTCCGCTTAGTTGTGGGACTGTCTGCAGAGGAAACTGCTGCAGCTGTCGGGAGTACTGCAGGGGCAATTCGGGTAGCTCAGCACAGAGCTATCTCCAAACTGAAGACGCAAATTGCGAAGGCGGGTGAATTGGATGGTTAACGACGGTCAGTGGACCTCGGGTGAGTCGCTGCCTGGCGATTCCTCGGCCGACACGGCCGCCAGCGCGCCCATCGACATCGCAGCCGTCCGGCACGATGACGCGCTGATCGACGCAATTGCCAGTGAAAGCGAATTCGAGTTCGCCGACGCCGATGAGGCGCTGGTTGCTGAACTGTTCGTGGACTGGCGGGCAGCGATCGTTGCACCCGCTCTTCCCGCTTGCCCCGATCTCGACGCCGTTGAGGCAGCCGTGCACGACGCGATTCGTGCCCGCCGTTACCGCATGGCCTCCATTCAGGGACTTCGCCTCCTTCGTCCGGTGATGAGCGCCGCCGCGGTGCTCGCCATCGTCGTCGGTGGTCTCAGCGTCTTCTCCTACAACGCCGCTCCCGGCGACCCTCTCTGGGGTGTCAAGGAAGTCGTGTTCAAGGAGCAGGCCGAATCGACCGTCGCTCAGCTCGACACGAACAGTCAGCTGCAGCAGGTCGACGACGCCATCAACTCGGGTGACCCTGAGCAGGCCATCGAGCACCTCTCGAGTGCCGCGCAGGCTGCTCAGAACGTCAACGACGATGACGCTCGCGACCGGATCATGACCACGCTCAGCTCGTACCTGACGCTGGTCAAGTCGACGTTCCCGAACGTTCCGACGTCGGCGCTGTCGTCTCTCATCACCCCATCGTCGACGCCGGAGCCACCCGCGTCCGAGGCCGGCGTACCGCCGGGGAGCAATGAGGGTGGGTCTTCCTCGTCGTCCACCACGACGACGCAGCCGACCACGACGACCACCACCGAGTCGCAGCCGTCGACCGCGGAAACCACGACCACCACGGCGTCTTCCGAGTCCAACGCTGAATCGCCGCCGGTTGGCCAATCTGAACCGGGCAGCGAGTCCTCGGCATCTGAGCCGGCGCACTCCTGATTCCCGCCAAGACCAGAAATGGGGCGGACTGCATCGCAGTCCGCCCCATTTCTTGTAGTTCCTAGCGACCGAACTCTTCGCCGCGAAGTGCGCGGTTCATCGCCGCGTCGGCGTAGCCGCGGCAGTAGTCCCATGTGACGTAATCGTCAGGGTGCGGGTCGAACGCGGGCTCGTGCGGACGGACCGTTCCGTCGGCGAGGAGCTGCAGCAGGTTCGCGCGCAGCATCTCCCAGTCATGGTAGTGGTCTTCGCGGCAGTCCTCGCAGTTGACGACGAGGCCGCGGACGCCTTGGTGGCGCAGCAATGCCTCGTAAACGTGCAGGTCGGCGAGGTCGGCCTCGACCGCTTCACGCTCGGAAGCATCGAGAGGCTCGCCTGGATCGAGTGCATCCAGTGCGGCGGCCGGGTCGTTGGGATCATCCGCGAACGGGTCCGGCGGAAGTCCGGGAGGGAGTGAGTCGCGCACACCATAACGGTACGCAGAACAGCCTGCGGTTTTCCAGCCGCATCGCTGGCCTGAGTTCGATTTCGCCAGACCAAGTACCATAGACGGACAGCACGTCCTCGCGGTGAGATGAACGGAGAAATGGATGTCATCGGTGCGCACGGGTGGTGACGATCCGGGCAAAATCGCCATGCTCGGATTGACCTTCGACGATGTGCTCCTGCTTCCGCAGGCATCAGACTCAATCCCGAGTGCCGTCGACACTTCCAGCCAGCTCACCAAGGAGATCCGCCTTCGGGTCCCGCTCGTGAGTTCGGCGATGGACACCGTCACCGAGTCGCGCATGGCGATCGCCATGGCCCGCGCCGGCGGTATGGGCGTCCTGCACCGTAATCTCTCGGCCGCCGACCAGGCCGCGGCCGTCGAGGTCGTCAAGCGCTCCGAAGCCGGAATGGTCACCGACCCGGTTACGTGTCGCCCCCACGACACCATCGCCGACGTCGACGCCCTGTGCGCGAAGTTCCGTATCTCGGGTCTCCCGGTCATCGGCGATGACGGCAACCTCGTCGGCATCATCACCAACCGCGACATGCGCTTCGAGGTCGACCGGAACCGCACGGTCTCCGAGGTCATGACGCAGGCCCCGCTCATCACCGCCCGCGAAGGCGTGACGGCGGAGGCGGCCCTCGGCCTGCTTCGTCGCCACAAGATCGAGAAGCTGCCGATCGTCGACGGCGGCGGACGACTGACGGGCCTCATCACGGTGAAGGACTTCGTCAAGACCGAGCAGTTCCCGAACGCCACCAAGGACCGCGACGGTCGTCTTCTCGTCGGTGCCGCGGTCGGTGTCGGTGAAGACGCCTGGTCGCGTTCGATGATGCTCGCGGACGCCGGTGCGGACGTTCTCATCGTGGACACCGCGCACGGCCACCAGATCCAGGTTCTGGACATGGTGAGCAAGCTGAAGGCCGAGATCGGCTCGCGCGTACAGATCGTCGGCGGAAACGTCGCGACCCGCGAGGGTGCACAGGCACTGTGCGAGGCCGGTGCGGACGCGGTGAAGGTCGGCGTCGGTCCCGGCTCGATCTGCACCACGCGCGTCGTCGCGGGTGTCGGCGCACCGCAGATCACCGCGATCCTCGAAGCTGTCGCCGCGTGCAACAAGTTCGGTGTTCCGGTCATCGCCGACGGTGGCATGCAGTACTCGGGTGACATCGCCAAGGCGCTCGCAGCCGGTGCGTCGACCGCGATGCTCGGCTCGCTGCTCGCCGGTACCGCGGAATCGCCCGGACAGCTCATCTTCGTCAACGGCAAGCAGTACAAGACCTACCGCGGCATGGGCTCTCTGGGCGCGATGCAGGGCCGTGGGCAGGGTGGCCAGGCCGGCAAGTCCTTCTCGAAGGACCGCTACTTCCAGGACGACGTCCTCGCCGAGGACAAGCTCGTGCCCGAGGGAATCGAAGGTCGCGTGCCGTTCCGTGGTCCGCTGAACCAGGTCATCCACCAGCTCGTCGGTGGACTGCGTGCGTCCATGGGCTACACCGGTTCGAACAGCATCGAGGATCTGCAGAAGGCGAAGTTCGTTCAGATCACCGCTGCGGGCCTCAAGGAAAGCCACCCGCACGACATCACGATGACCGTCGAGGCACCGAACTACACGGCTCGCTGACCCGTTCCGGTAAAGACTTACGGTAAACACCGAACCCGAAAGGCACTCGAGTGCGCGACCTCGTTGAGATCGGCATGGGCCGGTCCGCCCGGCGTACCTACGACCTGGACGATGTCGACATCGTTCCGTCGCGGCGGACGCGTTCGTCGAAGCAGGTATCCACGTCCTGGCAGTTGGACGCCTACCGCTTCGACATGCCGGTTCTCGCGCACCCGACGGACGCACTCGTCTCGCCCGAGTTCGCGATCGAAATGGGTCGTCTCGGCGGTCTCGCGCTGTTCAACGGTGAGGGCCTGTGGGCACGTCACCGCGACGCCGAGGACAAGATCGCGCAGCTGGTCGAGCTCGCGGACTCCGAGGCCGAGGACGAAGCCGCCATTTCGTTGCTGCAGAAGCTGCACAGCGCACCGGTCAATCCGGATCTGCTCGGCGAGGTCGTGGCTCGAATCCGCGCTTCCGGTGTCACGACGGCAGTTCGCGTCAGCCCGCAGAACGCGGCCGCGCTGACCCCGGTGCTCCTCAAGGCGGGCATCGACCTGCTGGTCATCCAGGGCACGATCATTTCGGCCGAGCATGTGGGCGACGGTTCGCCGATCAACCTCAAGACGTTCATCGCCGATCTCGACGTTCCCGTCGTCGCAGGTGCGGTCACCGATCACCGCACTGCGCTGCACCTCATGCGTACCGGCGCCGCCGGTGTCATCGTCGGCTACGGCTCGTTCGCCGGCACCACGACGACCGGTGAGGTTCTCGGCATCGGCGTTCGCATGGCCACCGCGATCGCGGATGCGGCTGCGGCTCGTCGTGACTACCTCGACGAAACCGGCGGACGCTACGTTCATGTCATCGCCGACGGCGATATCGCGACTGGCGGTGCGCTGGCAAAGGCCATCGCCTGCGGTGCCGACGCAGCGGTTCTCGGTGTTCCGTTGGCGGCGGCAGCCGAGGCGCCCGGCAAGGGTTGGTACTGGCCGTCCGCGGCCGCGCACCCGTCGCTGCCGCGTGGTGCGATGCTTCCGGTCACCTACGGCGACCGTCCGTCGCTCGAGCAGGTTCTGCAGGGTCCGTCGAACGATCCGTTCGGCTCGCTCAACCTCGTCGGCGGTCTCCGTCGCTCGATGGCGAAGGCCGG
>JAJFUQ010000129.1 GCA_021372355.1 Nocardiaceae bacterium | reverse complement strand
AAGCGGGCCGCAGATCTGTTGATCGAGACCGGTGGCCAGTTGTGGCATCGATTGCCGTTGGTGCACGCGGCGTTCGAAGCCGGGGTCATCGACTACGCGTCGGTATCGACGATCGTGTCGGTGTTTCGTCACGCGTGCGCGGAGACGATCGATGGGGTGGAGCCACACCTGGTTCCTCTCGCGCAACGCTTGACGCCGGGTCCTTTGCGTCGCCGGTTGTGGGCGTTGTGGTTCCAGGTGAACCCGGAGGAAGCCGCCGCTGCGCGGGAGGTGAACCAGCGCGTATCCCGCACCGTCTACGTCCGCCATGAAGGGAACGGCCTGTCGTGGTTGTCGGCGTGCATCACCGATCTGGAGGGGCATGAGGCGGATCGGTTGATCAACGAGATCGCCGAAACCGTCTGCCCCAAAGACACCCGCTCGCGCAACCAGCGGCGCGCGGACGGGCTGATGGCCCTGTTGCACGGCGAAACCGGGTTGGTGTGTCGGGGCGAGGACGTGGACTGCCCGAAAGCCGGGGTCGAGGCCCCGACGCGTCGGAAGTTTCTGCTGCAGATCCTGATCGACATCAAGACGCTGCTCGCGTTGAAGAACGGGGCGGCAACCCTTGATGACGGGACTCCGATCCCGACTGAACTCGTGCGCGAGCTCGCGGGGGATGCGGCGTGGCAGGGAATTCTGGCTGAGCTTGCCAGTTTGGCTGAGAAGCCGCGTAGTGGTGATTCGCTGCCTTTGGTCGATTGTGGCCGCGTGCGTCAGGCCGCGAAAGTGCCGAACACGCCGTTGGTGACGCCGCCGCGGTCGAACAGCGCCCTCAAATACAAGCCCGACGCGTTGACCGCGGCGGTGGTGCGGGCGATGTATCCGACCTGCACGTTCCCGGGCTGCACGGTGCCGTCGCGGGACTGCGAACTCGATCACATCAACCCGTTCAACCACGACAACCCGGCTTTGGGCGGGCTCACGATCGTGAGCAACCTTCAACCGGTCTGTAAAGCGCATCACCAGTTGAAGACGAAGAAGTTGTGGGGCTGTCGCCGCGCGAAATCCGGGGTGATGTGGACCTCGCCGAACGGGTTGACCCGGATCACCAGAGCCGGACCACTACCACCAAACCTCGCACCCAACGTCGACCTGGAAATGGTCGAACCTGACACCGGAAGCTGGATCCACGCCGACGACCTCGAAGCAGAACTCGACCACCCCACCTGGTGGGAACAAAACATCGGACCCGACATCACCGGTCCGACGCTTAACGACATCGCCCTAGCGAACGACCCCGCACATCGGGAAACGCTCAGGTCATTGAGGAGGCTCTTTATGCAACACCGACAAGTCGAAGCACTGCGCGACAAGTACGCCCCGCCACCGTTCTGAGGATCGGTCGGAACTATTCGAAGTCCCGAAGTAGCTCATTGAAGAAGCAGTTCGTGGCTTTGGCCGCGCGTTCGGAGTCGCCGGCGATGATGGCGTCGACGAGCGCGCGGTGTTCCGCGTCGTACGATTCGCCGGTCTTCGACGTTCGCTGTCGAATGCCGGCTTCGATCGCCGGGAGCAGCGAGTCGTAGAACTGGAGGTAGACGGCGTTGTGGCTCGCCACCACGATCGCGCGGTGCAGTTCGACATCGGCTTCGATGGCGCGCGGGTTGTCGTCGTCCCAGGCCTGGGCACGCTCCTCGAGAAGTCGGTTCATGACCTCGATGTCGGCGTCGTCGCGGCGTTGCGCGGCGAGGATTGCGGCCGTGGTGTCGAGGGCCTGACGCAGTTCGAGGACGTCCCGCTCGTGGGCATCGGCGAAGTATTTCGATAGCGCGCCGCCGACCTCCGATGTTGCAATGACAAAGGTTCCGGAACCTTGCCGACGTTCGAGAACGCCCGCGTGGACCAAGGCTTGCACGGCTTCGCGGACGGTGTTCCGGCCAACACCCGTGAGTTCGGTGAGCTCCGGTTCGGTCGGGATGCGAGTACCGACAGCCCACCGGCCCTCGCGAATCTCGGTTCGCAATTGGTCGGTCACCTGGGAGATCAGGCTTGTCCGTCGGACGTGTTCCATATCGCACAGTCTACCGACGTAATGCGATTGCTCCGGTCATCCAATCATCCTATGATTTCTGGGTGGCTACTCTGACTCTTCCGCGCATCGTTCGTCCTTCGACGGAACGTGACCTTGCGCGTGTACAGGGTCGAGCCTTGGTTTTTGTTGCGATTGTCGCGTCCGCGCTGACCCTGCGCACTGCCGTCACCTCGTTCACGCCGCTCGCGCACGAGATCGCCAACGACATCGGCTTCTCAACAACCGTCATCGGCATCTTCGGCATGGTTCCGACCGCGATGTTCGCGCTCGCCGGCGTCCTGACTCCGCAGCTGGTTCGTCGCTTTGACCTCGAAGCGACGGTCCTCATCGCAATGATCCTCACCGCGTTCGGCATCGCCGCGCGCACGACGGTCAACGACGCCGGCTCGATGCTCGCGCTGTCCGCGGTCGCGCTGGCCGGTATGGGAATCGGCAACGTTGTGATCCCGCCGCTGGTCAAGCGGTACTTCTCGGATCGCGTCGCGGTCCTGAGTTCGGTGTACATCACGATGGTCCAGATCGGCACGGTCGTGCCGGCGCTCGTCGCGGTCCCGGTGTCCGAGGCGTACGGCTGGAGATTCTCGATCGGGATGTGGTCGGCGTTGGCCGTTGCCGCTGCGCTGCCGTGGTTGTTCTTGCGCGGTCCGGGTGCAACGGGGGAGTCCGCACCGTCGGAGACCGTTCGTGTCGGACGCAACCCGCTGGCGTGGGGCATGGCGGCGATGTTCGGCATGACGTCTTTCGCAACCTACGCGATGTTCACGTGGTTGCCGGCGCTGTTCGTCGAAGCCGGCGCGTCCGAGGCTTTCGCCGCGACGATGCTCGCGCTGTTCGCCCTTCTCGGACTTGTCCCGGCGCTCGCCGCACCTACCTTTGCGGCACGTATCCGGAATCCGTTCCCGGTCGCGGTCGCCTGCGCGGTTGCGAGTGCGATCGGTTACGCCGGCCTGCTGTGGGCTCCGATGGCAGCGCCGATCGTGTGGGTTGTGATCCTCGGCCTGGGGCCGAGTACCTTCCCGCTCGCGCTGACGCTGATCAACCTCCGCACGCGCACCCCGGAAGGTTCGGCGGCCCTGTCTGGATTCGCGCAGGGGATGGGCTACCTCGTGGCATGCCTCGGTCCGGTCCTGTTCGGCCTCCTGCACGACGTGACGGGTGGCTGGAATGCCTCGTTCGCAGTGCTCGCGGTCGCGCTACTGGTCATGCTGGCCGGTGCGTGGCAGGCCTGCAAGCCGCGCTATCTCGAGGATCTGTCGCCGATCAGCTCAACAAGTCCTCCGCGCTGAAAACCGGCGACCCGCTGTCGAGGTGGCTGAAAACGTCGTAGATCTTGCTCCCGATCACTCCTGTCGTCGCGGTGCCGGCGCCGCCAGACCAGGTGTGGTTGTGGGCAGTGAAGTCCGCACGCGCGCACGTCTTTCCAATGCGGTAGCTCATCGTGACGCTGAATCCGTCGGGGCACCCACTGACTGCGCTGATGACGGCGCTCTGGTGCGGCCGCAGGACGGTCGGCGGCTCGGTGACCCACTCGCCGTCCGGATTGGTGAGGCCCTGCAGGTGGAGCGTCTTGCTGGTGCTGTTGAGAATTTTCATTTCGATTCGCGGGCACTTCTTGGCCCAGGAGTCGACGGTGGCGGTGGCTGAGAGGGTGGTCATGGCGTGGTCCTGTCTTGCGAGGTTTCGTCGCCGGTTTGTTCGGCGCTGAGGTCAACGATCGCAATCGGTGAGCAGGAGTTATGTCCTCCGGAGGGTCGATCTGACGGGGGACATCCGGTTCCACCGATCAGGTGAATCCACGCCATGTCGAGTGACAAGATCGACGCGGGAGGGTGACATGGGTTCGACTCG
>JAJFUQ010000242.1 GCA_021372355.1 Nocardiaceae bacterium | reverse complement strand
TGGTAGCGATCACGGCCGAGGAACTCGGTCACCTCGGCCTCCAACGCGGCCTGCATCAGCAACTGCGCCCCAAGGCGGGCCACCTTCTCCAGTATCTCGGGCAACTCACGATCGGAGGCGAACAACTCGTCGATCTTGGCGCGAACACGGTCGGTCGGGGATACTCGTGCAGGCACGGGCGTAGGTCCTTTCTTCGATGACTTGGAAGGTCTCGAAGCAGAACCTACGCCCGGCCCCCATTTACACCGGTTTCAGGACACGACCCGTTAAAGAGCTAACTCTGCCGATCGTGCTCGACGGCCGCGAGCACATCGATTACGTTCCGACGCAGGTTTTTACAGAGTTTCTGCGCTATGCATTTCCAGAGCCGCTCGACGGCATGGTGTTTCCCAGCGCTCAGAGCGACGGTCGTAACGTCGTCCTCTTCGACGGACCGGGGATATCTGCAGCCCCCGACGGTGTGGGAACAGGCACTCGCCTCGTGCTGACTCCTGGCAGCATCGAGAAGTATCGAGTTACAACGGTTATCAGGCCCACCACGAATCCTTGACTCTGGCCGCGCTTGGCAGCGTGGGTCTAACCCGCGTCTGGTCGCGAACCGCGTGCGCAGTTCGTGCATTCTTCGGCCGCTATTTCATTGACGTGCAAACACGACCAACACGTCCACACTGTAGCCACCGCATCGGCCGGGCCTTGGTATCCGGCGGCGAGCTGCACCCGAAGGTCCTCGTCATCCAGGAAACGGCGGTTCAGTGCCACCACTGCTTCCGATTTACCACCGAACTTGTTTAGATACTCTGCCGCGGCGCTCCGCGCACCCACTTCGGCGCCAGTGAGGCGCTCTGCCACACCGATTGGATCCGTTGCGAGATGACAGGCCGCGAAGACTGCCCACCGTTGTCCGCGCGGGTCCATCGTCGCGATGTCGGCAACGAGCATCGCCGACAACTCATCGTCGGTAGCCGACCGCGATACCATGAAGGCCAGCAAGCCAAGCCACCCCGCCGGAGATTTCAAGGCTTCCCGTAGCACGGTGCGCTGCTCGGCGTTGATCGTGTCCAGCGACTTAGTCTGAGGCTCAGTAGATTTGGCTTGGTAGGCCAGTCCTTCGAGATGTTTAAGGGCTTTTTGGCCGGCGTCGGCAGCGTGCGCCACTTGCGCAGCGAGAGTATCTGGGTCGAGATGGTTTACAGCACAGTAGATCTGGATGATTCTTACCAGAATGGAGCGACCCGGCTCCGCATTAAGCACCCTCAGTTCAAATGCTGGCGCCCTACCGACTCCCAGCATTTGGTACAGCGTGAAAAACTCGCGGCACCACCACGCCGCGCCGGCTGAAATCGTCTTTGGTACCCCAACGTCGATTAGTCCGATTGGCAGTGCCGATGGCTCATCGTAAATGGCTGGCCGTGGCCATCTTTGCGAGATCTTCTCGGCTCTTGGGGCGGAGTAGGACATGTCGCGTCGTACTATCTCCTCTTCGATCTCACCGACGTACCGTTGCGGTATTCGGGAGGTGAACTCTGCCATCGCGTCAACGACGTCTTGCGGAAGGTCCTCGAGTATCCGGATGGCCCGAATGACCGCCTCTGGCCGCCCCGACAGCATCGGTTCCGTTGGCCGGAAAGTGAATACGCTGCGTTTGGTCTCAATGAGATCGGTCTCGGGTGGCAGCGGCAACGCCAATAGGCCCGCCACATGGTCACATTCTTCAGCGCTCAAAAGTCGCTTGTCGTAGCTCGCGTCAGTGGTCGCGGCGAGCACTGCAGCGGTTGCACTGCGTTCGGGATCATCGGAGACCCGCGCGATTAGCTCGTCACGTTGTGCCCGCAGTCGTGGCGGCAAGGGCAGCGTGGCCGCACGTCGGACGAATGGCCATGCGCCTCCGTCCTTCTTCGTTTGCGCATCCTTCGACCAGAACAGCTCGGGCTCAGCAGGAGTCGGTGCCGACGGAACCCAGTCCGAGGCTTTTTTGCCTCTTCAACGAGGGTGTTCAGCATCGCCTCGAGACACGCTTCACCGAGGTGAATCCGGTTCGCGGCGTCACAAAGCCACTCGACGAGCACGCGCCGATCGTCCGTGTCTATCGCGGTGCCCATCGCAAGCTCGGCGACGTCCTGATCCTTGCTCACCGCGAGAACGAGGCTGTCGGAACGCGTTTCGTCGGCGATCACCTGTTTGAGCCATGCGATCTTTTCCGTGTCGGAGCAGCCGATCATCCACGCGGCGTCGGCGAGGTCGGCGAACACTCGGCTACGGGGGGTGAGGTTGCCGTCACCGTCTTCGATGAACACCGCGATGGTCGCGTCCCAGAAGTCGATGACCCTGGCGGCGAGTGTCTGCGCCTCTCGTGGGGCCTTGCCCCACGCTTCTTGCAGTTTTGCCGCTACCTGCGCCGTCGCCTCGCCGCGCCGGGCGGTGCCGTCCTCGGCGACGAGGTGCCCGATGACCACATATCCATCCCAGAGCAGTTCTGGATCGATCCTCGTCGACCCGTCGTCGCCCGCCCCCGAATCGATGCCGCGGTGAGCTTCCCAACGCTCAAGAGCTCGCTTGATCACCTGCTCGAGGAGTTCAGCGGCGGACCCGCCCAGATCCGAGCCTTGTCCCAGGCCGACCAGGACCGCGACCAGGTTGCCTAGCAGCGGCACTTTGGTGATTGCGGGGTGTTCGTCTTGGATCTGTTGCAATCGCTGCTCGCGTTGTTCCCGCTGCTCGTCGTTCAGATCGAGTTGGTCCATTGCCGCATGCAGCGCCCGGCGCTGAACCTCGTGTAGGCGGGCCGGGGGCTGCAGGTACATCAGTTGATACCCGAGCTTACGGGCCGGACGCAGGGCGCTGGCGCGGGTCGTTAGCAAGACTCCAGCGTCGCTGCCCAACTGCGGCTTCAATCCCGCTAATCCATCCGCTACGGCGCTCGCTCGGGTCCGACACTCATCGAGACCGTCGCAGATCAGCAGCGCAAAGCCCGACGTAACTTCGCGACGGGCAATGTCTGCCATGACCGCTCGGTGTTCATCAGGTACGTGCGAGACAGCATCGGCGATAAGAAGATCCAGGGTCACGTCGTCAGCGTCATCGACCGCCGCACGTATCCGAGAGAGCTTGACCACGATGGGCAGCGGAGCCGTATCGTCGCTGGCGAAGCTGGCCGCGAGCTGGCGAACCGCCGTCGTCTTGCCCGCACCGGGATGGCCGACGAGGACGACGTCTTGATACCGTCGCACCACGTCGGACAAGCCGTGTCCGGACGACACGTCCGGACCGGAGGACACCACGACAGTCGTCAACAGATCTGGCACCGTCAGTGGAGCGAGTGCGTCGGACAGCAAAGAAAAGTCGACAACATCTGTCCCCCGGGCTAAGACCTCGCGGTAGGCCGTGAGGGCAGCATGTTCGGCGGTCAGCCGGCGTGCGGCCGAACCTGAGGCGCTAGCAATGAGAGGTATCCGCGCATCGTTGAGCCAGGTCCACCAATCGACAAGAGCGCTGCGCGTCGCGCTGCCGGCGTTGGCGTGGAGGCCCGCCAACAGGCTGGCGAACGCGCCACTTCCGTAGGTCGCTTCAACGACGACCCCGTCAAGCATCTCAGCGCACAGTTGGTACCCCGGATCAAAATTGGACTCGGCCGACACGTGCCAGGCGTAGGCGACTGCACACAATTCATCGAAGCGGGCACTTCCGGCATCCAATCCGGCGACCTCAGCCAGGGCGGTGATCGCGGTCGTCTCTGGTGCGGTGAGCACGCCACCAGCACGGCGTTTCCTCAGCGCGGACGGCAGCGCCTCGACGGCGCCCTTCGCCTCGGCGCTGACGATCACGAGCCGATCGCCGTCGCGGAGATTGTCGAGCATCGTCATCCATTGCTTTACGGCCGACCTAAATGTCGCGTCCTTGCCGTACGTTCGCTTCGCCTGGAGATACAGACAGGTTCCATCCGACAGTTCGCACCGGATGTCATCGATCGCGTCAAGGGTCTCGAAGGCGATGGCCTGCGGATAGGGCCCCACCTCGGGCATGTCAAGGGCGGCGATCC
Organism: Nocardiaceae bacterium; assembly: GCA_021372355.1. GTDB lineage: Bacteria > Actinomycetota > Actinomycetes > Mycobacteriales > Mycobacteriaceae > Smaragdicoccus. Next base: position 2,471 of record JAJFUQ010000242.1, on the reverse strand, counting down.
CCTTGCCACGCAAGCCATGCGTCGCCAAGGTCGCAGCAACGCCGCGCCGGTAGACGCTGCCGGCCTCGTTCCCCTGTCCCCCACGAGTGCCGGACTCCTCGTTGTCGGCCATCACCACTTCCCTCACCCACCGGCGCACTGCTCGGCGCTCGCTTCACTTTCAACATCTGCCACCTCGAACGCATGGCACGACAACGCACATTAAGCCCCAGTCGGTCATTTGACAGCTGTGGCATCCATGCGTCGGCGAAAATCTTCACGATGGCCGATAAAAACGGGCAAGCGACCGTTGCGAACTCGCTCGCAGCGCTGTACCCCGACGTGGCCGCCGAGTGGGATCCAAGCAATGACTGGTTACAGCCAGACACTGTTACCCCTGGTAGCAAGCGCAAGGTGGGCTGGATATGCCGCCGATGTCAGTCTAAATGGCAGGCGCGAATCAGCAGCCGCACGTCAGGCGGTCATGGCTGCCGTGAATGTGGTCGTCGAGCCGCGGGGAAAGCGAAAGGTACCCCAGGTCCGGGCCAATCCCTGGCTGACAAGCTGCCCAAGGTCGCCGCAGAGTGGCACCCGACCCTGAACGGCCATCTAAAGCCCACCGATATCGGTTATGCGAGTAACAAGAAAGTTTGGTGGCTCTGTGGCGCCTGCGGACGCGAATGGCGAATCGCAGTGTCGAACCGACCTCTCGGCTCCAGCTGTAAACGATGCGCCAGCAAGGCTTTAACGCGTCCAAAGCCGGGAAATTCGCTTGCCGAGCGATGCGCCAATGTCTCGGCAGAGTGGCACCCCACGCTCAATGGCGTTCTGACACCGTCAGATGTTTCCTTCTCCCGGAAGGAGAAAGCGTGGTGGCTATGTGCCGCGTGCGGACACGAATGGGCTGCATCTGTAGGGAACCGCGCGGCGGGAGCTGGGTGCCCACCGTGCGGGCGTGCCGCTCGGGCCCAGGCGATGCGCGGACGGAAGCTCACAAGGTCACCGAAACCTGTAGTCGCACAACCGCCTAAGAGAGCAATCTTGTCCACGCCGCGACCTGGCGGTTCATTTGCCGAAGGCTTCCCAGAAACAGCTCAGGAATGGCATCCCACACTCAACGCCGACATCACCCCCGATCAAGTCACCTACGCAAGCAATCGCAGAGCGTGGTGGCTCTGCGGCAGCTGCGGCCACGAGTGGTGCGCGATGATCCAGAGCCGGGGAAAAGGAGCCGGCTGCCCGAAATGCGGCCGGCGCAGGGCGGGGCGTGCGAACGCAAAGCCGAAGACCGGCGGCTCACTCGCCGAAGTATTCCCCGCGATCGCCGCCGAGTGGAGCGGGCCACTCAATGCGCCCCTCGCTCCGGAGGATGTTGCCGCCAGAAGCCGCCGTCGCGTCTGGTGGCTGTGCGCGACCTGTGGTCACGAATGGAACGCGGCAATCTACAGCCGTGCAAGCGGTGATGGATGTCGGGCCTGCGCCGACCGCCAACGTGCCGTTGCGTTCAGTACACCCAAGCCTGGGCGATCACTAGCCGAGCGCGACCCAGAGATCGCCGCGCAGTGGCACCCCACCCGCAATGCGTCGCTGACCGCCACCGATGTCACCGCGAACAGCGGGCAGACGGTGTGGTGGCAGTGCGATCGAAAGCACGAATGGTCCGCCATGATCAACAACCGACGCAAAGCGCGCGGCTGCCCGCAGTGCACCCTCTGGGGCACTAGCGTCGAAGAGATTCGCTTAAGGCACGAACTGCTCGCCGCCGGTGTCCCAATCGACCCCGACCATCCGGTCATCCATAAGGAATCGGGACGAATCCTGCAGTGCGACATGGTGTGTTCAGCATGGGGCGTCGTAATAGAGTTCGACGGCAACAGATTTCACAAGCTACCCGGCAGCCTGGAGAAGGACGGCCGCAAGACCCGACTCCTCACAGAAGCAGGATGGACAGTCATACGAGTTCGCGAGGACCTGGCGACAATCGGCGAGCACGATGTTGTCGTGCCGCCGTTGTCGGATGAGGTGGTTCGCGCGAAGGCGACCCTCAGAAGACTGCAGGGCCTCGGATTCGAGGCTGCCGACCACAGCAGCTACCTGGCAACAGACCATCCGTGGAGCAGCGACGTCGCCGATAGCTACATCAAGCGCCGACGGATCGAAAAATCCCTCACAGCCCTGTATCCCGCCCTCGCAGCCCAATGGGACGCAGACCGGAACGACCCTCTCACGCCGGCGGACGTCACACCAGGCAGCGGAAAGAAGGCCTGGTGGATTTGCCCCACATGCCAACACTCGTGGGACGCCAACGTCTACAGCCGGGCCCGAGGCGGGCACGGTTGCCCAGAATGCGGTCGGCGTCGGTCCCAGCGGAGGAGGCCGATCCAGACACCGTGATCGAACCGTCGTGGTCGATGCGTCGCGCTACGATCGTTCAGAGCCGATAGCGGCCACTTATCTCAGGTTGCGACGAAAGCACCTGTTCGGCAACAACT
>JAJFUQ010000103.1 GCA_021372355.1 Nocardiaceae bacterium | reverse complement strand
CTCGACGACGATGTGGGCCACGTGCGACCAGTACTTGGTCAGCATGAGGCGCACTTCGCGGAGCACCGACGGCACCGTCGACAAGGCGGCGACGCCCGTGATGTGGTTCTCGTGCTGGCCGATCAACCCATGAATCTGCAGGGCGAGTTCGTCGGCCGTCATGCGCGGTTCGGTGTGCACGCGCCAATCCGCGACGAGCTTCGCGTGCCCGCCGGTGCCCGAGAACAGGCCCAGAACCGTATGTGTGTTCCGGACGTCGATGGCCAGAAGCACGTCAGACTCGCTGCAGCTTCCGAGGGCTGATCAGGTCCGACCCCTCCGGCGCATGCGCCGGGTCGTTGCCGAGTTCGACCTGCTTGTTCTCGCCGTCGACGAAAACGACGTTCGGCTTGAACGCCTTCGCCTCCGCGTCCTCCATCTGCGCATAGGCGATGAGGATGACGAGGTCGCCCGGGTTGACCAGGTGCGCGGCGGCACCGTTGATGCCGATCACGCCCGAGCCGGGCTCACCGGCGATGACGTAGGTCTCGAGTCGAGCACCGTTGGTGATGTCGACGATCGCGACCTGCTCGCCCTCCAGGAGGTCGGCAGCCGCCATCAGGTCGGAGTCGACCGTGACCGACCCGACGTAGTGCAGGTCCGCGTGAGTCACCGTCGCGCGGTGAATCTTGGACTTCATCATGGTCCGGAGCATCGTTGCGTCCCTTCCTAGTTCGCAGCCACTGCGTCTGCAGCGGGCTGCTGTGCGTCGGCTTCCCCGCCGCCGATCACGATTCCAACGTTGTCGATGAGTCGAGTGGTCCCGACCCAGGCTGCGATGAGCATGCGCGCCTCGCCGTATTCGGGCACGTCACCGAGGTCTTTGCCACGGACTTCGAGGTAGTCGAGTTGAACCGCCGGCACCGCGGCGATGACCTCGTGCGCGGCCTTGAGCGCAGCGTCCGGCCCCATCCACGACGAGCGGGCACCGGCAAGCAGCGCCGCGGACAGCGCCAACGCGGCTTCGCGCTGCTCCTCATCGAGGTAGCGGTTGCGCGAGGACATCGCCAGCCCGTCCTTCTCGCGAACCGTCGGAATGCCGATGATCTTCGTGTCGAAGTTCAGGTCCCGGACCATCTGCCGGATCAGCGCAAGCTGCTGGTAGTCCTTCTCGCCGAAGTACGCGGCGTTCGGCTGCGCGATCTGCAGCAGCTTGGCCACGACGGTGAGCATGCCGGCGAAGTGCGTGGGCCGGGTCTTGCCTTCGAGGTCTGCGCCGGTGGGTCCGGGGTGGACCATCGTGCGCGGACCGTCCGGGTACATCTCGTTCGCCGACGGCGCGAAGACGATCTCGACACCCTCGCCCTTGAGCAGTTCTATGTCGGCGTCGAGGGTGCGCGGGTAAGCGTCGAGGTCCTCGTTGACACCGAACTGCAGCGGGTTCACGAAGATCGACACGATGACGACCGCATTCGTCTTCCGAGCCTGGCGAACCAGGTGCAGGTGTCCCTCGTGCAGCGCACCCATGGTGGGAACCATGGCGACCTTACGGCCGACACCACGCAGCGCCTTCGACACCGCGGTCACGACCGCGGGATCGTGGTGCACGGTCAGCTGACCAGGCACGAAGGAGCCATTGAGCTTGGGGTTCACAG
>JAJFUQ010000102.1 GCA_021372355.1 Nocardiaceae bacterium | reverse complement strand
TCGGCGACGCGGTAGACCTCGTTGTCGAGGAACGGAACGCGAAGTTCGAGCGAGTTCGCCATCGTGATCTTGTCGGCCTTCACGAGAATGTCTCCGCGCATCCAGGTGAACAGGTCGAGGTGCTGCATGCGAGCGACCGGGTCCCAGCCCTCCGACTCCGCATAGATCGGAGCGGTGACGTCCTGGTGCAGCCATTCCGGCCGGAAGTCGCGCAGGACGGACTTCAGCTGCTCGTCGTTGAACGACCGAGCATTGCCGTAGTAGCGGTCTTCAAGGGTCATCGAGCCGCGGCTGAGCAGGCTCTTTCCACGCCGTCCCTCGGGCATCCGCTCCGACATTCGTGCCGCGGCACGGCGCATGCCCGGCGTGAGCTTCTCGAACGGCTTGAGCGACAGCGGCTCGCGGTAGATCGTGTATCCGCCGAACAGTTCGTCCGAGCCCTCACCCGACAGCACGACCTTGACGTGCTTGCGGGCTTCGCGCGCGACGAAATAGAGGGGCACGAGCGACGGGTCCGCCACCGGGTCGTCGAGGTACCAGACGATGGAGGGGAGCGACGCCGCGTATTCCTCCGGAGTGACCTTCTTGACGACGTGACGTGCGCCGATGGCCTCGGCGGTCTCGGCCGCGACGTCGACCTCGGAGTAACCCTCGCGATCGAAACCGACGGTGAAGGTGATGAGCTTCGGGTTGTGCTGGATCGCGAGCGCCGCGATGGCGGTCGAGTCGATGCCTCCGGAGAGGAACGAGCCGACCGTCACGTCTGCGCGCATATGCTTGGCGACCGAGTCTCGGAGTGCCTCAGCGATCTCGTGGTAGCGCTGTTGCTCCGTACCCTTGGCGAACGGGCGCACCTTGAACTGCGGCTTGAAGTAGCGCGTGACGACCGGCTTCTCGCCCGGCGCGAAGGTGGCGTAGCAACCGGACTCGAGACGACCGATGTCCTTGTGCATCGTCTCGGGCTCGGGCACGTACTGGAGTTCGGTGTAGTGCTGGATCGCGCGTGGATCGAGTTCGGTCCCGAGTCCGAGTGCCGGCAGCAGTTCGAGGAGGCTCTTCTTCTCACTACCGAATGCGGTGCCGCCGGGGCCGGTCGCGAGGAACAGCGGCTTGATGCCGAACGGGTCGCGGGCGATGACGATCTTGCGCTCGATGGTGTCCCACACGGCGAAGGCGAACATGCCGCGCAGTTTCGGGATCGCGTCCAGACCCCAATAGTGGAAGGCCGCGACGATGGACTCACTGTCGCCCTCGGTGTGGAACACCGCGCCGTACTTCTCCTTCAGTTCGGCGCGAATCTCCAGATAGTTGTAAATCTCACCGTTGAACGACAGTGCGTATCGGTTGGGCTGATCCGGCGGACCCCAGTGCAAGGGCTGGTGCGAGTGCTCGATGTCGATGATCGAGAGCCGGTTGAAGCCCAAAATGAGGTCTTTGTCATGCCAGGTGCCGTGTTCGTCGGGCCCGCGGTGCCGCATGCATGGCAAACCGGCTTCTACCTGCGAAATCGTCCCTTTATTGGTTCCCGATGCCGCAAGAAACCCGATCAGTCCACACACGTTTACCTGCCTCGATCTAGCGGCTTTCACCGGCCCAACTGAATCTCAAATGCCGAGTATGCCCGAGCATTTCGGTGTGTCGCTGCGGACCCGTCAACGAAGTCGCCACGGAACTGGTCTACGCTGCGTAGTATTCGGGCCAGAGCTTCTGGCTTGCCCCTGCGGTTTTTTGGCGATCAGGAAGGCATGAACGTGCAACACAGTCGGGTTCTCCGGCGTGCTGGATTGGCGCTCGCGCTGGTCGTAGCGGCCCTGGTTATTTCAGGCTGCGATCTGAACAATGGCGTGACGCGCTTTGGTTGGCCCGAAGGCGTTACGCCGCAGGCCACGAAGATGCGCGACTTCTGGTCGTGGTCGGTGGTCGCAGCACTCGCAATGGGTGTCTTTGTCTGGGGTCTGACCTTCTGGACGGTGGCATTCCACCGCAAGAAGAAGAACAGTCCCGAGTTCCCGCGCCAGACCGGTTACAACATGGCGCTCGAGTTGACGTACACGTTCATCCCGTTCGTCATCATCTCGGTGCTCTTCTACTTCACCGTCGTGGTGCAGAACTACGTCAACGACCACTCCACGCACAAGCCGGACGTGACGGTCGACGTGACGGCGTTCCAGTGGAACTGGAAGTTCGGGTACCGCGACGTCTACGGCGAGAACCTGGCCAACACGGCCAAGGAAGCCGAGATTGCGAAGAACGCCGCGGCGCTCAAGAACCGCTCGCTGACCACCGGTGAGTGCGCCCAGGACGAGCTCGCCAAGCTCTCGGGCGAGGAGCTCAAGGAGCGCAAGGACGAGTGCCTTCGTCCCGGACCGGTCCACGGCAAGTCGGGTGAAGACATCACGTACCTGAAGTACGACAATGTCGAGACCGTCGGCTCGTCGACCGAGATCCCGGTTCTGGTTCTCCCGATCGACAAGCGCATCGAGTTCCACCTCGCTTCGGCGGACGTCGTTCACTCGTTCTGGGTCATCGACTTCCTCTTCAAGCGCGACGTCGTGCCGAACCCGGCCGAGAACCACTCGGACAACATCTTCCAGATCGACAAGATCGAGAAGGTCGGCGCTTACGTCGGACGTTGTGCCGAGATGTGCGGTGCGTACCACTCGATGATGAACTTCGAGGTCCGCGCTGTGACGCCGGAGAACTTCCAGAAGTACCTGGATCTGCGCAAGCAGGGCAAGACCAACGGTGAAGCCCTCGCTGCCATCGGTGAGTCGCCGATCGCGACCTCGACCGCTCCGTTCAACACCGACCGGGCTTCCAAGGAAGCCTCGGGTCTGCCGGGCAAGTAAGGGACTGAGAAAACATGCGCGTAGAAGCCAAGCTCTTCGAGCTCCTGACGGTCTTCTTCTTGTTCGCGACGCTCCTCTACGGCGCGTTCACCACGCTGTCGAACAAGGGAACTGAGTACGCGGGCGTCACCGCCCTCGTGCTCACGACCGGACTGTCGTTCATCATCGCGACGTACTTCCGCTTCGTCGCTCGCCGTCTGGACCTGCGTCCGGAGGACGTCGAGGACGCGGAGATCTCGGACGGCGCCGGCGAGCTGGGCTTCTTCAGCCCGGGTAGCTTCTGGCCCGTCACCCTGGCCGCGATGATCACCATCACCGCGACCGGCATGGCGTTCTTCGAGCCGTGGCTCATCGTTCTGGGAGTCGTCCTGATCCTCGGTGCGACTTTCGGTCTGGTCTTCGAGTACTACCTCGGACCTGAGAAGCACTAAGCAGTCAACGAGAAAGGCCCGGACTTCGGTCCGGGCCTTTCTCGTGTTCAGAGTCGGTCAGTCGACGCCGAGCCAGATCGAACGTGCCGCCGGTTGGCCGAGGTCGACCGGGTCGGACGTCGATTCGCCGATCTGGATGGCGATGGTGCCGGCGAAGTCACGGCGTTCCACGACGGAAAGGTGCTCGTCGAGCGTGATCCCGACGGATTCGAAGTAGCGAAGCATCGCCGGGTCGGAGTCCGAGATCCGGGTGATACGACCGGATTCGCCGTTGTGGAGGTCGGCCAGCTGACGCGAGGGAGTGGTGGGCACGCGGCCGTCGGCGGACGGAATCGGGTCGCCGTGCGGGTCGCGCTGGGGGAATCCGAGCTTGGATTCGATGCGGCTGATGAGCAGGTCCGAAACGGCGTGCTCAAGGACCTCGGCTTCGTCGTGGACCTCATCCCAGCCGTAACCGAGTTCGTGCACGAGGAACGTTTCGATGAGGCGATGGCGACGGACCATGCTTACCGCGGCGTTCCGGCCTTCTGGCGTGAGTTCGATTGCGCCATAACGCTCGTGCTCGACGAGGCCCTGGCCTGCGAGCTTTCGCACGGCCTCCGACACGGTCGATGCCGAGACGCCGATCTTTTCGGCGAGCATCTTCGTCGAGACCGGGGTGTTCGACCATTCCTGCGCCGTCCAGATGACCTTGAGATAGTCCTGGGCGACTGCGGTCAGGACATCATCGGCGTTGGTTCCGGGGCGAGTTCTCGGCACAGTTATCCAGTTTACGGGCTTTACGCTCACGCTGAGGGCCGCCAGCACACCCTGTTAGGCTCCGAGACGTGCTGAGATGGCGTGGGCTCGATGATGTTCCGGCCGATTGGGGCCGCTGCGTTCTGACGATCGGCGTGTTCGATGGAGTACATCGCGGGCACCAACAGTTGATCGGTCGGGCGGTGGCGGCGGCTCGTCGTCGGCGGGTTCCCTGTGTGCTGATGACCTTCGATCCGCACCCGATGGAGGTCGTCCGTCCGGGTAGCCACCCCGCGCAGCTCACGACGCTGACCCGGCGGGCAGAGCTTGCCGAGCAGCTCGGAGTCGACGTCTTCTGCGTCATGCCGTTCACCGCCGACTTCATGAAGTTCACGCCGGAGCGCTACACGCGCGAGATTCTCGTTGAGCGATTGCACGTTGCCGAGGTCGTCGTCGGGCAGAACTTCACGTATGGACGCAAAGCGGCCGGCGACGTGGCCACGCTCGCCGAAGACGGTCGGCGCTTCGGGTTCACCGTGGACGCGGTGTCGCTGGTGGGTGAGGACGCATTGACGTTCTCCTCGACCTACGCACGCGCCTGCGTGGACGCCGGCGATGTGCGCGCGGCGTGCGATGCGCTCGGTCGGTACCACCGCATCGAGGGTCACGTCGTCCACGGTTTCGGCCGGGGGCGTGGTCTCGGTTTCCCCACGGCGAACATTCAGCCGCCGCAATTCACGGCGATCCCCGCCGACGGCATTTACGCCGCCTGGTTCATGGTGCTCAGTGGCGGCGGCCAGTTCGGAACGCTCGTCGCGGGGGAGCGAATGCCGGCGGCGGTGTCGATCGGCACGAATCCGACGTTCTCCGGCAAAGAGCGCACGGTCGAGGGGTACGTGCTCGAAGGTGAGCCCGACCTTTACGGCAAGTACGTGGCGCTCGACTTCGTCGAACACCTGCGACCCATGGTGAAATTCGACTCGGTCGATGAGCTGGTCAAGGCCGTCGACGACGACGTAGCAAGAACGCGGGCCATCCTGGCGGCGGAGAGCTGATCGAACCTAGCTACTCGATTTCGGTCTCGAACGTGTGAGCTGATAATCTTGCGCGCGGTGTGTGCTGCGGTTTGCGGTGGCCCGCCACCTGCCTGTGTTGGTTTTCAGGGAGGATCTTTTCGCGCAAACGTGATCACCAGGAGAAATCCGTGGCTCTCACCACTGAGGACAAGAAGGCCATCCTTACCGAGTATGGCGTGCACGAGACCGACACCGGTTCGCCGGAGGCTCAGGTCGCACTGCTGACCAAGCGCATCAAGGATCTGACGGAGCACCTCAAGCAGCACAAGCACGACCACCACTCGCGTCGTGGCCTGCTCCTGCTCGTCGGTCGCCGTCGTCGTCTGCTCAAGTACGTTGCGAAGACGGACGTCGAGCGCTACCGCTCGCTCATCGAGCGTCTCGGTCTGCGTCGATAACGTAAGTCCACGACAAACCCGCGAAATGCTTCGGCACTCGCGGGTTTTTCGTTTGCGTCGAGGGGATGTGACGTCAGTGGCCTGGACTCGGTCACGTAGACTCCCTGTGTCGGCCATCTCAGGATGAGAGGGGCCGGCAAGCCGTAGGCCCCGACAAAATCTGGCGTCGGTCCTCGGTAGTGGCTCCGGCGGTCGAAACCCCGGCGCTTCGATCGATGACCGCCTCCCTTTCGTCAGGCGCCGTGCGAGAACCACGAGGGTTTTCGTGCGCCGATTCGGCTACGGCGAAGACGAGAGGTCGAGAAGAGAAAACATGACAAGTGCAGTAGAAATCGAAGAGGGCGTTTTCGAGGCGACGGCGGTCCTCGACAATGGAACCTTCGGCCAGCGCGTGATCCGTTTCGAGACGGGTCGCCTGGCAAAGCAGGCCGGCGGCTCGGTCGTCGCCTACCTGGATGACAACACGATGCTCCTGTCGACCACGACGGCGAGCAAGGCTCCCAAGGAGCAGTTCGACTTCTTCCCGCTGACCGTTGACGTCGAAGAGCGCATGTACGCCGCGGGCCGTATCCCGGGTTCGTTCTTCCGTCGTGAGGGCCGTCCGTCGACGGACGCGATCCTCACCTGCCGTCTGATCGACCGGCCGCTGCGCCCGTCGTTCGTCGACGGACTTCGCAACGAGATCCAGGTCGTCGTCACGATCCTGAGCCTGGACCCTAAGGACCTTTACGACGTCGTCGCGATCAACGCGGCATCGGCGTCGACCCAGCTTGCCGGCCTGCCGTTCTCCGGACCGGTCGGTGGCGTTCGCGTCGCGCTCATCGAGGGCCAGTGGGTCGCCTTCCCGACCAACGAGCAGCTCGAGAAGGCCGTGTTCGACATGGTCGTCGCGGGTCGCGTGGTCGGCAACGACGTCGCGATCATGATGGTCGAGGCCGAGGCGACTGACAACGTCATCGAGCTCGTCGCCGGTGGCGCTGCCGCTCCGACCGAGACGGTCGTCGCGGAGGGTCTCGAGGCGGCCAAGCCGTTCATCGCGACGCTGTGCAAGGCGCAGGCGGACCTGGCGGCACTGACCGCCAAGGAGACCGGCGAGTTCAAGCTCTTCCCGCCGTATGCCGATGACGCTTACGACGCCGTTTACGCGGCCGCGAAGGACAAGCTTTCCGAGGCGCTGACGATCGCCAGCAAGCAGGAGCGCGAAGATCGCATCGACGAGATCAAGGTCGAGGTTCTCGACGCGGTCGTCCCGTCGTTCGAAGGCCGGGAGAAGGAGATCGGCGCGGCATTCCGCTCGGTCACCAAGAAGCTCGTTCGTCAGCGCATTCTGACCGACAAGTTCCGTATCGACGGCCGCGGGCTCACGGACATCCGGTCGCTTTCGGCCGAGGTCGCGGTCATCCCGCGGGCACACGGTTCGGCACTGTTCGAGCGCGGCGAGACCCAGATCATGGGCATCACCACCCTCGACATGGTGAAGATGGCGCAGCAGGTCGACTCCCTCGGGCCGGAGACCAGCAAGCGGTACATGCACCACTACAACTTCCCGCCGTACTCGACCGGTGAGACCGGTCGTGTCGGTTCGCCGAAGCGCCGCGAGATCGGCCACGGTGCACTTGCTGAGCGCGCCCTGATGCCGGTTCTGCCGAGCCAGGAAGAATTCCCGTACGCGATTCGTCAGGTGTCGGAGGCTCTCGGGTCCAACGGCTCGACCTCGATGGGTTCGGTCTGTGCTTCGACGCTGTCGCTGCTCAACGCCGGTGTCCCGCTGAAGGCGCCGGTTGCCGGTATCGCCATGGGCCTCGTGTCGGACACGATCGACGGCGAGACCCGCTATGTCGCGCTGACCGACATCCTCGGTGCCGAAGACGCGTTCGGTGACATGGACTTCAAGGTCGCCGGAACTCGTGAGTTCGTCACCGCCCTGCAGTTGGACACCAAGCTCGACGGAATCCCGTCGCAGGTCCTTGCCGGCGCGCTGAGCCAGGCCCGCGATGCCCGCCTCACGATCCTCGACGTCATGGCCGAGGCCATCGACACTCCGGACGAGATGAGCGCTTTCGCGCCTCGCATCACCACGATCAAGGTCCCGGTGGACAAGATCGGCGAGGTCATCGGACCCAAGGGCAAGATGATCAACTCGATCACCGAGCAGACCGGTGCCAACATCTCGATCGAGGATGACGGCACGGTCTACGTGGGTGCGGCTGACGGTCCGTCGGCCCAGGCGGCGATCGACATGATCAACGCCATTGCCAACCCGCAGCTGCCGAAGGTCGGCGAGCGCTTCCTCGGCACGGTCGTCAAGACCACCGCCTTCGGTGCGTTCGTGTCGCTGCTCCCGGGCCGCGATGGTCTGGTGCACATCTCGAAGCTGGGCAACGGCAAGCGCATCGCCAAGGTCGAGGACGTCGTGAACGTGGGCACCAAGATCCGCGTCGAGATCGTCGACATCGACAACCGCGGCAAGATCTCGCTCGTGCCGGTCCCGGAAGAAGGAGCAGAGGTTTCGACCGACGCTCCCGAGGACCTTGCAACCGAGGCAGTTGCTGCTGAGTAACACCGCAGACGCTGGTGTTTCGCGCTCGGTGCTGCCCGGAGGAATCCGGGTGGTCACCGAGCGCGTTCCCGGCGTACGTTCCGCTTCCATCGGTGTCTGGGTGGGGGTGGGTTCCCGCGATGAAGATCCTGCCGTCGCCGGTGCCGCACATTTCCTCGAGCACCTGTTGTTCAAAGCGACGCCGACGCGTTCGGCACTGGAGATCAACCAGAGTCTCGAAGCCGTCGGTGGAGAGCTGAACGCTTTCACGTCGACCGAGCACACGTGCTTTTACGCTCACGTCATCGACGAGGATCTGCCGATGGCACTCGACGTGGTCTCCGATGTGGTCCTGCGCGGATTGTGTCGGCAGGACGATGTCGAGCTCGAACGTCAGGTCGTGCTCGAAGAGCTCGCGATGCGCGACGATGATTTCGAAGATCTCGTCAGTGATGCGCTCATGGAGGCGCTGTTCGGCGACGATTCGATCGGTCGGCCGATCATCGGCAGCGAAGAAACCGTGATGTCGATGGACTGTGCGGCGTTGCATTCGTTCCATGTCGAGCGCTACACGCCGGAGAAGATGGTCGTCGCGGTCGCCGGCAACATCAACCATGACCAGGTCGTTGCGCTGGTCACGGAGGCGTTTGCGGACTCGATCGACCCGGGCACCGAACCCGCGGCGGTACGCGCTGGGACGCGTCAACCGGTCACGAAGCCGCAGACAACGGTCATCTACCGCAAGAGTGAACAGACGCATATCGCCCTTGGCTGTGAGTCGTTCAGCCGCCACGATCTGGTCCATCGGTGGCCGTTGGCGGTGCTCAACACTGTGATCGGCGGAGGCCTGAGTTCCCGCTTGTTCCAGGAGATCAGAGAAAAGCGCGGCCTCGCGTACTCGGTTTCGTCGTGGGTCAACACGTTCGCCGACACCGGTACGTTCTCGGTTTCGGCAGCCTGCCAGCCTGAACACGTTGCCGAGGTCTCGGGCCTCATTCGCGAGGTGCTCGTCGACGTGGCCGCCAACGGAATCACCGAGGAAGAATGCAGCCGGGCCAAGGGCTCACTGCGCGGTGGCCTCGTCCTCGGCCTCGAAGACTCGAGCTCGCGGATGAACCGTATTGGCCGCAGCGAGCTCAATTACGGCAAGCACCACAGCGTCTCGTCCGTTCTCGAACGCATCGCAGACGTGACGCCGGAACAGGTCGCCAAGGTGGCGCGCATCGTGCTGTCGAGGCCGTTCGCCCTCGCCGTGGTGGGACCGTACAAAAAGAAGTCCCAGGTACCAGCTGAGCTTCGCACGCTGGCCGGGCAGGGATTCCTGCCCGGCTGACGTGCCGCGTTACGCGCAGGGATCGAAGTAGTCGATGCCTTGCAGCTGCGTGGACCATTCGTCCCGAGTGATGGGTGTACCGCGCTCGCTACACAGCTGGAAAATCGCAGTGTCGGCGTTTGTCTGCCAACTGCGGATCGCCCAACCCGTCGGACTCGACAGGATCGCTCTCAGCTCCATGGACTTGTGGGTGCTCGTGGCGGAGTCCGGATAGAAGTAGGGCGAAGCGACGCGCGAACCGGGGACGCTAAGTCGTGCAAACTCGCGAGGAGATTGCGGAGTGCTGAGGTCCCACAACTGCATCTCTCCGATGCCCGCCACAGCAAGCAATGCGCCGTTCGGGCTCGCTTCGATCGCCCGTATGTCCTGGCCGAGGGTGGAGAAGTCGGAGAGTTTGCGCGGGTTGGCTGGTTCGGCGATGTCCCATATGCTGGTTCGCCGGTTCTCGTCGACCACCGCGAACAGGTTTCGACCGACAAAGGTCAGTGCGGCAACGCCTGCGGGGAACGTGAAGAACTCATGTGGATTTTCAAACTCACCCCAGTCATTGCGAGACCACATCCGGATCGATCCGTCTGCGGTCGCGGCGGCAAACAGCCCGGTCTTCCAGCCTGGGCGGAAGGCAATTCCGCTGATCTCGCCACCTGCGCGTAGGGAGGACATCGCGACCGGCCGGGTATGGCCGTCGAGGCTCCACAGATGAACTGTTGGGTCGCCCGACGTGGTAACTGCCAGTGTCAGGCCGTCGGGAGAGAAGCGCATTTGATCGACGGCTCGGTCTCCCACTGTGGCGACCTGCACCTGACTAAGGACATGCCCGTTGTTTGTCAGTTCGTAGACCATCGCGCCGCCCGGACTGGTGCCGATCGCCACAGAATGGCTCACAGCGGTGGATTGAATGAGCTGGGAGTCGTTGACATGACTCATCACACCGGTATTCGCGGCGAGGGCGGCATCCCACACGTCGAGATCGAGTCCATATCGAACGGGACCAGCAAGGGCGACGATTCGATTCGAACGGGTCTCGGAGCCGCGCGGCTGGCCGTCGTCGACCGGCGCGCCGGCGGTGGGCGAAGCATCGAAAATTCGGACCGACCCATCCGAGCTGCCGACGACGATCCGGCCATCGACCGGCACGCCGGTTTGCTGGTCCTGTGACCGATTATCCGGGCCGATGTACTGAACGGAGGTTTCGTTTCCGGGCGTCGGAAACTGCGCAACGTTGCGTCCGTCCGCCCAATCGAATATGCGGACAGTCTGATCGGAGCTCACCGCGGCTATGCGCTGACTGTCAGCGCTGAACGTGACATCGTTGACGGAACTGGAAAACTCAGTCAGCGGCGGCACGGAAACCGGCTGGCGCGGATCTCTGATGTCCCAGCGGTAGATGGCCCCATCAGAGCTGCCAGCGGCCAGTTTCGTTCCGTCGTTGCTCAAAGCCACCGCCAGCAACGCCGGTGAGTGAGCGGTCGGCATCGTCGCCTGTGCGATGGCGGTTGGCGTTTGGGCGGAGACGTCCCACAGAGTCACGGAATTGCCGTCGGCAGCAGAGGCCATGTACGAACCGTCGGCACTGAACGCGAAGTACCCGCGCCCGGGTCCCGTGGTGCCGTCGGCAGGCAACGGCGCCAGTGTTTTCGGAGTCGACGGGTCGGCGATGTCCCAGCGTTGGACGGAACCATCCGGCGCGCCGATCGCCAAGACCTCGCCATTCGGACTGAATTCGATGCGGTGCACTGCGCCGCCACCTTCCTGCACGGAAGTCACCGTGGTGATGAGACGCGGCTTCGGTTGATCGACCTGCCACAGCGCAGCGCCGGTGGCCCCGCCGACCGCCGCGTAGCGCCCGTTGGGCGAGTACGCGATGGCGTCGATGGCTCCGCCACCTACGAGCGGCGTGAAGTTTCCGGTCAACTGGGGCGTCGGAATGTCGATGCGATAGACCTGCGCCGCGCCGCCGACGGTGCCGACGATCATTTGTGTGCTCTGTCGGTTCACCCGCACTGCTATCGGCCCCGGCCTGAACGTCAGCCGCGTCGGCGCTTTGATTGCGGTCGCGTCGATCAACGCCGACGTGGCCTCGACGGTTGGTGCGAGCCGGTACGCCGCGACGGCGATTTGAGCTGCCAGCGCGGGATCGGTGTCACGTAGGTGACGCGCGGCATTCGCGGCCTGCACAGACTTCGCTTGTCGTGCGGTGAATTCAGCAGCACCGTTCTCACGTTGAGCGTAAAGGCCCGCTGTGCCAGCGCCCACGGTAGCGACAAGTGCGAATACGGAGATGGCGCCGAGCGAACGGTTCAGCCTCCGAGATTTGCGCAGGCGCAGTTCCTCCGCGACGGTCAGGGCGGCTCGGTGGGCGGCACTTGCGTCGAGAAATGCCTTCTCGAGATTGTTCAGCTCGCGGCGGTTGTTGCCGTCCTTTGCCCAATCACTGAACACCTTCAGTCGGTCCGGTCCCAACAGAGTGGTCTCGTCGTGCCGGGATTCTTCCCACAGCTGCGCGGCAATGGTGAGCCGACGGTGGATCAGTAGCCCGTCCTTGCCGTCCCGAACCCACTTTCGCAGGCGGCTCCATTGACTCAACAGAACCTCGTGCGTGATCTCCACGGTGTCCTCGGTGAGCGTCAGCAGACGGTGATCGACGAAGGTGCTCACCACGTCTCGGACCGCCGCCGCGGTGTCGACGTCGAAGAGTTCCGCGAGCCCGACCCGACGGCGCGCTTCGGTAGAACCGTCGACCGCGACAAGTCGTCGGAAGATGGTTCGGGCGATTCCTTGTTCAGCGAGGTCGATCTCCGCGTACGCCTGTTCGGCCGACCTTTCGACCGCGCTCTTGATGCCACCAGTCGCCTGGTAAGCGGCGACCGTCATCTGTTTGCGCTGGGACAGCTCCCACGTGCTCAGGAGGGCATGGGAAAGCAGTGGTAATGCACCCGGATCGTGAGTCCGCCGCGAGTCGCGTGGCGCGAGGTCGCTGAGAACAACCTGGACGAGTTCGTCGTCGACGACGAATCCTGCGGACTCCGCCGGACGCCGGATGGCGTCCTTGAGCGACTCCGATGTCAACGGTCCAACCAGGAGGCAGCGGTCCTTCAAATGCTCGAGCAGTAGCGGCTCGTCGAGCGCTCGAGGATAGAAGTCGGCGCGCAACCCGACGAGAATTCGTGGCTTGGCGGGGTGAGTGAGGAGCATAGACAGGTACTTCGTGCGGTCGTCCCGGTCTCGGCGCATCGTCCATAACTCTTCGAACTGGTCGATGCACAGAACGGTCTCCGCATCGATCTCTGAGTTCAGAAGCAGCGACAACGGATGATCGCCAGGTTTGATGACCACGGCCCGGAGGGGTGCGGGGAGCGCCGGAATGATCCCCGCGCGGATCAATGATGACTTTCCGGATCCCGAGGCCCCGACGATGAATACCGGACGAGCGGGAGCCATGAGCTCGAGAGCGTCTGCGATGAGGTCAGCGCGTCCGAAGAACACCTTGGTGTCGTCCTCGGTGTAATTGGCGAGGCCCTTGTAGGGCGACCGCTCGCCTCGCGGCCCGGGAGCCCGTCGGGCACGTGTCACCGCCTCCCACCAGCTGTCACGTGTGACCACGTCTTCGACCCCGAGGGCAGCGAGCACGTCGTCGAACATCGCTCGGCTCGCCTTGGTTGGGACGTGTTGGCCCGCGAACCAACCGGCCACCGTCCCGTGGAGGGAGCCCGAGAGGTCGACAACTTCGCGCACGGTCAGTCCGGCGACCTCGCGAAGCTCGGTGAGTTTGTTGCCGAGTTCGATGCGATTGGTGGCGCCTGCCGGATCAACCCTCAGAGATTCGGAGTCGGGGTGAATGGACACGCGTGAGACGGTATCCATGTCGCCGTCAGTCCAGCAGAGGCGAAGCCGAATGTCATTCATAAGAAGGATAAGTCAGCGTTTCAGAGATCACTCACGTCGATCAGACCATCTTCGATCGCCCGGGCGACGAGCGCCGCCTTGGTTCCGGCGGGCCGTCCGAGGCTGAGGTACTTTGCCCGAATCCGGGTGAGGTACGTGTTGACGGTGCCAAGCGACAGGTATAGCGACCCGGCCGCTTCGGATTTCGAGTTCGACGCGAACCAGGCGCGCATGACCTCGAGTTCGCGCTTGGACAGGTGCGGCTTCGGGCGCTCGAGTGTGGGGGACGACATCGTGGGCTCCTCGGGTAGGGCGTTCATGTGGAGTCACTGTCTTGCCGTCACCGAAACCGCGACAAGGGAAAATCCGATGTCCGTACAAGGTCGATACAGGTTCGCGGGCGCACCGAACACGCATCAGCGCAGCTAGACGGCCTAATAGGGCGAAACGAACGACCGACTGGGGCTACGCTCGGGGGATGGCCAGGCTTCGTCCCCGGCGGACTCGGGCCGCGGTACTCCTGCTCGCCGCGGCGGTGGTTTCGTGCTCTACGTCGGCGGGTGGAAGTCCGGTTCCGGGCAAACGAGAGCCGACCGGCGGTGCGCTGTTCGCGGGAACGCAGCCGTGGACGGTCGACGTGGCAGCAGCCGCACCCAGCGACCGCAGCGAGGCGATCATCGCGGCGCTCACCGCAGCGGGCGGCTGGGGCAACGACAACGCATTTCAGATCGACTTCTCGATCCCCGTCTTCTACGCCGACAGCAGTACTCCGCGCATGACCGTGGTGGGCACCGATCCGTATTGCTTCGGCGGGCCCGACTGCGACAAGGTGCCCGCGGAGATGCCCGTACCCGAAGGCGCCCATATGGAGGGGTCAGAGGATCTGTCGTGCGACAGCTCCGAAAACGACTGCCACCTGCTCGTGGTCGATGCGGCCGACGAGAAGCTCTACGAGATCTATCACGGCACCCGTGACGGCGACAGTCTGAAGGCCGAGGGCTTCTTCGTGTGGGACCTCAACAAGACCTACCCGGACACACTCCGCGGTGAACAGTGCACGAGCGCCGATGCCGCGGGATTCCCGATTGCCGGGCTGCTGCCAACCGCCGACGAGGTCGCCGCCGGCGAGATCCCGCACGCGTTGCGCTTCATCCTGCCGAACGATCGGATGAAGGAGGGCGTCTTCGTCCGCCCGGCCACGCACGCCGGCGGACCGGCGTCCAGTGACCCGAACGCACCACCGTATGGAGTGCGGTTCCGGTTGCGCGCAGACTTCGATGACTCGGGCTTCAACGCCTCGGAGAAAGTCGTCATCGCGGCTCTGAAGACCTACGGCATGCTGCTGTCCGATGGTGGCCAGATCCCGTTGACCTTTGCCGACGACTCGAACAGCACTGCCAAGTGGGCCGACCTCGGCGTCGACGCGCATTCCTTCGCCGCCCTCAGCGCTGACCAGTTCGAGGTCGTCGAACTCGGCGATGAGATTCCGCTGACCTACGACTGTGTGCGGAACTGAGCGTCAGCGGAAGGCCGTGAGTTCCGGCGCGTCGTAGTACCACTGGTGGTCCGTGTACGGGCTCTTCTTGAGGGTCGGCCCCCCGAGGTGTTCGAGGGCTGCGTCGATGCCGATCGTCTCGCCGCCGTCACAGGTCCAGTCGGCTTCCGCACACTTCCAGCCGGGTTTGGCCTCGACGAGCGCACCCGTCCAGTACACGGTGAGGTCGATGTCCGAACCAGGGGAGCACCCGTCGGTGCCATGATCGGGGACCGGATCGTCCAGGACGACCCCGGTCAGGCGGCCGTCGAAGGTTTCGCCACGGCAGTACAGTTTCGCCGCGAATCCCGCACCGTTCGAGAATCCGCCGATGATCACCTGGCCGCAGCCCTCGACGGCGGACGTGACGATCTCTTTCGCCTCCTCGTACTTGCCGTCCGGGAAGTAGATCCACTGCCGACCACCCCACGATTCTGCGGAGGCGTTGCCGGCGGGGAAGATCTTGGTGACGTCGTTCTCGACGTAGGACTCGCCCCCTTCGCCGCCCTTGCCGTGCAGGACGAGAAGACATTTCGTGCCGCCGACGGGAGCTCGCTCACCGTCGGCCCCGGGTCGGGCGGTCGCTTCGGTCTTCGCCCCACAGCCCGCCACGAGAGCCAACGATGCGATGAGGGAGACACCGACTGCGAGAGGTCGGTGATGATGACGAGCCATGTCTCGATTGTCGTCCGAGTAAGGTTGCAGCGTGAACATTCGTGTCGGAGTGCTCGGTGCCCGGGGCAAAGTCGGTCAGGCGATGTGTGAAGCGGTCGAGGCTGCTTCGGACCTGGAATTGGTGGCAAAGGTCGACCAGGGCGACTCGCTGCAGACGTTCGTCGACTCGCAGACGCAGGTCGTCATCGACTTCACGCATCCCGATGTCGTCATGCCGAACCTGGAGTTCCTCGTCAAGAACGGCATCCACGCCGTCGTCGGAACCACGGGCTTCGACGATGCACGCCTCGCCCAGGTTCGCGAGTGGCTCGACGGTTCGCCATCGACCGGTGTCCTCATCGCGCCGAACTTCGCCATCGGCGCCGTGCTGTCGATGAAGTTCGCCGAGCAGGCGGCGAAGTGGTTCGAATCGGTCGAGGTCATCGAGCTGCACCACCCGAACAAGGCCGATGCACCGTCGGGTACCGCGTACCGAACGGCCCAGCTCATCGCCAAGGCGCGCGCCGAAGCCGGTGTCGCGAAGAGCCCGGATGCCACGTCGCAGGAGCTCGAAGGTGCGCGCGGCGCAGATGTCGACGACGTGCGGGTACATTCGGTGCGCCTCCGCGGACTGGTCGCACACCAGGAAGTGTTGTTCGGAACTCTCGGAGAGACCCTGACGATCCGCCACGACTCGATCGACCGTTCGTCGTTCGGCCCCGGTGTGCTGCTCGGTTGTCGTGAGATCGCGAAGCACCCCGGTCTGACCGTCGGGCTCGAGACGTTCCTGGGTCTGTGAAGCGCAACCTCGTTCCGTACGTCGTCACCGCGCTGTTGGTCGCGGCGCTTGCGGTGTATTTCGTGCTGCTCGGTTCGATCTCGCTCCAGCTGATGCAGCAAGGCAATGCCGTGTCGATCGGACTCGGCGTAGGGATTCTGGTTCTGCCTCTCCTGGGTATCTGGTCCGTTGTGACGACGGTGAAAGCAGGCCTCGACCACCAGCGGCTCGCCGCCCGGATGCGCGAGGACGGTCAGGAACTCGACGTCTCCGATCTGCCGCGGCGTCCCTCGGGACGCATCGTCCGCGATGCCGCCGACGAACTGTTCGCCCAGGTCAAGACCGAATGGGAAGCTGACCCCGACAACTGGCGGACCAACTACCGGGTCGCGCGTGCCTACGACTACGCGGGCGACCGCAAGCGGGCGCGCGCGACGATGCGCCGGGCCGTCGCGCTCGAACGTGCGGAGCGAGTGGCCTGATGGCGCGGCTCCTGATCGTCCACCACACGCCATCTCCGCATTGTCAGGAGATGTTCGAGGCGGTCGTGAAGGGTGCCACCGATCCGGACATCGAAGGCGTCGAGGTGGTGCGAAAGGCCGCGCTGTCGGTGACCGCGAGCGACGTCCTCGAGGCCGACGGTTACGTGCTCGGCTCGCCGGCGAATCTGGGCTACATCAGCGGTGCATTGAAGCACGCCTTCGACTGCATCTACTACCCGTGTCTCGACGCGACGCGGGGGAGGCCGTACGCGCTGTACTTGCATTCGAACGAGGGCAGCGAGGGCGCCGAGAAAGCCGTGAAGTCGATAACCACCGGCTTGGGTTGGGTCAAGGCCGCCGAGAACGTCGTGGTGTCCGGCAAGCCGACAAAAGACGATCTTCAGGCCTGCTGGGAACTGGGCGCGACCGTCGCCGCGCAGCTGATGGGCTGAGCGGGCTGTTGATTCAAGCGGCCCCACGCAACGCGATGAGCCGCGCTCGGAGGGCGTCCGACACGGCAGCCTTGGTGCCTGTCGAGTAAGAGAACATGACGATCAGCGACTCGCCGTCCGCGGCGACGGCACCGTGACGGTGGCTGACCGCCCGGTACACCATGTTGAACCGGTCATCGCCGATGTCTCCGATCCGCGCACCGACGGTGACGGTGTCTGGGTAGGTGAGCGGGATCCGGAATCGGCAGCTCGCGGAGTGAAGAATCGGACCGACGTCGGACTGCTCGATGGATCCCACGCCCAATTCGGCGAAGCAACTGAGCCGCGCCGTCTCGAAGTACCGGAAATACACGGTGTTGTTCACGTGCCCCAGCGCGTCCATGTCGCCCCACGCAACGGGAATCTGCACCTGCACAGGAAATTCGGCCAGAAGTTCCGCGATCCGGTTTTCGTGCGTCACCCCCACAGCCTAAAAGACGGCGATCAAACCAGGTGCGCTGGTGTCATAGGCTCGAAGTATGTCGGTTCGGGAGCTCGTCGTGCTGGGTACCGCCAGTCAATCTCCGACCCGCACGCGCAACCACAACGGCTACTTTCTCCGCTGGGACGGCGAGGGCTTCCTGTTCGACCCGGGCGAAGGCACGCAACGGCAGATGCTGTTCGCCGGCGTATCGGCGAACCAGGTGACACGGCTGTGTCTGACCCATTTCCACGGCGACCACTGCCTGGGCGTGCCGGGCGTCGTCCAACGGATGGCGGCGGATCATGTACAGCACCCGGTTTGGGCGTACTTTCCGGCCTCGGGGGAGGAGTACTTCCAGCGCCTGCGGCACGCGTGCGAGTTTCATGACGTCGTCGACATCCGGGAGCACCCGGTCAGCGGAGACGGGCCGATCGTCACGGACACCTTCGGCACGCTCGAAGCACGCCGCCTCGACCATTCCGCCGATGCGATCGGATACCGGCTCATCGAGCCGGACGGCTGGCGATTCGTCCCGGAGAAGTTGGCTCAGTTCGGCGTGAGCGGACCGGCGATCGGCGAACTCGATCGCGAAGGATCGATCACCGTTGATGGACGAGTGGTCCGGCGCGAGGATGTCTCGGAGTCGCGTCGCGGACAACGCGTCGCGTTCATCATGGATACCCGGTTATGCGATGGCGTGTTCGAACTCGCTCAGGATGCTGACCTGCTGGTGATCGAAGCGACGTTTCTCGACCAGGACGAAGAATTGGCCGCGAAGTACGGTCACCTGACGGCTCGGCACGCGGGTCGAGTCGCGGCCGAATGCGGCGTGCGCAGGCTCGTCCTGACGCATTTCTCGCAGCGATACCCCGACCTGACACGTCACCACGAACAGGCCGCCGACGCGTTCTCCGGCGACATCGTGGTAGCCGAGGATCTCATGCGAATTCCGGTGCCGAGGTAGGTTCGCTCAGGCGCCGCGCCGCCGCGCCAGAGACTCGATCGCCTGGTTGATCACCCTGATGACGAGGCCGTTGACCTCATCGGCCTTCTCGAACACGACGATGTGGCCACTTTCGGGAATGATGACGTGCTCGACGCCGGGAATCTCCGCGGCCGCCGCCTCCGACAACGCCGGGACGACGATGAGGTCGCTGCCGCCGGTGATGACCATGCACGGCGCCTTTCCCAACGCCGGCAACGACGCCATCTCCTCGTGTGCAGCCAGCGCCAGCAGGTATTCGCCCATGACGTCGAGGTGGGCTGCCGAAATGACCGCCAGGAATTCGTGCTTGGCTTCCGACGATGACCTGCGGTCGACGAACAGGTACGAGAACGGCCGGTACAACCCCATTCCGAGGGCCCTGACCAGGTACGGCCGCAGCACGTGCGCGATCTCCAGCACGTTCGCCGTGGGGCTGACGATTCGATGGGCCACCGGGATGTTGCGCACAACCGCGCGGATCAGCGTCGAACCCTGCGCAGCTGTGCTGATGAGCACGCTGGCCACGATGCGTTCTCCGAAGAGTTCCGGGTGGATTCCGGCGAGGGCCTGGATGGTGAACGAGCCCATCGAATGTCCCACCACGACCACCGGCCCGGTCGGTGCCACGGCTTCGATGATCTCGTACATGTCCTGCGCGAG
>JAJFUQ010000101.1 GCA_021372355.1 Nocardiaceae bacterium | reverse complement strand
AACACCCTTCAGAGCGCCCGGAGTCAGGTACTGCAGGATCTGACCGACGGTGATGTACTCGCCCCGCTCGAGCAGAATCGGCAGGAAGCGGCGGGTCGTCTCCACCGGAGTCTTGGCGAGGATGTTCGCCGCGCGCCGCGCATCGACGTAGGTATAGGCCTCGGCGAGAAACGTCGGCGGCAGCTTCGGAATGAGCTTGAGCGCTTTGTCGGCATCCACGACGCCGACCAGCGCCGCCGCCATCCGCGGATCGATGTGCTTCGGGGCGAGTTTCAGGATCACCGGGTTCGGCACGAACTTCGTCGCCTCGGCCAACCGGTGAAGTCGATCCTCCGCGGCCGCAAAGAACTGATCCATCACTTGATGGCGGAACTTGCGCAGGTCAACCCAGCCGATGGGTTCCAGAAAGCGCAGTGCGCTCACGTCCTCGCCGAGCACCCGTGCGAGCTTGACCAACTCGGACTGGGTATCCGTCGCCTCGCTCACTTCGTGCCCCCGAGGATTCCCCGTACGGGTCCTCGCAGCATCAACGGCAGGCGCGCGACAGCACGTTCTGTACTGGCGTCGAGTTCATCGAGGTGCGCTTGCTTCGCATGACTGAGAGTCGTTGCGAGCCAACGCAACTTCTCCTCGCTCAGCGCACGGAAGCCAGGTGGCATAGGTCCGCCGAGTTCATGTGCGACTTCCGAAGCCGCATCGGTCATGTCAAATCTCCCCACGCCTGGTCATTCGACCAAACTCGTATCGATTTCCTGCTCCATTGCAGGTGGGCCCACGGGCGCCGACCGTGTGGTTGGCTGGGGCCATGACGGAGATCAGTGTTCAGGACCGCCTGTTTCCGACCATGAAGTGCTTCGGCTGCGGCCCTGCGAATCCCCGTGGCTTACAGCTTAAGAGTTACCCCACAGAAGGATTCATATACGCCACGTTTTCGCCGTGGCCCGAGCACGACAATGGGATGGGTTTCCTCAACGGTGGCATCATCTCGACGATCCTCGACTGCCACAGCGGAGCGACCGTCCTCTACGAAGCCGACCGGCAAGGCTGGCAGGCGCCGGAGGGCGCCCCGCTCGCGTTCGTGACCGCCGGCCTCGATGTGCGATTCCTGCGGCCCAGCCCGTTGAGCGCGCCGGTGGAACTGCGCGGATACATCACTCGCGCAAGCGAATCCGAAATCGTGTGCGAGGCCGAGCTCGTTCACGACGGAAAGACGCGGGCCGCCGCGACCGCGTTGTGGAAGCGTTGGCGTTCCCGATAGTCACGGGCTACTTCACGCCGTCGAAGAAAACTCGGTCGTCGTCACTGAAACCGAACTCGATCAGAACACTGCCACCGACCGTGCTGTCGATGGGGACGGACCAGCAGACGTTTCCTTCGACCGTCGAATTCGGGAATTGTTCGCCCTTGTCGGTGAGGCTGTCCGGGATGACGCCGCAGTAGTCGTCCATTGAATTGCCGAAGGTCACGCGATTCGAACCGAGGTAGCTGTCGCTCAGATCGACCCAGGCCTCGCCGGATTTCTTCCCGACGTATTCCGCTCGAATCCGGGCCATGACGAACTGGCGGCCCGCCGCGGGCGGATCGTTGAACTCGTTCTCCGCGCTGATGACGTCCCAGGCATCAGGATCGATGGACACCACAGTCACGTTCCACTCGTCCCCCACGGCGTGCGCGATTCCAATCGGAACCGGGTGGTCGCGCGTTCCCAGGCCGGCATCGGCGGAACGGGTGGTCACCGTGATCGACGGCTTGTGCAGCCCTGACTTCGGAGCCACCCCGCTTCCAGTGATCGTGGTCGTGCCACACCCGGCCAGCACCAGCAATCCCGCGACCACAAGGAACGCGCGGAGTTTCATCGCCGAAGTGTCAGACGTCGAAGTCGAGCTCCACTTCCGAACTCGCACACTTGGATTGGCACGTCAGGATGATTCCGTCGGAGACCTCGTCGTCGGTGAGCGAGTGGTTCTCGATCATCGGAGTGGTCTCGCCGGAGACCTTCTTCGCCCGGCACATTCCGCACACGGCCTCGCGGCACGACCACGGGATGTCCTGGCCCGTGCGGAGCGCCGCGTCGAGAAGCAGTTCGTTCTCTTCGACTGCGATCGTCTCCTCGGCACCCTCGAAGCTGAACGTCAACGTCGCAGAACCGACGCCGACGACCTCGGCCGCAGCCGAAGCCGCTTCCGTCGGCTTGACGCCGATCGTGTTGAACAGCTCGATATGGACCTTGTGGTTGTCCACACCGAGGTCGGCGAGCGCCGTCTGAATACCCTCGGTCATCGGGCCGGGACCACACATGAACCAGTGGCCGACGTCACCCTTGGTAGCCAGATCCGACAGTTTCTCCGCGTCGATCCGGCCGACGGCGAATCCGGGTCCGGAATCGCCGCCCTGCTCGAGGACGTGAATGACCTTCAGACGGTCGGGGTAGCGGAACTGGTAGTCCGTGATCTCGCCGAAGAACATGATCGACTCTGGGTCCCGGTTGGCGTAGACGAGCGTGAACCTGCTGTTCGGCTCCTCTTCGAGAACACTCGTCATGATCGAGAGGATCGGGGTGATACCGCTACCACCCGCGATTCCGCAGTAGTGGATGAAGTTGTCCGCCGACAGCTCCGTGAAGAAGCGTCCGGCAGGTGGCACGACGTCGACCGCGTCGCCGACCTCGAGTTCGTCGACGACGTAGCTCGAGAACACGCCCCCGGGCACCTTCTTGACGCCGATCCGGAGCTCCTGCTTGCCGACCGACGAGCAGATCGAGTAGTTGCGGCGAACCTTCTCATCGTTGAGCAGCGCCTCGATGGTGATGTGCTGCCCCTGCTTGTAGCGATACAGCTCGGCGACCTCTTCGGGGACCCCGAAGGTGACCGCGACGGCGTCCTCGGTGAGTGGTTCGATGTCGATGACCGCCAGGCGGTGCACACTCTTGGAGGTCTGCGGCTTCTTACGGGGCCGCTTCGCCGGGGCCAGCGGGTCGCCGAGTAGCCCCCACGGCAGGAATCCCGTCGCCTTTCGGATGGCCTGCACTGGCGTGAAGTCCGCAATCGCCCGGATCGGGTTACCAAATCCCATGTGGTGAGTGTCGAAGTCGGCCGGCTTGGGCTGCTTGCCCGGACCCTTACCGATACCGGCAAGAGTGCCGCTGACCAGGCGGTTCAGGCCGGGAATCTGAGTCAGGACAGACTGTGCGGCGTGCATCGCGGCCGAGGTGCCCAGATCCACGCCCTTGCCCAGCAGGCCGCGTTCGACGTCCGCGTCGGTGATCAAGTGACACGCGCGCCACAGGCCGGCCGCCGGGCCGCCGATGAGGTCGTTCTCCGCGAGGAACTCGACAACACCCTTGCCCCAGTCCGCGCGAGCCTGATGCATGTTCGGGTTATTGCGAACCTGGCGGAGGGCTTCCTTCTGGTCGAGCCCGACCGCCGGGTAGACACCGGGGCTGATGAGCGACTCGACGATGGCGAATCCGACGACCGCGCAAATCGTCTGCTGCGCGAGCTTGTCGGCCGGATCGAGACCGGCCCGCACCATGTCCGCGATCTCCTCGCGAGCGAAACGCATGTGCCGCGCTTCTTCGGTGACGTGGATCTGGTTGACGCGGCGCACGAGCGGCTCGACGCTTTCGTCGATCATTCCCTCGCGCTGCGCTTCGTCGAGAATCTCTTCGGCCACCAGGATTCCGGCGTAGGCCATGGGTCCCCACGCGATGGTCTTGAAGATGCGGCCCAGTTCGTTGAACATCTTCGAATGGCGGTGTGGCGGCATGCCGGTCTTTTCGAGGGCCTTGCCGAACATGATCGAGTGGTGACACTCGTCCGCGATCTCGGTGAGCGCCCAGTGGACGTGCGCGGTGCGCGGGTCCATGTCGTAGATCGTGCGCAGGATCATCTGCATCAGGATCATCTCGAACCAGATACCCGAGCTGGCGATACTGCCGGCCTCGTGGCGAGTGAGCAGAATTCGCTGCTCCTGAGACATCGACTCCCACATCTCGGTGCCATAGAGCGTCGACCGGTGCAGCGGGATGAACGGCTTGTCCTTGCTGATCGGCTGGTCCCAGTCGATGTCCGTCCACGGGTCGTACGACTGCTTCAGCGACGACTTGATCAGTCGCGACGAGATCTTCTCGGAAGCTTCGAACCGTTCGTCCATAACGCCAGTCACGGGTTCTCCCAACACGTTTCAGTGCGACGCAGCACGGCCTAGATGTGATCTAACTCACTGTTCGGAGAGTACACCTGAGAATGGGCGTGGCACGGCGGTTCGAGTGCGGGAAGTGACGCCGCGGCGCATTTGTACAAACCCGGCAAAAATGTCGAATTCGCTGGCGCGCAGCCGAAATCGAATTCAGCGACGTTCGAGAACGGCAACTGGAATTTCGCGCGTCGACCGCTCCTGGTACGTGGAGAAGGACGGATAAGTCGCATTGACGAGGCGCCAGCACTCCTCGCGCTCGGCCCCTTCGACGACCCGGAATGTCACTGGCCAGGCCTGCCCCGCCACCTTGACCGTCGCTTCGCCGGCCGCGCGCAGATTGCGGAACCAGTTCGGCTCCGCCTCATTCCCGGCGTTCGATCCGGCGACCACGATGTCATCGCCGCGCCGGGTCAGGATCAACATGACCGTCCGGAGTTCGCCCGTCTTGCGACCGCGGACGGTCATCTCGAACACCGGGGCGCCGAAGTACCGGTCGAACATCTTGCCAACGGGAGTTCCGTGCACTTTGACGTGGAGCCTCGCAAAGGCCCGCGCGGCCGGGCCGAGGCGCGTCGAGGCGAAGTTGTTGAGCACACCTTGGAGGTCGAACTTCATGGTTGGAAGGTACTGCGAACTTCCCCACAGTGCGCGGACGTCTCGGAATCAGGACACTGGGCACCATGCTGACGCACGGGCTCCTGGTCGCCATCATCGCCATCTTCATCATCGGATGGCTCATTCGTCATGCCATCACGATCATCCTGGCCGAAATCGCAATCGCGGTGCTGCTGTCGATCACCGGGGCACACACGTTGACCGACCTGGTGCCGGACCCGCACGAAGTCGCCCAACAGATCAGCTCCCTGATCAACGAGGCGGCAGGCGATTCCGCAGCGGCCGGATAAGCCAAAAATGTAGCCCTGACCTGTATAGACAAGTCAGGGCTCGAGCGGAAGCGGAGGGATTTGAACCCCCGGTCGCTCTCACGACGCTCGCTTTCAAGGCGAGTGCATTCGGCCGCTCTGCCACGCTTCCAGTGGTGGCAATCGTAGCCGGTTCAGCTGGCGAGCTGGCGCACCGCGTGGACCGCAGGGCGTTCGAGTGCTCCGGTCACCTGCTCGAAGATCGATTCGAGGATCTTCAGCTGGTCGCCGCTCAGCGCTTCGATGAAGTACCGGCGAACAGCATTTGCATAGGTGACCTGGGCCTTGTCGAACCAGCGAGCGCCACGATCGGTGAGGTGCGCGATGACTCCGCGCGCATCAGAGTCGCACGCCGACCGATGCACGAGGCCAAGTTGCTCCATGCGCCCGATCTGATGCGTGAGCTTGCTGCGCGAGGACAGCACGCCGTCCGCGAGATCGCTCATGCGCAGGCAGTTGTCGGGTGCCGCAATAAGGAGTTCCAGTACGCGGAACTGCGCGAGCGACAAGTCGTTTCGCGCCTGCAACTCGCGGTTGAGCACCTCCGTGAGGACTGTGCCACTGTCGAGGAATCCACGCCAGGCTCGGTCCTGCGAGGAACTGAGAGTACGGTCCGGAGAAACCATCCCGTTCGGTATGTTTTGCACGAACTGAGCATAACCGACCGAATGGTATTTAAACACTGTGAATCGTCAACTAGTGTCCTGGAGTCTTAATTCGCCTGCCAGATACGACAATCCGGACGGACCTCCTCGCAACGCGAAGAAACCCCAGGCGATGGTGCTCTGCCTGGGGTTTCCCCTACGAACCGAAACCTAAACCACGAATCTGTGGACGGGATATCCGAACTCTGGCCACTAACGGGCCGGAACGAATTCCCCGCCTTCCAATTCCATCTCCGCGCGGATGACGTGCATGACCGCGTTGATCTGTGCCAGGTGGGTGAAGGCCTGCGGGAAGTTGCCGAGGTGCCGACCGGTCTTGGTGTCGATCTCCTCGGCGTACAGCTTGAGCGGACTCGCGAACGAGAGCAGTCGCTCACACAGCTGCTTGGCCCTCTTGAGCTCGCCGATCTCCACCAACGCAGACACCAGCCAGAAGGAACAGATGGTGAACGTTCCCTCTTCGCCCTCGAGTCCGTCGTCGGTCTCTTCGACCTTGTAGCGCAGGACCAGGCCATCGACCGTGAGTTCGTCGGCGATGGCGAGAACCGTCGCCCGGACGCGCGGATCAGTGGGTGGCAGGAAGCGGACCATCGGCATCATGAGATTCGCCGCATCGAGCGCCTCGGTGTCGTAGTGCTGGGTGAAGACACCGCGCTTGTCGACACCGTTCTCGAGGATGTCGGCCTTGATCTCGTCCGCGATCTTGGCCCACTCGATGGCGATCTCTTTCTCACCGTGCATGACCGCCAACCGCGACCCGCGGTCCAGGGCGACCCAGCACATCATCTTCGAGTTCACGAAGTGTTTGGGCTCGCCGCGGACCTCCCAGATACCGCGGTCCGGCAGGCGCCAATGCTTGATCGCCTGGTCGACCTGCATCTTCAGGATCGGCCACAGGTTCTCCGGCACGTGCTCGCGAGACTTGACGTGCAGGTAGACCGAGTCGAGCATCGCGCCCCAGACGTCGTGCTGCTGCTGGTCGAACGCGCCGTTGCCGATGCGTACGGGACGAGCATCGTCATACCCGGACAGGTGGTCGAGCGTGCCCTCGGTCAGCTGCGTCTCACCGCCGAGGCCGTACATGATCTGCAGCGGCCGCGGCGTACCGTCCGCGTTCTGCGTGACGTCCTCGATGAAGTGGAAGAAGTTGTTCGCTTCGCGGTCCAACCCGAGTGTGTACAGACCCCACAGTGCGAACGTCGAGTCGCGGATCCACGCATACCGGT
>JAJFUQ010000097.1 GCA_021372355.1 Nocardiaceae bacterium | reverse complement strand
TGGGACTCACCGGAGTTCGATGTCAACGGCACGACAACGGAGTGGAAACTCCCCGACATCGACCCGCTCGCCCACACCGACTGGTACCGCAACCTGTCTGCTGAACGCCGAGCTGAAGTCGCGCGACTTCGACTCGCTGCCATCACGAAGTGCGGCTCCCAGTTCGAGCAGCTGCTTCTGCTCGGTGGCACCCAGTTCCTCATGGGTCTGCAAAACGGCAACCCGGAGTTCCGCTACTTCATGCACGAACTCACCGAGGAAACCCACCACATACAGATGTTTCAGGAGTTCACCAACCGCGCGTGCCCTGAGGCCACCGGGTTACGGCCGTGGCTGAAGAATGTGTTCCCGCTGGTCGGCATGCTCGGGACCTTGTGGCCATCGTTCTTCTTTCAAATCATCCTCGCCGGCGAGGAACCGATCGACCACGTCCAGAAGAGCATCCTGCGCACCGGCGGAACCAACCCGCTACTCGACCGAATCATGCAGATTCACGTTGCCGAAGAGGCGCGCCACATCGGGTTCGCCCACGCGTGGCTCGAGCGTCACGCCCCGTCCCGTTCCGCGCTGAATCGAATGGTGATCGGGTTGGCGACGCCGTTCCTGATGACGATTGGATTCTGGGCAATTATGGTGCCCAGTCCGAAAGACGTCGAAGCGATGGGCATCCCGCCCGAAGTCTTTGGCGAGGCTTACGGGTGGAACAGTCCGCTGCTCAGCCGACTACGTTCCGATTGCGCTGCAGATGTTCGCGCCTTGGCTATCGAGACGAGTCTCCTCACGCCGCTGACCCGTCCAGCATGGAAATTAGCTGGCGTGGAGGGCCGGCCCTCGCGTTACCGCGCCGAGCCCACGCGTTCCGTCGCGTAGTCGTTCGTCCCGCCAAGAGTCGGCCGGCGGTGACCTTCACGAGTGAATACTTATCCCGGCGACACCTCGGGCTGGTCGCACCCGGCTCGCATTTGCCGGCTTCGGCCGGGACGCACTCGGAAGGGAGCTGCACGTGTCCGAAGAAATCGTCAACACCGACATGGCGAAGGCCTGGGATGGCGAAGAGGGCGGCCAGTGGACGCAGTTCGCCGACGAGTACGACGATACGAACCGTTCGATCTGGGCTCGGTTCCTGGCGACCGACCCGATCGGCCGGGCGGACCACGTGCTCGACATCGGCTGCGGCTGTGGGCAGTCAACCCGCGACGCAGCGCGTCTTGCGCCGGAAGGATCTGCGCTCGGCGTTGACCTGTCTTCGTCGATGCTCGCCGTCGCCCGACGCCGCGCGACCGCGGAAGGCGTCCCCAACGTCGAATTCCGACGAGCTGACGCTCAGGTGTACCCGTTCGACGCCGGTGCTTTCGACATCGCGATCAGCCGGTTCGGCGTGATGTTCTTCGCCGACCGAATGGCCGCCTTCGCCAATATCGCGGCGGCGCTCCGTCCGGGCGGTCGGCTGGCGATGCTGGTGTGGCAGGACATCCGAAAGAACGAGTGGATCATGACCGTGCGCGAGATCTTGGTCGCCGGGCGGGACCTTCCGATGCCGGCGGCCGGGGTGCCGGGCCCGATGGCGCTCGCCGATCCGGAGGATGTGCGCGGCCTGCTAGCCGGTGCCGGCTTCGAGTCGATCGGTTTCACGTCTCTTGAAGAGCCGGTCTGGTTCGGTGCCGATGCGGAGGCGGCGTACCAGTTCGTCGGTGAGATCGGGATCGTGAAGGGACTGTCGGACGGGCTCGATCCCGACACCAAAGCTGCTGCTCACGAGCGGCTCAGGGCATCACTTCGGGCACACGAAACCCCCGAGGGGGTTCGGTATGCCAGCGGCGTCTGGCTGATCTCCGCGACCAGGTCCGCCTAAACCGGAAGACCGCCGGTTCGATCCCGCGTTACGCCGTCCACGGCAACCCATGGAGGTCGGTAACCAGTTCCCGCAGATGACGGCGCGGGGTTGCCGGCAGCGGGTCGGCGTTCAACGGTGCCCATCCGAGGCGTAACAGCATCTGCGGAAATCCGCTGTCGTCCAACACGTTCATTCGGACGAAGTCGCGCGTCTGTCGAACCTCGAGCGGTTCGGTGATGGGGCACGTCGCCAGTCCCAGAACCGTGGCAGTCAGCATCACGGCACTCGTTGCTTCGCCGGCACGCAGCCTCGACATGGTGTCGTCCGAAGGTGTGCTCAGCACCAGCACTTCGCTGCCGTCACGATCGGCACGTGCACCTACGGGCTGGGGCAGTGTCGCGCGAGCGAAGCGCCGGGCCGGCAGCGGGTCGGTCGACTTCGACGATGCGATGTTCGCCGCCGGAACGCCATCAGGTGAGCCGTTGCGGCCCGTCCAGAGCGCGAGCTCGGTGTGGTATTCCGAATCCTGCGAATGAGTCCGTGCGGCTTCGTCGATCGCGGCCCAGAGGTAGTCGAAGGCATCGGTCCGGGTCAGCAGCGTCCCTTCCTGTGCCGCGCACTCGGCGAGGCGCTTGAGGCTGCTCTCCGGGACCGGCCACGAGCTGTAGTACCGGCGGTCGGTGCGTCGACGTGGGATCGCGGCGGCCAACTCGATGTCGTGCGCGGTGGCCTCGCCGGCCTGCAGTTCGATCGATGCGAGATGAGTGGGGTCGTTCGGGTTGGGCAGACGATGCACCTTGGTTTGCCAATCGAGGGCCGCAAGCCCGACCCGGAGGTGATGCAAAGCGATGCCGCAACTGAGGAGTTGGTCCCGATGGTCCGGGTCGGCTTCCGGCAACGCCCGCCCGGGGTCGAGGTACAGATGGATCGTGCGGTCGCCGACGCGCCACCGCCATGGCTGGGTGTTGTGAACCGAGGGTGCGCGCAGGGCCAGGCCGATCGCAGCTCGGACCGTGCCGGTGTCCGGAACGTGGTGGTTCATGCGTTCGTTCTCCTTCGTGAGGCTGCTGCGGTGAGCAAGGAAATCTCCGCCTCGATCGATGTGGCGATCTCGCCGACGTCGGGCAGGGTGTCGCAGTCGGCGTCGACACCGAATGTGAGGCGGTCGGCGTAACTGAAAAGGGCGATCGAGATGCGTAACCGCAGTCCGAGTGGGGCGAACGGCAGGATGTCGAGCACCCGGCGCCCCATTACTTTCCGCGGCTGGCGTGGTCCCGGAACATTGGTCGTGATCGCGACGATCGTGCGTTGCGGGAACCGCGTCGCGAGGCGCGTACTCCACCCGACGGGCGCAGCCGGCCAGCGTTCCGCGATGGTGGTGAGGGTCTGTCCCGCCTCGAATTCGCTTATGGCTTTGTGCGCGTCCAGCCGCTTCTGCACGGCGTGCAGGCGCGCGACCGGGTCCGCTAGGTCGACCGGGAGGTTTGGAACCACGATCGCGATGCCGTTGTCCACGAACCTGATATCCGATTCCTCGCGCGCCGAGGCCGGTACCACCGATCGAACCGAATCAGCTGCCGGCACTTGGCCGTGCCGATACAGGGCCGTCCGGAGGGCGCCTGCGATCGCGGCGAGCGCGACGTCGTTGACATTGCCGCCGAACGCCTCGTTGATGAGGCGGATGTCAGCCATCGACACTCGCGCAGCCGTGTACTGCCGGCGCCGGTCGTCCGGAACGGTGAGCACTTGCGTCGACGAGCCGGTGAGCAGTTCGTTCGTGAATCCGATGACCCCGCGAGCGACCTTGAGCGACGTCCGCGCCAACCACGTTGGCGAAAGCACGTAGCGCGTGACGAGTTCCAGTTGGCGCCGCGGAGAAAAAGACAGTGCGATGAGGTCCGCGAGTCGTTGGGTGAGGGACGCTTCCGGTTCCGGCACCGTCCGCGTGATCGTGAGAGTCCGCGCTTGGCCTTCGTGGTCGAATATCGACTCGAAGAGCGGCGTGCTGGGCAGGCCGTCGGCCATGCAGTGATGCATCTTCACCAGAATCGCCCAACGGCTGTGGGCGAGACCCTCGATGACCCAGCACTCCCACATGGCGTGCGCGCGATCGAAACGGCGAGCCATGACTTGCTCGACGAAGCGGTAGAGGGCGGCGTCGTCACCTGGTGCCGGAAGGAGCGCGCGCCGCACATGCCGGCTCAGGTCGAAGTTCGGATCGTCGACCCAGAGCGGGGTGCCCAGGTCGAAGGGGAATCCGCGAACGATCTGCCGACCATGCGGGATCGCGTCGAGGCGGGCCGCCATGGTCTTCCGGAACGCTTCTTGCGTGGGTACGAGGCCCTCGAGAATGATCACTGCTCCGGTGACGACGCTGATGTGCGGGTCAGAGTCCTCGGCTTGCAGGAATCCGGCGTCGAGTGGTGTCAGGTGGTCCATCGTGTCGACGCCGCCTCAGGTGTTTCGCGCAGGCGTGGTGGCGCCGCTGACGATGCGAACCATGAAGCTGCCGGTCACCGCGGCCATCGTCGCCGCCATCACCAGCCCGCCGAGCAGTCCGATCGCCACGATCACTGAGGTGGACTGACCTTCGCGCCAGAGCGGCATTGCCGTCGCGGCGAAGGCGATCAAACCGACGCACCACCCGATCGACGAGGCGAAGATCCATTCCGCCGCACGTTCGGTCGCCTTTCGGAGTACGAGCCATTGCACGGCGCCGATCGACAGCACCGCGACGGTGGCGACGGACCCGATGACCAATGCGCGCACCACGTTGGAGGCGTGAGTCAGTTGATCGCCGAACAGAGAGGGCGCCATCGCGGTCGACCAGGCGAGCGCTGCGCCGACGGCGGTCGCCGCGACCCAGGATCGTCGAGAGAATCCGGCGACCATGTGGGCGAGGACCGAAGCCTGCCCAAATCCCAAGATCGTGCCCTCGATCGCGCCCGCGAGCACGAGCGACAGGTACGTCACCGCTGCCGATGCGTCCGTGGTGACCGCGCCGGCGACGGCGGGCGCGCCGAAACCGACGAATTCGGCGAGCGTGACGGTCTTGAACCATGCCCGCCACTCGGCGGACCGCCTCGATTCGGCGGATGTGGAAAGCGCCGCAGATGTCATGGCTACGACGTCAGGTGGACGGGTTCGTGGCGAACGCCCTCGATGTCCGCGATCGCGCTGTCGAGAAGCCGGTGTCCGAGCTCGATCAGCGCGCGAGCAGCGGCCAATTCGTCGCCGATTTCGGGTACGTCGGTATCTGTGGGGTTGAGGCGCGCGAAGCCGACACCGA
Source organism: Nocardiaceae bacterium (assembly GCA_021372355.1). Classification (GTDB taxonomy): domain Bacteria; phylum Actinomycetota; class Actinomycetes; order Mycobacteriales; family Mycobacteriaceae; genus Smaragdicoccus. The sequence continues at coordinate 10,128 of JAJFUQ010000097.1, read as the reverse complement.
CCAAGCCGCTCTCGTCTCGATTGTGCAGCCGGGCCACGGCACGGGTCTTCCCGTCGTGTTCGGCGATGACGATCTCGACTTGCCACTTCTTTGCGGCGTACATCGGAGCCTCCTGCTGATTCGAATTGACCTGATCCCATTCGACTCACGCGGGAGTTCTCGGGTCAGGGTCGCGGGACCCTGGCACTGAGGACCCTGGTCACCAATCGACAGCCGGTGAATTCAGTTCGTTCGAGGCGGCGATCGGCTCTTCGCGCTTGCTGGAGTCGCGATGACCTACCTCGCCCGGCCCAAGTAATCGGGTCCCGCCTCAGCCGGCGATTGCGAGAGCCCTCAGGAGGACCAGCCCGCTGACGAAAGTCGTCGTGTTGATGACCTTTTCACGCAGCGTGGGGCGGGCGGTCACCTGGGGAACGAGGTCGCTGAGGGCGATGTAGAGGAAGTTTCCGGCGGCGAAGGCCAGCAGCGTTCCGATCGGGATCAGGTCGGCGAAGAAATAGGCCATCAGCGCGCCGAGGAGGACTGTCGTTCCGGACAGAACATTGACGGCGAGCGCTCGGGTACGGCTCCATCCGCTCTGCACGAGAATGCCGAAATCTCCGATCTCTTGCGGGACTTCATGTGCGGCCTCGACCAACCAGGTGATGAGGCCCAGTCTGATGTCGACGAGGAACGCCGCACCAAGCGCCAAACCGGCGACGAGGTTGTGCAGACCGTCGGCGAAGAGCACGAGGTAACCGACGGGTTTGTGTGCCGAGATCCGGCGATGGCAGTGATGCCAGTCCAGGTATTGCTCGAGCACGAGAAACGACACCATGCCCGCCGCCAACCAGAAGTAGACGCCGACGGAATTGCCGGCTCGGCTCACCGCCTCGGGAAGCATGTGGAACAGGGCGCCACCGAGCAGCGTGCCGGCTGCCAGAGACACCAGCGGCAGCACGATGCGGTTGAAGAGTCGATCCGGCAGGAGGAGTGTGATGCTTCCGGTCAGGGAGAGCAGGGCCATCGTCGTTCCGGCGATCACGATGATGGCCAAGGTCGACAGCGACATCGGTCGAGTCCCTGGGTTGCGTCAGGCGTCCGGCCTTACTACGCCGGACCGCGAACGACGATGATCGGGCACGCCACCGACTGGAGGAGGGCCTGGCTGGTCGATCCCAAGACCATGCCGGCGAATCCGCCACGTCCATGGCTGCCGACGACGATGAGCTGGGCATCTGCGGACAGTTCGAGAAGGTTGTGTGCCGGGCGGTCCTTGACCACGGCCTGCCGAACCGGGACGTCCGGAAACTGCTCCTGCCAGCCGGCGAGGCTTTCTGCGAGTGCGGCGTACTCTGCGGTCTCCGCCGCACTCCAATCGAGGCTGTAGGTCAGGGACTCGCTGACGTCGCTCCAGGCGTGCACTGCAACGAGTGGGACGCGCCGACGGGAGGCCTCCTCGAAGGCCGTCTTGATGGCGGGTTCACTGTTCGCTGTTCCGTCGACACCCACGACGATCGGCAGCTTGTCGAGATCTCGTGGGGGAGTGCCCGCCTGAATGACGGCGACCGGGCAGTGCGCGTGCCGGGTCACGGCAGAACTCACCGAGCCCAGTACCGCGCGCGAGACGGTGCCATGTCCTCGGTTGCCGACGACCAGGAGCCGTGCGTCCTTGGATTCGGCGATCAATGCCGTTGCGACTCGACCTTCGATGACACTGCTCTCGATTTCGATCGGACGGATGCTCGCCGCCGTCTGCTTGGCGAGTTCGGTGGCCGCGGCGAGAACTTCGTGCCAACCCTCTTCGTAATCGGCAGTCGAGGCGACGTATCCGTAGCCCGGCACGAAGTACTGCGCGATGTCGAACACGAAGACCAGACGAAGTGGCGCGGCGCGGAGGGCCGCGTCCTGTGCGGCCCAGCGGACCGCCGCGTTGCTGGATTCCGATCCGTCGACAGCGACGATGATCGGTGCGTTGTTTCCCATAGTCGACAGCATCAGGGTGTGGGGCGGTCGGACTTAAGGGCCGCAGGATTGCAGTTCGAGAGTCGAAAGTCGTTTCGAGGGTGGAGATGCTGCGGCAGCCTCCTAGGATTCTCCCCGTGAGCAGCGAAATCGACCTCTCGAGCCGCACCCGCCAGAGCACGATCTACACCAACGGTGTCTACGGCGAGAAGCCGAAAGTTCCCACGAACTTCAGCGAACTCGAGAGTCGCGCGAAGGCCGCGATGAGTGAGCGTGCCTGGGCGTACATCGCCGGTGGAGCCGGCGACGGCGAGACGATGGACGCCAATCGTTTAGCGCTCAAGCGGTGGGCGATCCTGCCCCGGATGCTTCGGGACGTCTCGCACCGCGACCTGTCGATCGAACTGTTCGGTCAGAAGCTGCCGGCTCCGGTGCTGCTTGCGCCCGTTGGTGCCGGAGAAGTGGTGTGCCCGGACCCCGACGTGGCGATCGGTGAGGCGGGCGCCGAGCTCGGCGTGCCGTACATCTTCTCCAGCCAGGGATGCAATGCGATGGAAGACGTCGCAGCTGCGATGGACCGCGTTCGCCAGGATGCGCCGCGCTGGTTCCAGCTCTATTGGTCGAAAGACGACGCGCTGACCGACAGCTTCATCCGCCGGGCGGAAGCGATCGGTGCCAACACCCTCGTCCTGACCCTCGACACCACTCAGCTGGGTTGGCGGCCACAGGACCTCAACCTCGGCTCGCTGCCGTTCACGCAAGGGGAGGGGATCGCGCAGTACACGTCGGACCCGCGGTTCCGCGAGATCGTCGCCGAGCGAATCCGTAATGCGAAGGGCACCAAGCAGGACCTTCGCGTGACCCTCGGGGCAATCAAGACGCTGGCGTCGATGGCTCGGCACTACCCGGGCGACACCATCCGGAACCTCATTGCGGCGGAACCGAAGACCTCCGTGGAAACGTTCCTGGACGTGTTCTCCCGCCAGTCGCTCAACTGGGATGACGTCGCTGACCTGCGGAAGAAGACGAAGCTGCCGATCGTCCTGAAGGGCATCGTGCACCCGGACGACGCCAAGCTCGCAGTCGAGGCCGGGGTCGAAGGAATCGTGGTGTCGAATCACGGCGGCCGGCAGATCGACGGTGCGATCTCGGCGATCGACGCCCTGCCGGATGTCGTCGACGCGGTCGACGGCCGGGCGAAGGTCCTCGTCGACTCTGGAATTCGAGGCGGCGCCGATGTTTTCAAAGCGCTCGCGCTGGGTGCGGACGCGGTGTGCCTCGGTCGTCCGTACATGTATGGACTCGCGCTCGACGGCCGAAATGGCGTGGTCGACGTTCTGCGGAACGTGATCGCCGAGTTCGACCTGACGCTGGGCCTGGCGGGATTCACCGCGCCAGGCCAGCTCAGTCGATCTGCGCTGCGGCGGATCTAGGGACCTCCCACGATCGCCTGCAACGCGGCGACGTGCCCGTGGAACGCATCTCGGCCGGTCGGGGTCAGCCGGGCTCGGACCTTTCGTCGGCTGCCTTCGAGGCGGCGCTCGGTCGCGACATAACCGGCTTCCTCCAGCGTTGCGAGTTGCTTGGACAGCGCCGAGTCGGAGAGGGCCAGCTTTTCCTTGAGAAAGGCGAACTCGGCCCAGTCGGCGGCAGCCAAGGTCGCCACGAGCGCGAGTCGAGTGCTCGGATGAATCAGTTCATCGAAGCGCGCCGGCGTCTTCGGGGGCTGGGTCATGCCCGCGCCCACCGCCGCAGCACCCGGAGAATCTCCGGTCCACCGAATCCGACGACCGCCGCCACCAGCACCGATGCACCGATGCCGGAGTGGTGAGCCCCGTCGGCTTGGAGAGCGAAAGCGGTACCGATCGTCAGGGCGACGAGTCCGAGCAGCATCCCGATCACAACGATCGGCGTCCGGTGTCCGGCGATGTCGGCACTGACCTGAACTTGATCGGTCCGTCGACGTCCGCTCAGCAGACGTGACGCAACGGTCGAGTGCGCGGCACCGAACGCGATCGTCGCGGCAATGGTGACCCATTGCGGGCACACCGCCCCGACGATGCCCAAGCCGACCCAGGCGGCCGCGAGCAACCACCAGTACCAGCGGGGGAGGCCGATCTCTTCGGCAATGTTGGCTCTGGCGTGTTCGACGGCGTCGAGCGCGGCGCGAGCATCTTCGGGGGCGATGTGTCCCATGGCAAAACCTCACTTTCCTGCTTGGAAAGTAAGGCTGCCACTTTCCCTATAGGAAAGTCAAGAGGTGATCATGCGTGCGTTGGCTGACGGTGGGAGAACCGGTGCCACCAGTGGCGTCGTGGTGCTGCCGCGTAGCCCGGCTCGTCGCGCACTGCCGTGGTCTGTGCGAGGTCGCGGTTCTGTCGTGCGAGGCGATCCCGGTCCTTGCGCATCATCTTGTTCTCGCGGTTCATCTCCCGCAGCTCACGTCGGGTGGCTCGGCGATCGCCCGCGATGGCGGACGTGCGGCCGATGACCATCATGAGTCCGAGCATGCCCAGTGCACCGACGAGCATCGCGATCAGCACGATCTGATTCGTCTGACCGCTCAGCATCCAATTGAAGACGGCGACATCCGCGCTGTGCTCGTTCATGCTGTTGAAGTAGACGCCGACTCCGGCGACGACCGCGGCGATCACTACGAGTAATCCCAAAATAACCATGACAGCTCCAATGTCTCGATGATCTGTCTTGTCTCGGGTACCCGGTCGGGTGCCCGTCTGAAACGGCTAGATGCCGAAGCCGCCGGACGAATGTCGGCGGCTCCCGGGTGAATTGAGTCAGGATCGATGGGCAGGGCTGTGCGTCAGGCGGTGCCAGAAGCCTTCCTTGTGGCCGCTGTCGTCGGTGTCGACGGCAGGCTGGCGCGACTCGGAGACGCGCGCCTCGGAGACGTCTCGTCGAGTGTCGGCGACCGGCTCGCGGCGGCTGGACGCCACGGTTGTCGGTTCGTCCGGACGTGGCTCGCGCGTATCCCTGGTCAGCGGCGCCTCCTCCGCGCGGGATTCCGGGGTGGTGTTTGTTTCGCGTACCGCGCGAAGCTCCCGCTCGTGCCGGGCATGTAGCTCGCGTTCTTGCTCGAGCTGACGCTCGCGAGCCTCGAGCAGTTCGTCGCGCTCCTGACGCGCGGATTCGGCGTCATGCCGATAATGCTCGAGTTCGGCGACCTTGCGGCGATGGCTCGAACGTCGTAGGGCGCTGAGCATCAAACCCAGGCCGAGCAGAGCGAGCGCGCCGGCGACCGCACCGAAGATGAACACTCCGGCTTGCGACAAGTCGACGTGAAAGCCGAACACCGTGAGGGTGTCGGCGGCGTCGTTGTTGTCCGGCATCAAGATGACCCCGATCCCGACGACGACGGACAGGATGAGAATGAGCAGACCCAGGACAACCATTGTTGACCTCCCATGTGTGGTGGCATCAGATGAGTACCCGGGGTCAGCTCGCAGAAACGGCTGGCGCGGAGGATAAGTGCCGTCTCTACCAGGCAACCGGCAGGGCAATCGGATGCCGCCAGATCGAGCCGGTGTTGAAAGCCACCTGCTCGGGCGGTACTGCGAGGTGCAATCGCGGGAATCGGGCCAGCAGGGCGTCGATGGCTTCGTGTAGCACCATCCGGGCCAGATGGGAGCCAAGGCAGCGGTGCGGGCCGTAGCCGAACGTGAGGTGCGGCGGAGAATCTGTGCGATCGAAGTCGAGGCCGTCGGGCTGGTCGTATACGGCCGGGTCGCGGTTGGCCGCGAGATAGGACACGTGAACGAAGTCGCCGGCGGCGATCGCGACGCCGTCGAGCTCGAGGTCCTGCGTTGCCACTCGCGGGATGCCCACGCCTTGGCGAAACGGGATGTACCGGAGCAACTCCTCGATCGCTCGAGGAAGCCCATCGGGGTCCGCCCGAAGCCACGCCATCGCGTCCGGTCGGCTCAGCAGCATGTAGACGATGTTGCCGATCTGGTTCGTGGTGGTGTCGTGGCCGGAGACCAGCAACAGCATCGCGAGGACGGCGAGCTCCTCCGCCGATAGCGGCTTGTCGCTGATGTGCGCGGTCGCCAAGGCACTGATGAGGTCGTCCGACGGATTGCCGCGGCGAGCTGCGGAGAGTTCGCCGAAGTAGCGACGAAGCTCCGCCTTCGCCTCGGCGGCACGGACCGCGGTGTCCGGGCTCATCGACATCATCGCGACTGTCTGCTCGCGCAGCCAGGACCGGTCGGCCTCCGGGACGCCCAGCAGTTCGCTGATCACTATGAGCGGGAGGCGATGAGCCAGGCCGGCCATGACGTCGGCAGGCTGGCCGCTTGCGGCGATGTCGTCCAACAGCTGGTCGGCTCGCTTCCGGGTGAACGGCCGCAGCTTCTCGACGCAGGCGGTCGTGAACGCCGTGGCGACCACGTGCCGCAACCGGTTCAGCACCGGCGGGTCCATGAGGTTTATCGCCTCGGGCTGGGCGATCGCGACCGGGGTGATGCGGGGGTAGTCGGTCCCGATCAGCGCCGCCCGGCTGAACCGCCGGTCGGTCGTGACGGTCTTCACGTTGGCGTAGTCGGTGACAAGCCAGCAATTGCCTTTCCCGTAGGGCATACGTACCGGGCAGACCGGGGTGGCCCGCAGGTTCGTAAGGAACGGGTCCGGCTCGAGTGCGTCGTCGTGGCGGAACTCGCCAGTCGGGATCGGGGCTTGTACCTTCGTCATCGCGCGGCCGCCGTTTCCAGAAGTTCGCTTTCCCAGTCCGGTACGACCGGGGCGGACTGCCAGGTTCCCAGCGCCATCTCGGCGGTGATGCCGGGGCCGAAGCCGGCGAGGATCCCGCGGGCGCCGTTGCAGAGCAGATCTTCGTCGAACAGTCGCCGGAGTGCATCGAGGACGGTCGCGGAGGCGATGTTGCCGTACTCGGTCAGGGTCGCCCGGCTGTGCCGGAACATTGACAGCGGCAGTTCGAGGTGGAAAGCGAGATCATCGAGGATTCGCGGCCCGCCGGCGTGCACGACGGCGAAGTCGAGCCCGTCCCAGCGTGCGGATGACAGGAGGTCTTGGAGCGCCGGCGCGACCATTGCCATCGTGGTGGGCACGCGGGAGTCGAGCTGGAAGTGGAAGCCGGTGTCCCTGACCGCGTAGGAGATCCAGTCCTCGGTGTGGGGCACCAAGTACGAGGCGTTGCGCTGGAGTTGCACTCCGGCGCCTCCGGTACCGCGCACGACCGCAGCCGCGACCGCGTCGCCGAACAGGCCGTTCGACAGCAGTGTGCCGATGCTGTCATCGGTGGGTTGGTACTGCAGTGAGCAGAATTCGCACGACACGATGAGCACATTCGCGTGTGGGTACGCGGTGCAGAAGTCGTGCGCGCGGTTGATCGCTGCCCCGCCGGCCGCGCAGCCGAGTTGGGCGATGGGCAGCTGCCGGGTGTCCGGCCGGAAACCCAGGTTGTTGATGAGCCATGCGGTCATCGACGGCATCGCAAAGCTGGTGCAGGACACGTAGATGAGCAGGTCGATGTCCTCGGCCCGAACGTCGGCATTGCGCAGCGCGGCGCGGACCACCGGCGGCACGTGCTCCTTGGCGAACTCGGTGTGCTGGGCGGTTCGGGTTTCGAATCCGGGGTGTTGCAGTGCGGCGGACACCGGCTGCACGAGATGCCGGGTGGCGACGCCCGTGTTCTCTACGAGACGCAGTGCGAGCGGCAGCTGCGGGTGGTCCGCATACAGGCGCCGCGCCACCTCCAGCGTCTCTTCTATGGTGACGATGTGTTCGGGAACGGCCACTGCGGGCCGGCAAAGGACTGCCATTTCATATCTCCTGTGATCGGCGGGCCACTTTGGCGTGGCTATCGGTCACATGAAGGTATGAGCGCAGAGGTCTGCTGGACTTCCCCCGATCGCCTAGAGAGCAGGAGGACTGCCTCCGCCAATCGGGGGACAACGAGCCGGTTTAGCTCGGGCGCTCGAGCACCATCGCCATTCCCATGCCGCCTCCGACGCACATGGACTCGATGCCGAACTGCTTGTCCTGCGTCTGCAGGTTGTTGAGCAGCGTCGCGGTGATGCGCGCACCCGTCATGCCGAAGGGGTGACCGAGAGCGATGGCGCCACCGGAGACGTTGAGCTTCTCCGGGTCGATGTTGAGCTCGCGCGCCGAACCAATGACCTGGACCGCGAAGGCCTCGTTGATCTCGAAGAGATCTATGTCCTCGATCGACATTCCGGTTTGCTTCAGAACGGCGCGGATGGCGCCGATCGGGCCGAGGCCCATGATCTCTGGCGACAGGCCGGTGACCGAGGTGCCGACGATCCGCGCCAGCGGCGTCAGTCCGAGGTCCTTGGCACGCTTGTCGCTCATGATGACGAGCGCTGCAGCACCGTCGTTGAGCGGACACGCATTACCGGCGGTGACGGTGCCGTCCGGCCGGAACACTGGCTTGAGCTGCGAAACCGCTTCGTAGGTAGTGCCCGGCCGCGGGCCGTCGTCGTTCGCGACGGTCGAGCCATCGGGCAGCTTCACGGGCGTGATCTCGCGCTCGAAGAATCCGGCGTTGATCGCGGCCTCAGCGCGATTCTGCGACTGCACGCCCCAGCGGTCCTGCTCCTCGCGGGAGATGCCGGTGATCGTGACGACGTTCTCTGCGGTCTGGCCCATGGCGATGTAGATATCGGGAATCTGGCCGTCTTCGCGCGGGTCGTGCCACTTCGCGCCGCCGGCTTCAGCTGCCTTGGTGCGGGCTTCGGCTTCGGCGAACAGCGGGTTCCGGGTATCCGGCAGGGAATCGGAGTTGCCCTTCATGAAGCGCGACACCGTCTCGACGCCAGCGGAGATATACGTATGCCCTTCGCCGGCCTTGATCGCGTGGAACGCCATTCGGGTCGTCTGCAACGACGACGAGCAGTAGCGCGTGATGGTCGTGCCGGGGAGGTGGTCCATGCCGAGCTGCACCGCGACGACGCGACCGAGGTTGTTGCCCTGCTCGCCGCCGGGGAGACCGCAGCCGAGCATGAGGTCGGTGATGTCCTTCGGGTCCAGCGCCGGAACCTTGTCGAGCGCGGCGCGAACCATCTGGGTGGTGAGATCGTCCGCTCGCATGTCCTTGAGCGAACCCTTGAAGGCCCGGCCGATCGGGGATCGGGCAACGGAAACGATGACGGCTTCGGTCATTGCGGACCTCCTGAGTAGGCGGGTGTCGCCTTTCACATTAGGAGGGTTGGTCGCCCGGAGTCGGCGGTGCGAGAAAAAGACCGGGAACGGTCAACGCGCGTGCGATGTCGTCGGTGTTGCCCACCGTGACGAGAGCCATCCGAATCATCGTGATGCGAGCTTCTGCAAGCGATTCCGAGTCTTGCAGACCCTCCGACAGAACTCGGAAGACGACGAACTCGCAGGCGTTGAGCATCGAGTCGAGGACCAGGGGGGTCGGTGCCGGCCGCCCGAGTTCGACGGTCTTCTCGACGATGAGCTTTCGGATCAGGTCGAGGGCGCGTTCGCGGTGCGCGCACACCGGCGACGAAAGGTCGTAGAGCTCGGCGAACAGCGGGCGCAGCACGTTCCCGCGGCTGCGCGCCCAGTCGAGGTATGCGTCGATGACCCGGATGCCCATCTCGATCGAGTCGTCGGTGCTCGCGACCGCCGCGGCGACGCCTCGGACCAGCGCTTCATCGGATTCGTCGAGCAGAACGTTCAGCGGCTCGATCGCGTTGGCGAAGTAGCGATAGAAAGTGGGGCGCGCGATCTCGGCGCGTTCGATGATTCGGGCAACGTTGCATCCGCGCGAGCCGAATTCCGCAAACACTTCTCCCGCAGCTGAGACGATATGCGCACGGACGCGATCGGACTCCGCGGCGGACTGGGGACGTCTGCCGCGTTTCGGGGAGGTTTGCTTGACACTCATCGATTCACCGCGTTTAACTTAACATCACTGTTAGACGAACACTGCTGTTAAGGAAATGTTCCACGGAACACCATTTCCACCGCGGCACTGTGTTCCAACACAAAGGACTGTCGAAGATGACAACTGCACCGCAGCAGACGACCGAAACGGCTCTCCAATCGGATCTCGTCGAGCGGCTGACTTCCCGTGCCATTGCGGGCGGTGCGCCGTCGGTCGAGGTTTTCGCGCCCGCAACCGGCAAGAAGATCGGCGACCTGCCGCAGTCTTCGATCGACGACATCGACGCCGCCTTCGCGACC
>JAJFUQ010000091.1 GCA_021372355.1 Nocardiaceae bacterium | reverse complement strand
CGTGCGACACGAACGTCATGATGAACAGTGCCCAGCGGCGAGTGCCGTCCGGCAACCGGTAGGGCGCTTCGAAGCGTCGGGAACCACCGCCCGACCGCAGCAGGCTGACCCATTCGCGTAGGTCGGCGCCGATCTTCTCGTCGTCCGCGAAGTGCGAGATCGAAACTCCTCGCACTCGCTCGACGGTCGTCGAGAACATATCCGCAAAAGCCTGGTTGACCTCGACGATCGTGCCGTCGATCGCACCGGTCGCAACGGCGATCGCCACTGCCGTGTTGTCGAACACCATCCGGAAGCGATCGAGCGATTCGCCGTCGACTGTTTCGCCGTCGGTCTTGTGGCGCAACGCGTCCGCGACGCGCAGCAGCGACTGCCCATTGTTCTTCGCCATCGACCCGAGTTCGTGGGCGATCGTCTGCACCGGCACCGCGGCACTGTCGATTAACCCCTGTGCGCGCGACTGAACCAATTCACCGAGGCCGGTGAGAAGTCCGGTCACTTTCGTGACGGGGTGTTCGGAACCATCTTCGACCGCATGCGCCAGGTCGGTGATGAGGCCCGCGAGAATGTCCGGACCAGCCGATGCCGCGTCGGAGCTCAGCGACTCCCACCACGTGGTTGCGCGCTGCACGGCGTCGTTGCCGTCCACTCGCCCTCCTACTGACGTACTGACTGCATTCTAGGATGCCCTAGGTTTGCTGCCCGTCAAAGGCGTCGAGAATCTGCTGCGCCGCGAGCGCCGCGGTAAGGCGCCCGGCACGAACGTCCGACTCGACCTCGCGGCGGATGCCCTTTACGTCCGGATTGCTCGCCAGTCGCCGCAACAGCTGGTCGTGAACCATCGACCACATCCACTCGACCTGCTGCCGTCGGCGGTTCTCGTCGAACTGGCCCGCATCCGTCAACACCTGCCGGTGCTTGAGGATCGTCTCCCAGAACGTGTCGAGACCAATGCCTTCGAGTCCGCTCATCGTGATGACGGGCGGACGCCACAGCGAATCGCGCGGGTGAATGAGACGCAGCGCCCCGGCGAGTTCCTTTGCTGCGGCCTTCGCCTGGGTTGCGTATTGGCCGTCGGCTTTGTTGACCGCCACCAGGTCCGCGAGCTCCAGGACACCTTTCTTGATGCCCTGAAGCTGGTCCCCGGTGCGCGCCAGCGTGAGGAAACAGAACACGTCGACCATGCCCGCGACCGTCACCTCGGACTGCCCGACACCCACCGTTTCGACCAGGATCACGTCGTAGCCGGCCGCTTCGAGCAGGACCATCGTTTCCCGGGTCGCCTTCGCGACGCCGCCGAGAGTGCCCGCCGTCGGCGACGGACGAATGTACGATCGCCGGTCCGCCGCAAGCCGGGCCATTCGCGTCTTGTCCCCGAGGATCGAGCCGCCTGTGCGCGTCGACGACGGATCGACCGCCAACACCGCGACCCGGTGGCCCTTCTCCAGCAGGTACATGCCGAACGCGTCGATGAACGTCGATTTCCCGACGCCCGGCACGCCCGTGATACCGATCCGAATCGCCTTGCCCGAATTCGGCAGCAATTCGAGCAGCAGTTTCTGCGCCTGCTCGCGATGATCGGCACGCGTCGACTCGACGAGCGTGATCCCGCGAGAGAGAGCCGCACGGTTGCCCGCGAGAATCTCCTGCGCGAGATCAGGCATCGAGCTGGTAGCCCAACTTGTCGGCGAGCTTGTGGATCAGGCCGACCGCGGCATCGGCGATGACCGTTCCCGGCGGGAAGATCGCGCTGGCACCGGCTTCGTACAGTTCGTCGAAGTCACCCGGCGGGATGACTCCGCCCACGACGATCATGATGTCGGAGCGGCCCTCTTTCGCCAGTGCCTCGCGCAGTGCGGGGACGAGCGTCAGGTGACCGGCCGCGAGCGACGAAGCTCCGACGACATGCACGTCGTTGTCGGCCGCCTGCTGGGCGACCTCCTCGGGCGTGGAGAACAGAGGGCCCACGTCGACGTCGAAGCCGAGGTCGGCAAAGGCGGTCGCGATGACCTTCTGGCCGCGGTCGTGTCCGTCCTGGCCCATCTTCGCGACGAGCACGCGCGGACGGCGACCATCCGCTTCGGCGAACTTGTCGACGATCGCGATCGCTTCTGAGATTTTGGAGTCGACCTTTCCCCCTCTACCGGACTCTTCTCGGTACACGCCTGAAAGCGTACGGATCTCCGCCTGGTGGCGTCCGAAGACCTTCTCGAGCGCATCGGAGATCTCGCCGACCGTGGCCTTGGCGCGAGCCGCATTCACCGCGAGAGCGAGGAGGTTGTTCTCCATTCCACCCTCGGACGAACCAGCGGCCCGAGTGAGCTCGGCGAGAGCCTTCTCGACGTCCGCCTGGTCGCGATCCGCACGCAGACGGTTCAACTTGTCGATCTGCTCGGCACGCACACGGGTGTTGTCTACCTTGAGGACCTCGACAGCGTGGTCGTGCTCCGGCTGGTACTTGTTCACGCCGATGAGCGGCTGGCGACCCGAGTCGATGCGCGCCTGTGTACGCGCCGCGGCTTCTTCGATCCGCAGCTTCGGGATGCCGTCGTTGATGGCCTGCGCCATGCCACCGTGCGCTTCGATCTCCGCGATGTGCTGACGGGCCCGCTCAGCGAGCAGGTGCGTCAACGTCTCGACGTAGTACGAACCACCCCACGGGTCGATCGGACGCGTCGTGCCAGATTCCTGCTGCAGCAGCAGCTGGGTGTTTCGAGCGATACGAGCGCTGAAGTCCGTCGGCAACGCGAGCGCCTCGTCGAGGGCGTTCGTGTGCAGCGACTGCGTGTGACCCTGGGTTGCGGCCATCGCCTCGATACACGTCCGAGCGACATTGTTGTAGGCGTCCTGTGCGGTCAGCGACCAGCCGGACGTCTGCGAATGTGCACGCAGCGACAGCGACTTCGCGGACTTCGGTTCGAACTTGCTCACCAGCTCGCTCCACAGCAGGCGGCCCGCCCGCAGCTTCGCGACCTCCATGAAGAAGTTCATGCCGATGCCCCAGAAGAAGCTCAGACGCGGCGCGAACGAGTCGATGTCCATGCCCGCATCGAGGCCCGCCTTGATGTACTCGACACCGTCGGCGAGCGTGTACGCGAGCTCGAGATCGGCCGTCGCTCCGGCTTCCTGGATGTGATAGCCCGAGATCGAGATCGAGTTGAATCGCGGCATCTTCGCGCTGGTGAACGCGAAGATGTCGGAGATGATCCGCATCGACGGCTTCGGCGGGTAGATGTACGTGTTGCGGACCATGAACTCTTTCAGAATGTCGTTCTGAATCGTTCCGGCCAGCTGCTCCGGTGCCACGCCCTGCTCCTCGGCGGCCACGATGTAGAGCGCGAGGATCGGGAGGACGGCACCGTTCATCGTCATCGAGACGCTGACCTGGTCGAGCGGGATGTGGTCGAACAGCTGACGCATGTCGAGGATCGAGTCGATCGCGACGCCGGCCATACCGACGTCACCCTGCACGCGCGGGTGGTCCGAGTCGTAACCGCGGTGGGTGGCGAGGTCGAACGCGACCGACAGACCCTTCTGACCGGCCGCGAGGTTGCGGCGGTAAAAGGCGTTCGAGTCCGCAGCGGTCGAGAAGCCGGCGTACTGACGAATCGTCCACGGCTGGTTGACGTACATCGTCGGGTACGGGCCCCGGATGAACGGCGCGAGCCCTGGGAAGCTGTCGAGCGGATAGCCCGCTTTGACGGCCAGATCGCGATCTTCCTTGACGTACACCGACTTCACATCGATGCCCTCGGGCGTCGTCCACACGGCGTCGTGCTCGGAGTAGCCATTGGCCTCCGCAGCTGCGACACCGAGGGCCTGCGCCTCGGCGAGAGTCGGGCCCACCTGGCCTTCACCTTCGAGCGGCACCTCCGCGAAGCTGCCGATCACATGACGGATCTCACGCATTTGCACCAGCCCCCAGCACGGTCAGCAGTCGGTCCAACTCGGCGGCGGCGTTGATCTTCGCCGTGACGTAGCCGTCGGGCCGCTTCTTCTCCGGGATCTCTGCCACGGCCGACTCCGGCCCGGCCAACAGGACTTCCTTGACACCCGCAGCCCGCAATCCGGCCACGGCCTTCTCGACGCACTCGGCATAGCGGGCATCGGTACCGACGATCACCGCGATCGGTGCACGCGACGCGGTGGCTGCATGCCGCAGCCCCTCGACCGTGGTCACGCCGGGGTTGTCGACGGCGATACCGCCGGCCGCCAGCAGGTTCGTGATCCACGTCCCCCGGGTGTTGTGCTCGGCCACCGGGCCGAGCGGTGCGAGAAACACCTTCGGACGCGCGCCGTTGGCCGCGAGGTACGCGTCCGAACGATCGCGCAGCGACTCGAACTGCTGGGCGTAGCGCGAAACCTTCGACCCGGTGAGCGGCGCCAACGGCTCTTCGCTGAGGTTCGGGAACTCGCTGACACCGGTGATCGGAATCTTGCGCTTCGCGATCGCCTCGTCACGCTTGGCCTTGGTCTCCGCAATCCGGCGCGTGATCAGACCGTCGCGGAACGCCGCCTGATAGCCGCCGATCTTTTCGGTCTCCTGGAAGAAGGCCCACGCCTGCTCGGCGATGTCGGACGTCAGCTTCTCGAGGAACCACGAGCCCGCACCCGGGTCCATGACCCGTCCGAGGTTCGACTCTTCGAGAAGAATGAGCTGGAGGTTCCGCGCGAGCCGCGCCGAGAATCCCTCGGGCAGGCCCAACGCACCGGGCGCGAGCGCCGAGTCGAACGGAAGCGTGGTGACGATGTCGGCACCGCCGACGCCGGCCGCAAAGGACGCCACCGTCGTCCGCAGGAGGTTCACCCACGGGTCGCGCTGCGTCATCATCGCCGGGGACGTGACCGCCCGCTGGACGACTCCGCCGAGCTCCGGAACTCCCGCGACGTCACACACCCGGGCCCACACTTGGCGGGCGGCACGGAACTTGGCGATCGTCGCGAACTGGTCGTCCGTCGCGGCGAAGGAGAACTCGATCTGCCGGAAAGCCGCATCGACGTCGAAGCCGACCTCGGTCAGCGCGCGAACATAGGCGAGTCCGGCTGCGATGCTCGCACCGATTTCCTCGGCATCGCCGGCACCGGCGTTATGGAACGCCAATCCGTCGACGAGGATCGCGCGGACGGTGTCGAACCGCTCCTTGGCACGCGACGCGATCTCAAGCGCCGACACGAACGAAACGTCGGGACGCCCGCTGAACTCGCTGGTCAGGGGCGAGACCCCGAGGCAGATCGACATCGGCGACTGGCCGAGGGAACCGATGACGTTGAGGATCTGAACGCTGGCATCGAGCGCACTCTCCCCCGCGTACAGACTGATCGGGGCGAGGTCGACGAGCACTCCTTCGAGCGCGCGCCCCACTCCGGAAGCCGGCACTCTACCAGCACCGACGTGCAGGGTCACCGCGCCGGCGCCGTTGTTCAGAGCGTCGAGGATGCGTTCGTTGGCCGTCTTCGCGTCTGGCGCGGCAACGTATTCGTTGACCAGCCAGCCGCGCGAGACGTCACGATTAGCGTCGCGGCCCCGAACGTACGGAAACGCCCCGGGCAGAGGTGGTTCCGGCAGTTCGTCGGCGCTCGTATAGAGCGCGGCAATATCGAGCCCGTCCACCGTGTGGGTGGCCAGGAGATCTTCTGGTGCGGCTCCGAGCGTCAAGGGATCTACCCGACGCGACTTTGCCAACACGCTTGCAACCGCTTTTCGCCATTGGTCGGGCGACGCGGTCTCTCCACGTTGAGTCACACCAAGGATGCTAACTGCCGCACCCACCCCCGCGGACAATCGGCTACTGCTGAAGTGGCGGAGGAGGCGGAATATTGGGGATCGCAGGAATCGTGTCGCTATCGCCGGCAGACGGAAGGGTTGTCCCGTAATCAGCAGGCTGCGCAGGGACGTCGAACCAGCTTGCGACATCGTCCGCATCGTCATCTGCCGCGGGGACGTCGTCGTTGGTCGGACTCGATTCGTAACGGAAGACTCCATCTGATCCCTGGGTGCCGAACTGCTTCGCGAAGCCCTTCAAAGCCTCGCCGAAATCGCTCGGGACGATCCACATTTTGTTCGCATCACCCTGCGCCATCTGCGGCAGAGTCTGCATGTACTGATAGGCCAGAAGTTCCGGCGTCGGCTTGCCGGCCTTGATCGCGGCGAACACCTTCTCGATCGCTTTCGCTTGACCTTGTGCCTGAAGGTATTTCGCGGCCCGCTCACCCTGAGCACGCAGAATTCGGGACTGGCGTTCGGCCTCCGCGGCGAGGATTGCGGACGTCTTGGCACCTTCGGCCGCCAGAACCTGCGCGGCCTTGTTTCCTTCGGCCGTCTTGATCGCCGCTTCGCGGTGGCCTTCGGCGCTGAGGATGATCGCACGCTTCTCGCGGTCGGCCTTCATCTGCTTTTCCATCGACTCCTGGATCGACGGCGGCGGGTCGATGCTCTTGAGCTCGACCCGGGCGACGCGCAGACCCCAGCGGCCGGTCGCCTCGTCGAGGACACCGCGCAATTGGCGGTTGATCTGGTCACGCGAGGTGAGCGTTTCTTCGAGCGTCATGCCGCCCACCACGTTGCGGAGTGTGGTGACTGTCAACTGCTCGACGGCGGCAATGTAGTTACTGATCTCATACACCGCGGCCTGCGGAGTGGTCACCTGGAAGTAGACGACGGTGTCGATCAAGAGCGTCAGGTTGTCCTGCGTGATGACCGACTGCGGCGCAAACGACACGACGCGCTCCCGCAGGTCGACCTTGGCGCGCACGACGTCGACGAACGGCACGAGGAACGTCAGCTGACCCGAAACGGTCCGCTGATAGCGACCCAGCCGCTCGATCACAGCGGCTTCCGCCTGTGGCACGAGCGCCACCGATTTGAAGACCACAACAGCGGCCAGAACGACGAGCACCAGCAAAACGACAAGCCCAGCGGTCATTACGCTTCCTTCCCGACAATGGCGGTCGCGCCACTGATTTCGACGACAGTGACTTTGGTTCCCGGCTCGTACACCTGTTCCGGGTCCGCGGGACGCGCGGTCCATACCTCACCGGCGAGTTTGACCTGGCCGGCATGTTCGTTGACCTGTTCGAGCACCAGGGCGTGCTTTCCGGGCAGCGCATCGACGTTCGTCGCATGGATCGGCGTCCGTGCAAACCGACGCAGCAGCGCGGGCCGCACGAGGAAGATCAACAGGATCGACACCACGGCGAACACGACGCCGTCGACCCACACCGGAGTGTCCAGCAACGACACCCCCGCCGCACCCAACGCACCGCCGCCGAGCATCAGCAGGAAGAAATCACCGCTGGCAGCCTCGGCGGCCACCAGCAAAATCGCTGCAACAAGCCAGATGAGCGGAGCCACGCCACCAAATGTAGACGAGAAATTGATCTCCCGGGTGGTCGAACTTCCACCTCCAGGGCTTCTTGACCGGCGCGCAGTTACTCCGGCTCAGTGACGAAGTCGACGAGCCGCTCGACCGCCCCAATGAGTGGCGCCTCCAGATCGCGGAACGACGTGACCGCCGAGTAGACCCGGCGCCAGCCATCCTGCGGCGTTCCCCATCCGAGGCGCTTGCAGACGCCGGTCTTCCAGTCCTCGCCACGCGGCACCGTCGGCCACTCTTTGATCTTCACCGCCGCCGGCCGCACGGCCTGCCAGATGTCGATGTAGGGATGGCCGGTGACGAGCACGTGCGGGCCGAGGCCCTGCACCATGCGCGTCTCTTTTGAACCCTCGACCAGGTGGTCGGCGAGAACGCCCACACGCTGCTGCCGGCTCGGTCCGAACACCGCGAGCCGGTCGGCGAGGTTGTCGAGACCTTCCAGTTGCTCGACGACCACACCTTCGACGCGGAGGTCGTGGCCCCACACACGCTCGACGAGCGCGGCGTCGTGAATACCTTCGACCCAGATACGAGAACCCCGCGCGACCTTCGCTTTGAGGTTCTCGACGCGCACCGAGCCAGACGCTGACTGCGTCGGCTTCTTCGGCCCTTCGACCTTGGGCCGGACGAGCGTCACGGGCTTCCCGTCGATGAGGAACGCCGCTTCGCGCATGGCGAAGATCCGTCGGTTGCCGCGGCCGTCCTCGAGGCGCACGAAGAGTCCGTCGTAGGTCTTCTCGAAGCCGACCACGGCACCGCAGAAGCCAGTCGCCGCGTCCTCGACGACCAAGTCTTTGTCCGCCGGGATCTCGGGTGCTTTTAGCTTCTGCTTCCGCGCGTGACCTGCGTAGATGTCGCCGCCGTACATGTTCCGTGTGGTCATGGCATCGACGCTAGGAAGGTCGATCGGATGCCACGACCGCAACACGCCTAACTATGCCGAACCGCTACCCACGAGCGCCGAAGACGCCGTGCGGATCGATAACCCTCGCGATGTCGTCAACGAGCTGCGCGTAGCGCGGTTCGCCGATCGCTGCGGGTGTCTGCACGCCGCGGCGGAACGGCGGATACCCGCGCTCGACGAGCATCGAGTGCACGCGGTCGTGACACTGCATCGCGCGCTCGTCTTCACCGTCGACGTCGCGGTCGTACACGATCGCGGCGACCGCCGACAATGCCCGTTCGGTCACTCCGAGTAATGCGAGGTTCGGTTCGAAGCCGGCGCTGGCGAATTCGGTCTCGACGATCTCATCGACGACACCGGCGTGCGCGCCGTCGAACGGCATCGCATGCGAGAGCCAGACGAAGCCGCAGCGATCGCGGTCGGGATCGAGTTCGGTGGGGATCGGATTCGTCTTGCGCCAGTAGGTCGTGGCGGCGCTGAAATCGTGCGGGACGCCGAGGTTGGGAGCGCACTCTGCTTCGTCGGCCTCGAGCGGATCGTCCGGACCTTCGTGAAATCGGACGTCGGCGATCGGCGACAGTACGTCCGCAACCACGTCCCGCAGCGCATCGCCGTGCGCACGACTCGCACCATAGAGCGCCACCGTGCCGTTCCAGCGACCGAGCCCGACGCCCTCGCGCATCATCTCGCGCATGTCGGTTGGCAGTGGCGTGACCGTTGTGTCGCTCCACGGATATTGGCCGAAATAGAACGACAGCGCTTTGACGTCGTTCCACACGGGCGTTGTCGCGGTGGTGACGCCAGCGAGTTTGAGCCCGCGCAAGGCATCGATGAGAGGCGGCAGTTCCTCGGCGTTGAACATCGCGAGCACGAACCGGGCCGGGTACGGGGCGAGCCAGATCGTGGCGCGCGTGACGACGCCGAACGTCGATTGTGAGAACAGGCCGTCCAGATACGGGCCAACGCCCCAGCGCGCGAGCGGTGCGATGGGAGCTTCGCCGAATCGTGCGAAACCGGTATGGATGACGTCCCCGTCGGGCAATACGACCTCGAGCGCGCAGATGTAGCCGAAGCGGTCGCCGAGCGGGCCGGTGCCGTCGCCACGTTCGAGCGCGTTCGCGATGACGCTGCCGCCGCTGGTGCCGCCGGTCACGCTCGCGAAAACGCGGGCGCGGTTCGTGCGCAAGAACCGCGACAGCTGCCAGAAGGTGACGCCTGGCTCGACGGTGACATAGCCCATGCGCTCGTCGAAGTCCACGATGCGGTCGAGGCGGGCGAGATCGAGGACGACGGCATCGCGATGCGGCACGCGCGAGCCGTAGCCCCAGTTCCTGCCCCGACTGGTGGGATGCAGCGGCACGCGCAGCTCATGTGCGACCTTCACGCAGGCCTGCACCTGCTCACGGTTCGCGGGCCGGATGACTGCGAGGACCCGCTGCGTGGTTGCGAATGTCGCGGTGCCCGCAGCGCGCAGCCGCTCGTCGTCGGTCCAGACGTGTTCGTCGCCGATCAGCGCACGCCACCGGGCGACCGCGGCATCCAACATGATCTGAGGGTATGCCCGAAAGATGCTGGTTGAGGCTCGGATCGAGTGAGGGCGTCCTACGCTGGTCTTGTTGCTGCCAGGGTGGAGGTGAGGCGGTGACTGACGATGGCGATCTCCGTTCCGAGTCGGTGTTTCGCGATCGCTGGCGAGAACGACGGTCCGCGTCGTCACCGTTTGGCGAACTGGTCAAGCAGCCGCGATGGATCACCGCGGGCCTCGTCGCACTGGCAACGTTGATCGTCGCCGGCCTTGTCGCAGCGTTCACGATCACCATCGCACAAACCGCGGCACTGCCCGCAGCGGCACAAGACACTTCGGTCCTGGCCGTGCGCGGCGACGGACCGGCGCCGGACCTGGGATCGGTGGTGCAGTTCCGGGACGCTTCCGGCATCACGATCAGCGGGACCGTCAGCGAGGTGACGCCGACCGAGATAGTCGCCCGGTTGGAGCGACCGAGTTCGAGTCCGGCCGGCGTGCTGATCGTGCCGTCCGGACGTCAGCGACTGATCGACGTCCTGTTGTCGAGGCTGCTGTGAGGCGCCGTCCATGAAGCTCCGTCGCCGCTCCATTCCATTCATCGGGCAAGCCGAGATGGCCGACTGCGGTGCCGCAGCGCTGGCGATGACGCTCGGCTATCACGGCCGGCATGTATCGCTTGCCGAAATGCATGAGGCGACCGGCACCGGTCGCGACGGGATCGACGCACTCCGACTTGCCGAAGCGGCGACCACCTGTGGATTGCGTGCCCGCGGCGTCTCCACGGAACTCGATGACCTGCGCGCGCTCCCCCGCGGAACGGTATTGCATTGGGGCGAATCACATTTCGTGGTCCTCGACTCGACGTCCCGGCGCGGTGTCACGATCGTCGATCCGGTCGTCGGCCGCTACAGCGTCACCTGGGAAGCGGCCGGCGACCTGTACAGCGGTGTCGCGATCATGTTCGAACCGACCGAATCCTTTTCGGCGGGCGGGCGACGGGCTCCGGGTGCCGTGCACCACGCGCGCCGGTTGATCACCCGGTCGAGTGGAATCGGTCCGGTGCTCGCCACGTCCGTAGTGGTCCGGTTCATGGCCTTGGCGGTCCCGGTCCTGACCGGCGTCGTGGTCGATCAAGTCGTGCCCAACGGCGACGGGCACTTGCTCAAAGTCCTCGCGGCCGTGATGGCTGCGCTGATCGCGTACTCCGTGCTCGCGAGTTTTCTGCGCGCTCAACTCCTGCTGAGGCTGCGGAGCCAGCTGGACGTTAACATGACGTTGGACTTCCTCGAGCACCTGGTCGACCTGCCGTACGCGTTCTTTCTGAAGCGCTCGTCGGGCGACCTCATGATGCGTTTGAACAGCAATTCGACCGTGCGCGAGATCCTCACGACCGGCACCATCGCCGCGCTCCTCGACGGCGCTCTGGCCACCTTGTATCTGGTCATCCTGTTCGCGTTGTCTCCCACGCTCGGGCTTCTGGTCATCGTTCTCGGAGCTGCGCAGGTCATGGTGCTGCTCGCGGCTCGACGCCGGAACCAGCAGTTGATGGGCGAGGCACTGGCGACCGAGGCCAAAGCGCAGTCCTACGCCTACGAGATGTTCGCCGCCGTGGAGACACTCAAGGCCGCGGGTGCCGAGCGGCGCGCGGTCTCGCACTGGACCAACCTGTTCGTCGCCGAACTCAACGTCTCAGTCCGTCGCGGTCGCCTCGAAGCCGTGGTGGAAACGGCGATCCACGGACTGGCGTTGCTGTCCCCGATCTCGGTTCTCCTGGTCGGTGCGTATCTGGTGGACAGCGGTTCGCTGTCGCTGGGTTCCATGCTCGCCCTCGCCGCCCTCGCCGCTGGATTCCTCGAGCCGCTGGGGGTCCTCATCGGGACCGCGCTGCAGCTTCAATTGCTCGGCAGTTACCTCGCGCGGCTCAACGATGTCTTCGATACGCCGACGGAAACGGAGGGGCGTGACCTGCGGCATGCCCCAAAACTCACCGGGGCGATGCGCGCCGAAGGACTCGACTTCCGGTACCACCCGCACGGTCCGTTGATCGTCGATGGCGTCGACCTCACGGTCGAACCTGGCCAGGTTCTGGCGATCGTCGGACGCTCGGGTTCGGGCAAATCCACGCTCGGTCGACTGCTGCTCGGCCTCTACGCACCGTCGAGCGGGCGCGTGCTGCTGGACGACCTGGACCTCGCCACGCTGTACCCGCGGAGTGTGCGCTCGCAGATCGGGGTCGTCACTCAGGACCCTTACATCTTCGGGTTGTCGATTCGCGACAACCTGCTGGTGGCAGACCCCAACCTGTCGATGGACCGGCTCGAAGCCGCCGCCGAGGCCGCCGAAATCGCCGACGAGATCCGGGCGATGCCGATGGGGTGGGAAACCCCGCTCGTCGACGCGGGTGCATCGTTGTCGGGCGGTCAGCGTCAGCGGCTCGCCCTGGCTCGTGCGCTCGCGCCGGAGCCACGAATCCTGCTCCTCGACGAAGCGACGAGCAACCTCGACACCGTCACCGAGGCCAGGGTTCATGCCAATATCGCGCGGCTCGGGTGCACGGTCATCGTCATCGCGCATCGGCTGGCCACAGTGATCGGCGCCGATCACATCGTCGTTCTGGACGCGGGCCGCGTGGTCGAGTCCGGCCGTCACGCAGATCTGCTGGCAGCGGGTGGTCAGTATTCGAAACTCGTTGCCAGCCAGGTCGTCAGCGAATAAACGGGCGAAGGAGCACCGAATGCGCGAGATGCTGACTGCGAGTCAGTTCTTCGTCATGCGAGCGCCGCTGCTGCCGCTGGAAGAACTGGACGGGCTGCGCGCAGATCCGACGTATTGGCGCACTTTGGTGTCGCGCCCCGCGGTGCGCGAAGCGCTGTACCTTGCCTCGCCCGGACTGATGCGACGCGTGGCAGCGGGCGAACCCGACGACCGGATGATTGCCTCGGTGACGGCGTATCTGGTCCGGATGTGCACCCGATCGACGCCGTTCGGACTGTTCGCCGGCTGCTCATTGGGTGTGGCGGGTGACGCGACGGCATTGGTGGTCGACGGCCCGGAGGGTACCAATCGGCACAGCCGACCGGACACCGAGGTTCTCACGATGCTCGTCGAGCGGCTGATCGGCGATCACTCGACGCGACCCGCGATGGAAGTGGAACCGAACTCCAGCCGCTACCACACGGCGGGCGGCTTGCGGCTCATCGAAAGCCGGCTCCGAGAAGGACGCCGCACTCACCATCTGGTTGTCGTCGAGGAGGACTCGGCCCTGCAATGCGCTCTGGAGGCGGCTCAGGGAGGCAGTTCCGTCGAGAAGATCGTCGATGCGGTCATGCGCCAGGCGGACGTGGAGATCGACGAGGCGCGCGACTACGTCGATGCCCTGATCGACGCCAAGGTACTGACTCCGGTGGCCGAGCCGGCGGTCACGGGACCCGAGCCGCTCACACACGTCCTGACCTCGCTGCGCGGACCCGCGTTCACGGAAACGACGGAGGCATTGGAGCGGGTATCGAATGAGCTTGCTCATCTGGACGCCGCCGGGATCGGCAATCCGATCGAGGCCTACGGGGCCGCGACTGCCACCCTCCTTGAACTGGCTGGTGGTGGCGACGACGCTCGGCTTATCCAGGTGGATCTGCACCGGGCGGGATCTGGTCTGACGCTCGGTCCGGACACCGTACGGCTTCTCACCGAGGGCGCGGAACTGCTCCGCCGGGTGTCCCCGCGGCGGGAAGATGCCGCGCTAGCTCGCTTCACAACGGAGTTCGCCGCGCGCTACGAAAGTCGCGAGGTCCCGCTCATGGAGGCGCTTGACGAGGAGATGGGAATCGGGTTCGACCGGTCGGAGCATCCGGCGGCCGACGAATCCCCGCTCTTGGCCAATATCGACCTGGGTGGTGAAGCCGGAGAGTCGTCCTTCACCGCGCGTGACTCCGTCCTGCTTGACTTGTTGATCCGCACCCTCGCGAGCGGCACTGGCCGCCTCGAGCTGGACGCACCGACGGTCGCGCGACTCGAGGCCGCCGAGGGCCCGCTGCCCTTGCCCGACGCGCTCGCGATCTTCGCCAACCTGCTCGACGACGGAGTGGAGATCGAAGGCGTCCGAGGCCCGTCCGGCGCCGAGCTTCTGGGCCGCTTCTGCCACGGTGATGAGCGACTGTCGGAGGCGGTGCAAAAGCACCTGCGCGCGGAAGAGTCGATGGCACCCGGCGTGGTGTTTCCGGAAATCATCCACCTGCCGGAAGGGCGCGTGGGGAACGTCCTGGCCCGACCGGTCTTGCGTGATTATGAATTGATTCTGCTGGGGCGTTCCGGCGCACCGGCGGATCGACAGATCAGCGTTGACGAGCTGACGGTCCGCCTCGACGGTGACCGAGTGGTCCTGTTCAGCCCGCGCCTGAACGCCGAGGTCCGGCCTCGGCTGACCACGGCGCACAATCCGGCGTGGCGTGGCTTCGGCGTTTATCGGTTCCTCACCGCGCTGCGGAATCAAGGTGTCGCGGCCTGGAGTAGCTGGGATTGGGGTGCACTGTCGACGTCGCCCACGTTGCCTCGCGTCAGTGCCGGCAACGTGGTGTTCGCCCGTGCACGCTGGCGCCTGTCGGCGGACGAGATCTCCAGCGTCACGGGTCCCGAACCCATGGCCGGATGGTCTGTCCTCGCCCGCAGCCGCAGTGTTCCGCGCGAACTGCTCGTCGTCGACAACGACAATCGCCTCTACGTCGACACGACCAGCGCTTCGCTCACGACGATGGCCGCGAAGGTGTTGCGCGGACGCAAGACCGCGGTCCTCGAGGAGGTTCTTCCCTCACGCGTCGCGGTCGGCCCACAAGGACATTTCGCTCATGAGCTGATCGTCCCGTTTGTTCGTCGCCGAGAACCCTCGCCCGTCCCCCGGCCCAAGGCTCCCGTTGAAGTCCGTCGGAGCTTCTCCCCGGGGACGGAATGGCTGTACCTCAAGATCTACACCGGTACTGCCTCAGCCGACCGCATCCTGACCGACACCGTGGGACCCGTGATCGCCCGGCTTCGCGAGGCCGGAGTCATCGATCATTGGTTCTTCCTGCGCTATGCCGACCCGGAGCACCATCTGCGAATCAGGTTGCACGGCAACTCCTCTGCACTGCAGAGCGACGCCCTGCCAGCCCTGACCGACGCTCTCGCGCCGCGGCTCGATGATCGAACGGTGTGGAACGTCGCCGTCGATACGTATCACCGCGAGGTCGAGCGATACGGCGGCGATGCCGGTATCGCACTGGCTGAAGAGATTCACGGCGTGGACAGCGATGCAGTGCTGCAGGTGCTGGGCATGCTCGAAGGCGACGAGGCGGCGGACGCCCGCTGGAAGCTGTGCCTGTACGCGACCGATCGGCTGTTGGCTGATGCTGGGTTCGACCTACCGGCACGGCGTGACTGGGCGAGAAGCGGCGCCGCCGGATACCGCACGGAATATCCCGAAGCCCCCAACCTGGACCCGAGTATCGGTCAGCGGTGGCGTATCGAGCGCGCCGACCTCACGCGGCTGCTCGACGACGCCACCCCGCACCCCTACGAAGCCGGTCGCGAGGTGTTTCGACAGCGATCGATGCGGCTGGAGCCGTTGCTTGCCGAGTTGTCCGAGCGGGGCCGGAGCGGGTTGTTGACGGCGCCGCTCCCGGACATCGTGCGCAGTTTCAGCCACCTCAACGCGATTCGTTTACTGCGGTCTGCCGCGCGCACCCACGAGCTGGTTCTCCTGAACTTTCTCGATCGGCACTACGGCAGTCTCATCGCGCGAGCACGGGTCTCACCATGACTTGGAGTGGCTTGCTTCGCGGTGAGGAGCGGAAACGCGCAGTCGGAGTCGCCGCGGATATCTGTGCGCGGTTACGTGCACTGAATGCGGCTGAGCTGAATCCTGGGCTGTGCGAAGGATCGGCAGGGATTGCATTGGCGCTCATGTACCTGGCTCGCGCTGAAGGTCGGGATGGCTCCGATGCCGACGAGTTTCTGGGGGCGGCCTACGAATCCATCAGCGCCAATCCCGGTTCCGTAGGGGTCGGCCTCGCCAACGGCATATCCGGCATCGGCTGGGTCGGCGCGCACTTCGACCGGTTGGCGGGAGTGGCGTCGGAATCCGGTGGGGACATGGACCACCTGTTGCTCCCGGTACTTGAAGACGGTGAGTGGCCCGGCGCGTGGGAGCTCTTCTACGGACTGGTCGGCATCGGGGTATATGCGCTGGAAGCGGGCGGTTCGAGCTGCCTCGGATCCGTGCTCGACCGACTAGGCGAAATCCCCGACAGCGAGGGCGAGTGGATCACCGACACCCACCGACTGTTTGGCCCTCAATCCGATCGGGCCGCCCGATACCTCGACCTCGGGATGGCCCACGGCGTACCCGGCGTCCTGGCGTTGTGCAGTGCGGCGGCCCGTCTTGGCAGTACTCGTGCGACCGATCTCGCTCAATCGGCCGCACAGTGCCTGCTCGCTCACGAGTTTCCGCTCGATCAGTTGACTCGCTACCCGGCGGTGGTCGAACCGGGCGAGACTCCGATGCCAACCCATCTCGCGTGGTGCTACGGCGACGCGAGCGTGGCCGTGGCACTGGCCTCTGCCGCGGCACTGTCGGATGAGGTTGCGGCAGCCGCCTCCCGCGCGGCGAAGGCTGCTGGAGCCCGGACCTTCGAACGGTCGGGAGTCGTTGATCTCGGCCTGTGCCACGGAACCGCCGGAGTCGCGCAGACGATGGGCCGACTGGCCTGCCTCGATGAATCCGTCGCACCCGCCGCCCGTGCTTGGGGACTCCGACTGTTGAACGAGGCTGAAGCAGGAAAGCTGCCGGCGGAGCCGGGCTTCCTGACCGGACAAGCAGGAGTGGCTCTGGCACTCCTCGCGGCAGCGAGCGACGATGACCCCCGCTGGGATCGTTGCTTGTTGCTGTCGTCCGGCTAGGGTCCGTCCACAAAAACCGCCGCCCACAACCTGCAGGTGGTCATGGACGGCGGAGGTAGGAGACGGTGTCACTCTTACCAAGAAGACGACGACCGAGGACACGCGTAGGTTGCACACCTGTCCGAAGTCGCACAGCCGGAGCCGTGGTCCGAGAATGCCCGCCCACCGTGCGCGGTCTTCAGCTCGTCAGCCGTCAGAGTGCGGATGCTGCTGCGACGCAGGGCAAGCTTGTTGTCTTTGTTGGTGTTCATGAGTGTCTCCTTGTGGGGGCCAGGTCGGCGCTGCCAATCGTCGAAAGCGCCTACACGCAATGGTGTGGTGTGGCTGAACCCCCAGCCAGGGACCCTGGGGTTAGGTCTTCCCCACCCCGGGCCTGCCGGCCAACGCCGCAGCGGCTCGCTGCGAACGCGCTACATTCGAGTTCTATGGTTACGCCTGCTGCGTCGTTAGCTCTCTGGACCGCCGAGTGGCGGTCCGGTCGCTGCGCGCCCGACGACGTCGTCGACGCGATGCGGGCCTGGACACCCAAACACTCGATCCTCGCTGGACATCGAAACGCGACGACCGAGTTCGGCCTGCCGATGGTCGACACCATCGACCCTGCTCTCCCGATGCTGCTCAAGATTCTGCGCGCCGGAAAACAGGTCCGGTACGTGCGTCCCGTTCCCGGCGATCCGCGCGGACTTCCGCCGGGCAGTGATTTCGCGGTCGCGGCGATGGAAGTCGGTGAGGGGCTCATTGCCGGCGACGTCGCCACGGTGCCGATCGTCTCGACGGACTCGATCGCGTGGCGGGTCTATTACGTGGGCGATGTGACCGTCCCTGATTTCCTGTCCAACGACAGCCTGTTAGACGCCGAAGTCCGCATGGACGAAGCGATCTCCGCCACCACAGTGGCGATGGCGAAGACCATGGCGTCGCGGGACTGGCGCACGACGTCGAATGTGCGCGAGCTCGTGCAGTCGCAGCTGGCCGAGTCGACGATGCACGATCTCCCACCGTCGATGCCCGCGCGCGCCCAGCGGATTCTGCGCAAGGCCGATCACGTTGCGGCGATCCTGACGGTCGCCCAGAACCACTTCCCCGAACTGTTCGCCGTCCCGATCCAGGACCTGCGGACGCAGGTGCGAGTCGCCCAACTGGTCGCGATTCACACCGCGCTCACGGGGTGAGCCTTAGCTGAGTTCCTCGCTGCCTTCGAGCACCGACACGACCTTCTTCGCGGTCGCCTTCGCGGACTGCGGGTTCTGACCGGTCACCAGTCGCCCGTCGACGACGACTTTCGGAGTGAACGGCACCAGACCCTTTTCATAGAGAGCCCCGCGCTCCTTCATCTCTTCCTCGACGTTGTACGGCACGAGCTTGTCGACGCGGGCCACCACTTCCTCGGTCCACGCGAACCCGGTCAGCTTGCGCCCCGCCACGAGCAGGTTTCCATCGGAAAGCTGGGTGTTGAGCAAACCGCAGTAGCCGTGGCACACCGAGGACACGACACCGCCGTTCTCCCAGATTTCGCGCGTGATGCGCTGCAGGCCTTCGCTGTCCGGGAAGTCGTACATGACGGCGTGACCGCCGGTGAAGTAAATCGCGTCGTAGTCGGCCGGGTTGATCTCGTCGGGCGACTTGGTGTTCTCGAGCAGCGCCATCCGGGCGGGATCGGCCTCCCATTCCTTCGCCGTCTTGTCGACGTTCGGGAACTTCAGCGATCGCGGCTCGAGCGGGGACAGCCCGCCCTTGGGACTGACGATGTGCTGCTCGTAACCCGCCTTCTCGAAGACGTGCCAGGCGTGCGTCAGCTCCGACAGCCACAGGCCGGTCGGGTGCGATGGGTCGTCGTAGTGGTCGACGTTGGTGACGACGTGCAGGATTCGCTTGGTCATGTTCTCAGGCTTACCCAATTACCTAGAATCGAGAAGATGGGCACGCTGGTCTTTCTCACGATTCCGGGTTTGGTCGTGCTGCTGATCTCCCTGGCTTTCGTGGAAGTGGGCTTCAATCGACTCAGCGGCGGACGGGTCCTGCCCTGGCAGCGGCACCGATCCGGTTCGCCCGTCTCGGCTGCGGGCTTCGAGCAGATCACCGCATTCTTCCAAGGCAGCAAGAACATTGAGTTCGAGCAACGGCTGACCACACTCATGCACCGAGACGACGCGGAAACCGGAGCACCGCCCAGAGACGAGGTCGACCTTCGAACCGGAGCAGCCCGACTGGTGGACCGGTCCTGAGATCGCGCGAGCCGACCTCGTTCTAACGCTGAATCGCGTCGATGACTTCGCCAGACCGGTCGTCGTAGAGCCCGCGGGCGACATCGGCCACCACACGTGCGGTCTCACTCGCAGAGTTCCACTCGGTCACGTTGTCCCACAAGGGCATTGATGTCGTCAGGCCAGTCCGGACCAGCCCGGGAAGCACGTCTACGACAACGACACCGGTGCCCTGCAGTGCCGGGGCCAGCGACTCGGTCAATGCGGTGAGCGCCCGCTTCGACACCGCGTAGCCGGTGTAGGCGCCGGTCAGCGTGGCGGCCCGAGTCCGGCTGCCGAGATTGACGATATGGCCACGACCCCGGGCGATCATCGCCGGCAAGACCGCGCGCGTCATCAGCATGGGCCCGCGCAGGTTGGTCTCGACAACGCGCCATGTCTCGCCCGGATCAGTCAGCCAGAGCGGAGTGGCCGCCTCCTCCACGACGCCCGCGCTGTTGACAAGGAGATCAATGGCGCCGAGCTGCTGTTCCGCGTGCATCATCACTCGGTCGATCGCGGCGTGATCGGTGACATCGATCGCGGCAGGCAGACACCGAGTGCCGAACTGCTCAATCAACTCGTCGGCGAGCTGACGAACCTGCGCACCAGTCCTCGAGATAAGGACCAGCGACATTCCCTCGGCAGCCAGGTCGGTCGCAATCGCGCGCCCGATGCCTCGACCGGCACCGGTGACGATGCCGACCCTGCCCCTCAGTGAATCCGTCACGCGCTCAAAAGTACTGCCACACAGTTTGAAACGTCACAGCCTGGGAATTCTCAGCGTGCGCTCAGTTACTGAGTTCCCGCATCGAGAAGGTGGACGACCATGTCGATTACAACAACCAAAGGAATCACCGTCGCCGGGTGGTGCTTGCTCGGCGCCGTGGCAGTGACCGTCGTGGCCAGCTTCTTGCCGTGGTACTCGATCACGATTCTCGGTCTGACCGCGACCGCGAACGCTTGGAACAGCTTCTGGTGGCTGCCGATCGTCGTGGCGATCGGAGTCGCGGTGGTCTACCTTCTCGGCGCGCTCAGTGGAACGAGGATGCCGCGCCTCGCATTGCCGATCGCAGCCTTGGTCAGTTTCGTGCTGACTCTGATCATCCTGATCGACATCTTGGTGGAAGGGACCGACGCAGTGCAGCTGGGCGACTCCGGCCCGCTTGGCGGTGGCGACACCCTGGCGTCATCGGGACCGTCGTTCGGACTCTTCCTCGCCCTGATCGCGACCGGTGCAATGACGTATTTCGCCGCGGTGGCGGCACGAGAAAGCGGAGCGAACCTATCGTTACGCTTCCGGCGCTAGCCTCGCGTTCACGCCTGCACTCACCGCCGACCCCACACCGGGGTCGGCGGTTTTGTTCGTGTGTAAGTGGTCCGAGTCGTTCCGTCAAACGGACGACACGGAATTGTTGTTTCACGCGGGTTAATCATCCGAAACATAACGCGGCGCCAATTATTACAACGGCAACCACCGCGAAACAATTCGGGAGTGAACTATGAAGTGTCAGCGATGGGTCTGACACTTCAGTTCGAGATTCGCAATGAATCCGCCCACCGCCACAGTTCGCGGAATTCATTCCCACAGAGGAGATTACCATGCCTGAATTCGACGACGCCATTTCCGAGAACATCAAGACCTCTCTCGCCGAGATTCCGCACCCCGCACTGCCCAAAGGCAGCAACATCTACGGCGGGACGAAGATCTTCCCGGACTACAAAGCCGAGAACGGCGAATCGTACTTCACCCTCGTTCACGGCATCGCGCACGAATCGTCGGTCAGCTTCGTCGCGGTTCTGCAGGCCACCCGCGCGCTCCGCAAGGGTTTCGAGTCGGCGATGTACTTCTACGGCCCTGGCGCCATAAACTGCCTGGCCACGCGCGGTTTTCCGACCACCGGCGACTCGGGTTTCCCGGGCGAGCAGAACATCAACAACGCGCTCGAAACGTTCATCAAAGAAGGCGGGACGGTGTTTTGCTGCCGATTCGGCCTGGCATTGCACGGCGGGCGCGAAGAGGACCTGATCGCCGGCGTCATTCCGGCGCACCCGCTCGACGTCCAGGACGCGCTCATCCACTACGCCCGCAAGGGTGCCATCATCAATTCGACCTACATGGTGTGACCCTGATGACGACATTAGGTGCAGTATCTGCGAATTTCACCCGCGAGCTCGATCAGAACTATGCGGTGATCAGCGAATTCGTGCGCGAAGCCCGAGAACGAAACGTCGATTTCGTCGCTTTTCCGGAAGCCGCGATCGGGGGTTATCTTTCGTCCCTCGGAAATCATGGAGATTCTCTCCGAACCACAAAGCGATCTCTTCCACCTGCAATTTCCTTGGACGGGCCGGAATTAAAGAAAGTGCAGAGCCTCGTCGGGGATCTGGTCGTCGCGATCGGCTTCTGCGAACTCGCCGAGGACGGCGAAACCCGGTACAACGCCGCAGCCGTCCTCGACGGCGGACAGATCTACGGCTCTTACCGCAAGGTCCACCAACCGCTCGGGGAGGCGATGTCGTATTCCGCGGGCCACGACTACGGCGTCTTCGACACTCCGGTCGGCCGGGTCGGCCTGCAGATCTGCTACGACAAGGCATTCCCCGAGGCGGCGCGCACCATGGCGCTGCGCGGTGCGGAGATCGTGGCGAGCCTGTCGGCCTGGCCGGCCGCCCGAACCGCGACTGCCGACGACCTGCAGGCCGACCGCTGGACGTACCGCTTCAACCAGTTCGACATCGCCCGCGCTCTGGACAACCAGATCTTCTGGGTGGCCGCGAACCAGTCCGGAACGTTCGGCTCGCTGCGATACGTGGGCAACGCGAAAGTCGTCGACCCGGGTGGCAACATCCTCGCCACCACGCTGTTGGGCAGTGGCATGGCAGTCGCCGACGTCGACATCGACGAGACATTCCGGACGATGCGGGCCGGCATGTTCCACCTGCGCGACCGCCGGCCCGACGTTTACAGCGCACTCACCCAGACGGACGGATTGTCCGCCGCGTGGAAGGAGTTGGCTCATGCCTGAAATGACCTTCGACGTCCGCTGGCCGGACGGCACGACAGCGAGTTGCTACTCACCCAGTCTGGTCATGCACGACCATCTGCAGACCGGCACCACCTACACCGTCTCCGAGTTCGTCGCGCGGTCGACCACGGCGCTAGGAGAAGCGGCGGAACGCGTGAAGGCGAAGTTCGGCTTCTACTGCACGTCGGCCGCGGAGACGACCAGCCGGATCACCGCCACTGCGGCCAACTTTCCACCGCATGCCGAAGTCACCGTCGTGGCGATGCATCCCCCGTTGGTGACGTCATGATCGAGAACAGAATCCCGGTCGCGATCATCGGCGGTGGCCAGGCCGGCCTGTCCGTTTCCTGGTACCTCGCGCACGCCGGCGTCGAGCACATCGTTTTCGAAGCGAAGACCCCCACCCATGCTTGGGCCTCGACGCGCTGGGACAACTTCACGCTCGTCACGCCCAACTGGCATTGCAAACTTCCGGGCTACGCGTATACCGGACCGGACCCGGACGGCTTCATGAAGCGCGACGAGGTCGTCGAATGGCTCGCGGGCTGGCTCGACACCTTCGACCCGCCGATTCAGACCCACACCACAGTCACCCGGCTGCGGGTTGCCGAAGCGGGCGGATTCGAGCTGACCTACGTTCACGACGGTAGTGAGGCAACGCTGGTCGCCGACGAGGTCGTGATCGCGACCGGCGGATACCCCCTGCCGATCATGCCGCCCTGGGCAGGTTCGCTCGACCCGTCGATCACCCAGATCCACTCCGAGCTCTACCGCAATCCCGAACAACTCCCCGACGGAGCGGTCCTGGTGGTGGGGACCGGGCAGTCCGGTGCCCAGATCGCCGAAGATCTGCATCTCGCCGGCCGCCAAGTGCACCTGGCCTGCGGCGACGCACCACGGGTCGCGCGCTTCTATCGCGGCAAGGACGTGATGACCTGGCTCGCGGAGATGGGCTTGTACGACATTCCGGCCGGCGTCTATCCCGGTGGCAAGGCCGCTCGCGAGAAGACGAACCACTACGTCACGGGCCGCGACGGAGGACGGGACATCGATCTGCGGCAATTCGCAGTCGAGGGCATGAAGTTGTACGGGCTGCTCGTCAACGGCAAGGACTCATCCCTCGACTTCAAGCCGACGCTCACGAGTGCCCTCGACAAGGCCGACTCGGTCTACAACTCGATCTGCTCCGACATCGATGCGTACATCGCGCGGACCGGCGTCAAGGCCGGTGCACCATCGCGCTACGAACCGGTCTGGACACCGGACGAAGACCCGCTGATGCTCGATCTCGCGGCCGAAGGCGTCACGAGCATCGTCTGGGCGATCGGCTACCGACCCGATTACCGGTGGATCGAGGCGAGCGCGTTCGACGGCGCCGGGCGACCGCTGCAGAACCGCGGCCTGACCAGCGTTCCGGGACTCAGCTTCGTGGGATTGCCGTGGATGCACACCTGGGGCTCGGGCCGGTTCCTCGGTATCGACCGCGACGCCAAGCACATCGCCGACGCGATCATCGCGCGGTCACTGGCGACTGCGGGGACCTGATGTCCATCTCCACTCGGGTTGACCTGACACTTCTCGGGGTGCGCGGCACGCCCCCGGTCAACCGATCCGCAGGTGCCGGACCGAGCGACGACGGGCACGTGGTCCTGGACGGGCTGGCGGCCGCGCTCCCCCGCAACCCGCTGAGTCCGTACGTCTATGACGGCGACCGCATCCTCTTCGACGGCGAAGACACTGGCATCGATCTGCGCACCGTCTCGCGACCGCGGTTCTACGACCTGGAGACCGTCGACGGCGTGAGCTACGAGAAGATCGCACGCCTGCACGGCACCAACGTGCTCGCCACGACGGTGGTGCAGACGTGCATTCGCTACGAGGAATCTCAGCGATGCCGGTTCTGCTCGATCGAGGAGTCCCTGCGCTCGGGCGCCACCATCGCAGTCAAACGGCCCGACCAGCTCGCCGAGGTCGCTGTCGCGGCAGTGCGCCTCGACGGCGTCACCAACATGGTGATGACGACCGGCACGTCGGCCGGAAAGGACCGGGGCGCTCGGCATGTCGCTCGGTGCGTCAAGGCCGTCAAAGAGGCGGTTCCACAACTGCCCATTCAAGTGCAGATCGAGCCCCCAGCGGACCTCTCGACGATCGCCGAACTCAAGGCGGCCGGCGCGGACTCGATCGGGATCCACGTCGAGTCGCTGGACGACGCCGTCCGTCAGCGCTGGATGCCGGGCAAGTCGACAGTGTCGCTCGACGAGTACCGAGCAGCGTGGCGGGAGGCAGTCCGGGTGTTCGGTCGAAACCAGGTGTCGACGTATCTCCTCGTCGGCCTTGGGGAAGATCCGGATGAGCTCGTCGCCGGGGCCCGGGAGCTCATCGAGATGGGCGTCTACCCCTTCGTGGTTCCGTTCCGGCCGGTCGCGGGAACGTTGGCGGTCGACGTCGACGGAGCTTCCGGACCGGCCCCGGACGTCCTGGAAAAGGTCTCGCGCGAGGTCGCGCGGCAGTTGGCTCATGCGTCGATGCAGGGCACGGATCAGAAGGCCGGATGTGCTGCGTGCGGTGCCTGCGGGATTCTTCAAGCGGTCGGAGGTTGAGATGTACGACGGGGTCGAAACCTACGGTGCGATGGCATTGCTGGCGGGAGAGCCGGTACCGGATCGGGCCGGCTTCCTGATCCAGCGCGCGGAGTCGGGTGCAGCGCTCGCCGCCTACCGGAGGCTGCGGCACGAAGAGTTCGTCGAGCGCCAGCAGTTGTTCGCCGGGACTGATCACGACGATGTCGACGACGATGTGCGAACCGTGGTGCTGGTCGCCGTAGGTGCCGACCGGGAGGTGCTGGGCGGGGTGCGACTGTCGCCCATGCAGTCTCCGGACATCGGCTGGTGGGTTGGTGGTCGACTGACCGTGAGTGCACGTGCCCGAAACAGCGGCATCGGACCTGCCCTGATCCGCGCGGCGTGCGCGTATGCCGAGTCGCACGGCGTCCTTCGGTTCGACGCGAATGTGCAATCGCGGCACGCGCGCGTTTTTTCTCGACTTGGTTGGGAAACGTTGGACACGAACATTTTTCGCGGTGTCCGCCACACCCGGATGCAGTGGCCGATTGACCGGATCCACCGGCTGGCCCACTCCACAAAAGCGATGCTCGCACCCGTTCTCGCGCCCTTCCGGGGAATGCCCGGCGGCTTGGGACCGAGCGAGTTCCGCGGCGATGACGGGGTGCCCGTGCCGGGCAGCCACGGGATGATCGCCGCCTGCGACGCGATCATTCCGTCGATGGTCGAGCGGGATCCGGAGTGGGCGGGTTGGTGCTCGGTGCTGGTGAATCTGAACGACCTCGCCGCCATGGGCGCCGCACCGACCGGACTTCTCGACGCGATTGGCGCGCCGACAACGTCCCACCTCACCCGCATCGTGCGCGGAATCGCGCGCGCGGCCGAAGCGTGGGGCGTGCCGGTTCTCGGCGGTCACACCCAAGTCGGTGTTCCGGCGAGCCTCGTCGTGACGGCTCTCGGTTTCACGAATTCGCCGGTTCGTTCCGGCGGCGGCCGGCCGGGAGATCGGCTTCGCCTCACGGCCGACGTGTCGGGTGGATGGCGGCCTGGCCACACCGGGCGGCAGTGGGATTCGACCAGCATCCGCCGTGCCGACGACCTGCGGGCAATGAACTCGCTGGTGACCCGGATGCAACCGGCCGCCGCGAAGGACGTGAGCATGGCTGGAATCGCCGGTACCGCCGGAATGCTCGCGGAAGCCTCGGGGACCGGGGTCGTGCTCGACGTGGCATCCGTACCTCGCCCGGAGGCGGCCGACATGGCGTCCTGGCTCACCTGTTTCCCTGGTTTCGGGATGCTGACCGTCGCTGGTGAGCCGCAACCGCTTCCGGACGGCGTGACCAGCGCAGAGTGCGGTGAACTCGTCCCCGGTGCGGGCGTTCATCTCCGCTGGCCGGACGGACTCGTCACCACGGCCGTGCCCTCGTCGGTGACCG
The DNA here is from genome assembly GCA_021372355.1 of Nocardiaceae bacterium. Taxonomy (GTDB): domain Bacteria; phylum Actinomycetota; class Actinomycetes; order Mycobacteriales; family Mycobacteriaceae; genus Smaragdicoccus. The sequence continues at coordinate 19,720 of JAJFUQ010000091.1, read as the reverse complement.
GGCTCGGCGCTGCTCGCGTCAGCTAGGCTCCGCAAACATGGCAGTGGTGACGATCGGCGCCGTCGCAGCACATTTCGGCCGCGATCTCGACAGATCCGTGGAGAAGGCGCTCGGCATCATCGAATCGGCGCGCCGCGAGGGCGTGCAGTTGCTCGCCCTCCCCCACGCCGTGCTCGGCGGCTACATCGGGGATCTGCGGACCCCGGATCCGGACGATCTGCCCCCGTCCATCGACCTCGACGGACCCGAGATCGCCGCGCTGGCAGAGGCTTGCGGCGACATGACCGTCTGCTTCGGTTTCGCTGAGATGCGGGACGGTAAGCGGTACAACACCGCCGCGTGCATCACTGGCGACGGAGTACTCGGCGTGCACCGGAAGGTGCACCTTCCGGTGCACGAGTCCGATGTCTTCACCGGCGGCGACCGGTTCGACGCGTTCGACACTCCGGTCGGCCGCCTGGGAATGCTCATCGACTACGACAAAACGTTTCCCGAAGCAGCCCGCAGCCTGGCACTCCAGGGCGCACACATCATCGCGACGCTGTCGGCGTGGCCGGCAAGCGTCACCGACCGCGCGTCACGTCTGCCCGCGGACCGCCAGTCGCGGCTGTTCGATCTGTACGACTGCGCGCGGGCCGCCGAGAATCAAGTAATCGTGGTGTCGTCAAACCAGACTGGAGTGACCGGCTCGCTGCGGTTCCTCGGGCAGGCGAAGGTCGTCGGACCGGGCGGCGACGTGCTCGCCACCACCCGGTCAGTGGGTGGACTGGCCCGCGTCGAAATCGATGCCGAGGCCGAGATCACGCGAGCCCGCAGCGTGCTCAACCATCTCGCCGAACGCCGCCCCGAGACCTACCAGCTGTCGGAGTGACACGTGCGAATCGCCCTGCTCACGTATTCGACGAAACCTCGAGGAGGTGTCGTCCACACGCTCAACCTTGCCGAAGCCCTCGCCGAGTTCGGGGCGACGGTCACGGTGTGGTCCCTGGCGCGCGGTGGTGACGAAGGCTTCTTTCGACCAGTCGATCCACGAGTTGCGTTGCAGCTGATCGCATTTCCAGATGTCCCCGACGAATCCGTCACAGACCGCATTCTCCGATCGATCGAAACGATGCGCGCAGACTTCGATCCCACGGATTTCGATATCGTGCACGCGCAGGACTGCATCAGTGCCAGCGCCGTCGGTCGCTGCATTCGGACGATTCATCACCTCGACGAATTCACCACTCCCGTACTTGCCGAGTGCCATGAGCGTGCGGTGGTTCAGCCCTACGCCCGAATCTGTGTGTCACGCGCGGTCGCTGCGGAGGTCGAGCACCGGTGGGGCTTCCAGCCGACCGTGATCCCGAACGGAGTCCAAGCCAACCGGTTCGCCGCGGCCGCGGCCGACACCCGGGACGCGCGCGCCGCGCGGCAGCGCTGGCGCGACGAGTTCGGAAGTTTCGTCCTCGCGGTGGGCGGAATCGAACCACGCAAGGGCAGCATCGACCTCCTCACGGCCTACGCCAAGCTTCGCCGAGCGCACCCCGACGTGCAGCTGGTGTTCGCGGGCGGCGAGACACTCTTCGACTACCGCGATTACCGCGTGGATTTCGAGCGCTTGGCCGAGGAGCTTGCTGTTGAACCCGTGGTTCTGGGTGCGATCGCCGATGATGACCTGCCGAGTCTGGTTGCCGCGGCCGACGTGTTCGCGTTCCCATCGGTCAAAGAAGGCTTCGGCCTGGCCGCGATGGAAGCCCTTGCCGCCGGTCGGCCCGTCGTCACTCGGGACCTGCCGGTACTGCGCGAAGTCTTCGGTGAAACAGTCCGCTACGCGTCCGATGTCGAATCGCTGGCCGCACAACTTGCCAGTGCCCTGGCCGATACCACTCAGGCCGACGCCGGACGCCGCCTTGCGATGTCGATGACGTGGCAGGATGCGGCGGTCGAACACCTGGGCTTCTACGCCGCGCATCCGTATCGATAATCACCCGTCACGGGCTGGACGGAGAAAATCACGCGGCTCTGCCCAACTCTCGTTGGATGTCCGCGTCGGTCACCTCACGCCGGAAGAACACGTCCCAGGCACTGAGCGCCAGCCCCACGCCCCAGCCCGCAAGAACCCAGCCCGGCCAGAAGTAGCCGAAGCCGGACAATGCCCAGATCGCCACCAGGAATGCGTTGACCACGACGTAGGCCACGCAGTCACTGCGGAACTTGCGCTTCTTCTCGAGCCGTACACGTGCCCGCTCGTACTCCGAAATCGGTTCCTGTGCCATACCTCTCACCCCCCGAACAAACGTCAGCCACCTCAGATTCCACTGCCACAGCGTCCTTGGTAACGAGGACAAGGTCCCGTGCTGCAAGGACGAACGACCTCACGGACGCCGGTTACTCCGCGCGCTCGATCTCCGACAACCTCCAGGTCTTGTCGAACCAAGGCTCCAGTGGCGCGTACAAACGGAACATCGCGAACCAGCCCTTGCCCGGGAGCGTCTGGACCCAGTTGCCGCCGTCTGTGGGCGGCTCGGGCCCGAAGTAGATGTCGACCGAGCCGTCCTCGTTGGTGGTCAGATCCGGGTCCTGGCTGGTCACCGACGGCCATTGCTGATCGGTCTGCAGCATCGATCGGGTCTGGGTGTCGTAAACCAGGATCGACCAGAAGTTGGCGGCCGGCACGTTCGGCAGGACGTGTAGTCGGTAGTTCCGGGCTCCGTCGAACGGCGCACCGGTGGCGTCGAGGTTGGCAACGGCATATTGCGACCCGGTCCCAACCATCTTCTGATCCCACGATGGGCTCGTGGCAGCGGCGAGAAAATAGAGCGCGGTCGCGGAATCGAGCAGCAACACCCCGTCTTCCGTGCAGCTGTAGCCGCCGAGAATGCCCAAGCGCCAGGCGCTGTCTGGGTAGCAGTACGCCTCCGGCGCCCGGAACCGGTACGTCACCGCGCGGGCGGTCGCGTCCCCGATCGTGGCGGCCTCGGACAGGATGGCGCGCATCCGCTCGTCCGGGTTGAACGGCATTCCGCGCTGAATCCCGATCGCAGCGAACATTCCCAAAGTGAGTGGGTCCGCCGACTCCGGCGGCTCGGACTGCACAACCTCGTGCAGCATCTCCCAGAATCGGTCGTCTGCCGGAGCGATCGCGCACATCGGCAGGGGCGAGGCGTTGACGAACCGCGTCGGCGGCGGGTCGGCGGCTTGCGAGAGAAGGTGAATCCGGGCGTGGGCCTTGATCAATTCCACCGCCGGGTGCGGATCGCCGTGCTCGTCCCGGAATCCCCTCCAACCGACCCAGACGCCATAGGTGCGTGAACGCACCACCAGAAATCCATCCGGAACCTCGCCAGTGTGGTCTGGCGGCACGAACAGATAGCGGCCGCCGCGGCCCTGGTCCGGTCCCGTGATGCCGACGTCGACAACCCACCGGCACCATGAGTCGTTGACGAAGCCGTACACCTTCGCGGGTACCTCGACGACGACGGGCCCGTCATGCAGGTCGAGCCAGGCGTAGCTGTACGAGGTGCTGGTGTTGTACACCGGGCCGATGAACCGTGGAAATACGAGGTCCTCCCAGATCACGAGCGTGCCGTTGGCCGGGCCCCACTGCAGCAGCGCATCGCGCATCGCCGCGATCGACACCGGCGCCAGCCCCAGCTGGCAGGCCTGCGAGGCACGCTGAAAGTCGAGGTTGTCGAACAGTGTCTGCGACGTTGCCTCGTCGGGCATTCCGTCGAAGAACCGCAGTGTGCCGTACCGGGTCCGGACCTCGTCCGCGATCGCGATACCGGGTGGAACCAGGGCGTTGTTCGCAAGCGACATGATGCATTCCTTCCCGCGTCAATAGCGCTCAGTGAGCTTCAGACTCGCTTGGCCGACCCGTGCGAGATAGGGGCGTCTGGCCTAGTGGAAAGGGCTGTTGGTCGTTTGCTCCGGGCTGAGCGAGATGCGGTCTGTCCAAAGGACGAAGTTCCCTTCGATACGAGACGTCGGCCTCTTCAGCCGCATTGCGGTCACAGCGTCGAATTGCCGTACCGAGAGCCGTACTTCGAGCTCTCGATCGAATTGACGCTCGACGGAGGTCCATCAATGCACTCTTCACCGCAGGCCACCAACACGACGCGCATGTTTGCGCGCGTGCTCGGCCCCTTTCTCGTGCTCGTCATCGTGGTCGCGTTGGGCCGTTTTTCCGACCTGCGGACCCTGCTTTCGCAAGTCGACTCGAACCCGTTCGTGATGTGGGTCGGTGGTGCGTTCACTCTGCTGACCGGACTGGTCGCCATCGCCCTTCACCCGTACTGGCGCGGCGCGGCGGCGATCACGGTCTCGGTTCTGGCCTGGGCAACTGCGCTCAAAGGGCTGTTGTTGATGGCTTTCCCGGACGCGTCGACATCGTTCGCCACGTCCGCGATCGATGCCGCGCCCGTAGCGGTGGTTTCGTACGTCCTCGTCGGGCTGATCGGCGTGTACCTGACTTACGTCGGGTGGGCACCAGTGCGGCGTCGGTCGACCCCGCGCGTTGTTGGTGTGACTCCATTCCTGCACCGAGCCGCGTAGGAGCCAACCCGGCAGATCCTTTGCTGGGATACCAATCCCACTTGTCTCGGTCGCTCGTCCGACAAATGCCGTGCGGCAACGTAAAGTTCAAAGGCAATGAGTAACCCGGCCCGATTCCACTGAGCGGGGAAATGCCAATGGCCTACGTCAAGGCAACCGAGCGCGAGCAGCAGATCGTCACCGCAGCAATTCGAGTGCTGAGCCAGGTCGGCGTACCCGCGACAACTTTGCGTGCGGTCGCCGCCGAGGCCGGAGTACCGCTGGGGACGCTCCACTACGTATTTCCCTCGAAGGATCAACTCCTGCGAGCCGTCATCACCTCGGTCATCGACGACGTCGCCGAAGCTCTCCGCTACGACCTCGACGTCCACAAAGGCGTCGAGCACACCGTGCGGACAGCCCTCATGAGATTCTGGGATGCTCTAGTAGAGAGCAATATTGGACTCCAGATCATGCAGTACGAACTCATGTCGTACGCGTTGCGGACCGAAGGTGCCGCAAGCCTGGCCCACCTTCAATACGACCGGTACATCTCAGTCGTCACGAACTTCTGCGAAGAGGCGGCACGGGCCGCGGGCGAGCGATGCGCAGTCGGATTCGACGTTATCGGACGGATGAGCCTCGCCGTCGTCGACGGTCTGATCCTCCAGTACGTCTCGAAACCGGACCCGGACCGAGCACATCGCGACCTGAACCACGCACTCGACATGATCATTATGTTCGCGGACCCACAGCCGGTGGCGCGGGCACATCGACCGCGTTCAGCCCAGAGGTAGTTCGCAACCCATTGTGATCTTGGGGTCGCTCCAGCTACATTTTGTCGGACGGACGTCCGACTTAGATGGCAGGAAGCTCGATGACACCCTCACCCGGTAACGACAAACCGACTACGACCGTGGCGATCGTCGGTGCAGGCCTGTCAGGTCTCATCGCCGCCCGGGATCTGCAACGGCAGGGAATCGACGTCCTCGTCCTCGAAGCCGCCGACCGCCCTGGCGGACGCACGTACGCGACGACGTCAGCCCTCGGATCGAGACTCGACCTCGGTGGCCAATGGATGGGCCGCGGCCATCACCGGTTCGAGACTCTCGCCCGGGAGTTGGGTTTGACCGTGTTCCCGATGCATACCCCGAAGATGCCCAGCCTCGTGGACGGCGGCAAGAGGCTGTCCATCGTGGGCGGGACCACTTTGACCGCAGTCGCTGCGCTCGCCGAGTTGGAGCTTCGGGCGAAGTTCGGCATACCCGCGAGGTGGGAACAGCTGACGGTCGAGCAGTGGATTCACAAGTTCCCCGGTCGACGCACTCGCCGCTTGCTCGAGGCGATCGTGACCGTCGCGTCGTGCGCCGATCTCGATCGATTCTCGATGGAGGGGTTTGCATCGCTGGTCCGTCACCAGGGTGGAGTCATCGGCATGACATCGACGAAGGGCGGCGCTCAGGACAGTCTCGTTGTCGAAGGCGCCGGCACCATGGCCGAACTGCTCGCCGACAAACTCGGACCGAGCGTGCGCACCAATTGTCGAGTTTCCGCGATCCGCCATGACGCAAACGGCGCCACGCTCGAAACGTCGACTGGCACGATCCACGCCAGCCGAGTCATTGTGACGGTCCCGCCGCCCATGGCTGCTCGTATCGACTTCAACCCGCCGCTGCCAGCGGCCAGGGTGCACATCGAACAGGGCACCTACATGGGCTCGGTCTATAAGGCGATCGCCGTCTACGACCGCCCGTTCTGGCGCGAACGGCGTCGCGAGGCCGAGCTCATCCTTCTCGACAAGCCCGCTCGCGCGAGCTTCGATACTTCACCACCTGACGGCCCCGGCCACCTTTGCCTGCTCATCGCTGGACCCGAGGCACGCGACCTCGACACACTCTCCCCGGAGGAACGTCAGGCCGTCGTTCTCGGTCCACTCGCATCGCGCCTCGGCTCCGACATCATGCGGCCCGCGAGCTTCCACGAGAAGGCCTGGCATCTCGATGAGCATGCCGGTGGCGGCTACTGCACCATTCCCGTCCCGGGAATGAAGGTCGGCTACTTCCCCATCGAGTGCGAGCCGGTCGGACGACTCCACTGGGCAGGAACCGAGACCTCGAGCGAGCACGCGGGATACATCGAAGGAGCGATCGAGTCCGGCCAGAGGGTCGCGAGGGAGGTCAACGCCGCGCTCCAGACTGTCGTTTAGGTGACGGCCATACCCTTTGGGCGGTTTGACCCGCACGTCAATGGCTATCCACTTCTCGTGAAGCAGGAAATGAACGAGCGCACGTCACACGTCGCCGACACGACCTACAAGGTGCTTCAGGTGGCGTCGAGCGTCTTGGGCGGTATGGCCGCCGGAGCAATCTTCACCAGACTCTGGGCTCGGTTCGACCAGCCCGAAGGCGAGCCACCGGTGCCGCAAGACCTGTCTCAGAAGGTGTCAAAGGTACTGGTCGCTGCGGCAGCCCAGGGTGCCATTTTCGCGGTCGTTCGCGCAGTCATCGATCGCATCGGCGCACACGGCTACCAGAAGGTCACCGGCGAGGCGCCAACCGTGTGACAGGTCGTCACACTGGCTGAACCTGCCGCATGCGTCTGTTGGAATTCGGCCGCACCGGTTCACAAGAGGCGGGTCCCCACATGCAGCGACCCCTGAGGACGCGTGGGGCAAAAGGTGCGCGCAGTGGCGACATTGATGCGGACGACCCGTTGCGTGGACAACGATGGATTCATGCGTATACCCGCCGCGACGTAAGGAATGAATCGATGACCGCCATTCGACCCGTACTCGAGCCCGAAGCAGCCGATTTCGCGAAGGCCACGGACAACCCGCCATTCCTGTTCCAACTGCCCCCTGCAGAGGGCCGCAAAATAGTCGACGAAGTGCAGTCGAGCGAGATCGACAAGCCGGACATCGACGAGGAGTGGGTCACCGTCGAGGGCGGCCCGACCGGCTCGGTGAAGGTCCGCATCGTCCGGCCGGCCGGTGCGACGGGAACAATTCCGGTCGTCTTCTACATCCACGGCGCCGGCTGGGTGTTCGGCAACGCGCATACCCACGATCGCCTCGTCCGCGAGCTCGCTGTCGGCGCCGACGCTGCCGTCGTCTTCCCGGAGTACGACCTGTCGCCGGAGGCGAAGTACCCGACGGCGATCGAACAGAACTATGCAGCCGCACAGTGGGTCTTCACGCACGGCGCCGAGAGAGGTCTGGACGCAACGCGGTTCGCCGCAGCCGGCGACTCGGTCGGTGGAAACATGACCGTGGCCCTCACCCTGATGGCGAAGGACCGCGGTGACGTGACAATCAAGCAGCAGGTCTTGCTCTATCCCGTCACCAACGCGAACTTCGACACCGGCTCGTACCACCAGTTCGCCGAGCACTATTTCCTCGCTCGCGAAGGCATGCAGTGGTTCTGGGACCAGTACACGGAGAACGACGCCCAGCGCGATGAGATCTACGCGTCGCCGCTGCGCGCATCACTGGACCAGCTCAAGGGCCTGCCGCCGGCACTCGTGATCACGGCAGAAGCCGACGTGCTCCGCGACGAGGGCGAAGCCTACGCAGCCAAGCTTCGCGAAGCCGGCGTCCCCGTGACCCAGGTTCGGTTCGGCGGCATCATTCACGACTTCATGATGCTCAATGCGCTGCGCCCGACCCACGCCGCGAATGCTGCGATCAAGCTGGCGCAGGACACGCTGCGGGCTGCGCTGCATTAAGCGGATATGACCAGCTAGCTCTGCGCCGGCCGAACCCCGACGTAGACCCCTGGCACCCGGAACCGCAACGGCGGCTCCTTGTACTCCTCGATGGCATGCGCGATCCAGCCCGCCGTCCGCGCGAGGGCGAAGATGGCCTCGGCGGCATCGATTCGGAGATCGAACACGCGTGTCATCAGGGCAAGTGCGAAATCCGAGGTCGGGAACGTCGAGTTCCGCATACGCAGTTCGCTGACGATCACGTCCGCAGCGTCGACGAGCGGGCCCGGGAACTCGGAGCGCAGCCGCCCGAGCAGATACTCTGCTCGCGGGTCCCGCCGCTGGTAAAGCATGTGCCCGAACCCTGGGACTGGCTCCGAAAGCCGGAACGCATTGCCCAAGGCGACGAGTGGATCACCATCGAAGAGTCGCACCGCACGTTCTGCCATGGTTCCGTGCAGCGGGCCGTCGATCGCGCCGAGGCCCGCTCCGACCACGGCATAGAGGTTCGCGCGCGTGCTCGCGGCCACCCGAGCAGCCAGCGTCGAGGCAGCGAGATCATGGTCGGCGAGCAGCACGAGGGCAGCATCGAGAATGTCGACTTCGCCCGGCCGCGGTTCACGAGTCGAGACAGCCGGCCACAGACGCGCCGCGACCCGACCATCGGAACCGCCACCGAGTCCGGCCACCCCGGCGGCCAGGACTCCGTGAGCGCAGCGGATCAGCGAACGCGGCGAAAGGTCGGAACGCAATGGATCGCCTGCCGCGGCGAGGTCGACCGACACACGGAGACGATCGATGAGCCGGGCGGAGTCCGGAAAGGCGACCACCGGCACGGTGGACGCGGGAAAGTCGGCCTCATCCGGCAACTCCCCCGACCACAGGAACTCGGCGACCCGCTCGAACCCGCACGGGACGAGGTCGGTCGCGCGCTTTCCGCGGTAGTAGAGGTCATCGTCTTCGAGCAATGTCAGCTGCGTGCGGATGCGCTCGACCGATCCTCCGGCAACGCGTCGGGCACCCTCGCGCGACGCCAACTGCTCCACTTCGTCGACCGCGAACAGACTGCCTCGAACCGCCGGAATACGTGCGCTCGTGAGCAGTCCGCGACTGACATAGGCGTAGACCGTCTCGGTCTTCACGCCCAGTCGCGTCGCGGTCTGCGCGGTCGTCAGGTAGTCGCGACCGTCATGGCGCTGCGGATTCATCCGTCGCTTCATAGGCATAAACATTGACTGACTGGATCAATAATTGACAACGTGAACCGCACAATCGAAGTCGACTACCTCGTCGTCGGGGCAGGTGCCGCTGGAATGGCGTTCACCGATGCGCTCGTACATCATTCGGACGCCACCGTCGCTCTCGTCGATCGACGCCACAGCGCCGGCGGGCACTGGCTCGCCGACTACCCGTTCGTGCGGTTACATCAGGCGTCCGCCTTCTACGGAGTCGCGTCGACGCTGCTCGGGAACGGCCGCGTGCAGACCGATGGACCCGAAGCCGGTTTGCACGAGCGTGCCTCCGCGGCCGAGGTCTGCGATTACTACGCCCGAGTTCTTCAGAAACTCGAGGCAACCGGACGCGTCTCGTTCTTGCCGAATTGTGAATACCTCGGCAACGGCTCCTTCACCTCTCGTCTGGCTGGCACGACGTACCAACTCGCCCCGGGCGGCCGAGTTGTCGATGCCCGCTATCTGTCGCCTGACATCCCCGCGCTGACCCCGCCGCCGTTCACGGTCGCGAGCGGAAGCCACGTGATTCCCGTCAACGACGTCGTGACGATCGCGGACTCGCCGGATCGGTTTGTCGTCGTCGGTTCCGGCAAGACGGCCACCGATGCGACCCTGTACCTGCTCGAAAACGGCGTCGATCCGGACCGAATCTGCTGGGTTCGTCCACGCGACCCGTGGATGCTCAATCGGGCCGTTGTCCAACCGGACCCGGCTGTCTTCATCGGTATGGGCGCGGACCTCATGGCCGCGGCATCCGCGGCGGACTCGCCGGAGGACATGTTCCTTCGCCTCGAAGCCGCGGGCATCATGCTGCGCATCGACGAGTCGGTGACCCCGACGATGGCAAAGACCCCGACGTTGGCCCAGTGGGAACTCGATGGCCTTCGGAGCATCGAGAACGTCGTCCGGCTGGGCCACATTCGGGGAGTCGCTCCCGGCGTCGTGTCGTGCGCCCAGGGCGATATCTCCGTGCCCGAGAAAACCACGGTGATCCATTGCGCCGCATCCGGATTGCAGTATCCGGGGCTCGTTCCCATCTGGCAGCGTGAGGCGATAACCCTGCAGCCGGTCCGCACCGGTTTCCCCTGTTTCGGCGCGGCCGTCATCGGTTTTGTCGAAGCGACGGTCGATACCGACGAAGAGAAGAACCGCGTGTGCCGTCCATCGCCGTATTCGAATACACCCCAGGACTGGGCCGCGATGCAGGTGCTCGGCGCTCGGTCCTCGGCCGCGTTCAGTGCGGTGCCCGATATCAAGGCGTTCGCCAACTCGACCGCGATCAATCCTGGGCGTGTGCCAGCCGAACGCGCGACAGATCCGGTGGTCGTCGAGGCGATGCGTCGACTGCAACAGCACCAGCCTGCCGGGTTGGCACGGATGGCTGAGTTCGCGGGCCTGAATTGAGTCTCGCGAACACGACCCATGCCCGCCGCCCCCGCAGTCATTGCTGATAGCGAGGAGTTCAGCCTGAGTCATCTGACGGGTCGAGTATGATTCTGCAAATAAAGACTTGAAAGATTCTTCAACTATGCAGACGCGATCAGAGGATGACAACGTGAACGACGTCGACAAGGTCCTGGACGACGCTGGCCTGACGAACGAGCACGTCCGCGAGTACGTGCGGTACTGGTCGAACGTCACCGGAGCCGACCGGGTGCAGGTCGTGAGCGCTGCGGACGACGCACGACTGCTGCAGGAGTCGCTCGATGCTGGCGAGATCCTGCCGGCGGGCGAAGGCCGGTACTACTCGCGTTCGTATTTCAAGGACACAGCCCGCGCCGAGGAGCGCACCATCGTCGCCACCGCCAGCGAGCAAGACAGGGGCACCTACAACAACTGGCGAGCTTCCGCGGAAATGACACCGCGGCTCATCGAGCTGATGACCGGTGCATCCGCAGGCAAGACGATGTACGTGATTCCGTACCTCATGGCTCCTAAGGGCGGACCGTTGGAGAAGTTCGCGGCCGGTGTCGAGTTGACCGACAACCGCTCGGTCGCGCTGCAGATGATCCGAATGGCGCGGGTCGGCGTCGAGTACATCAACGACCTGGGCGAATCGTTCGTCAAGGCCGTCCACGTCACCGGCGACCTGGAGAATCTCGGCCAAGGAACGGCCATGGACAGTCGCCACTTCGTCACGGTTGCCGATGAACGGACGATTTTGCACTTCGGTTCGTCATATGGCGGCAACGCCCTGTTGGGCAAGATCGCCCACGGATTGCGTCAAGGTTCCTACGACGGCTGGAAGAACGGGTTTCTGGTTGAGCAGTTCATGCTGCTGGGTATCACCGACAAGCTGACGGGCCGCAAGTACAACATCGCCGGCGGTTTTCCCTCGGCGTCCGGCAAGACGAACCTCGCGATGACCTTGGCCCCAGATGCGCTGGGCGACCGCTATTACGTCGAGTTCTACGGCGACGACATCGCATGGATTTGGGTGGACGAGGACGGCGTACTACGCGGCTTCAACCCGGAGAACGGCGTCTTCGGGGTCGCCAAGGACACCAACGATGCGACGAATCCGACGGCGATCGACTCGATCAGACCGGGCACCGGTGCCATCTTCACCAATGTCGCCTACAACGAGAAGACACAGGAAGTCTGGTGGGAGGGCCGCACGAAGAACCCGCCAGCCGACCTTGACGGCTGGCTGGACTGGAAGGGTGAGCCGATTGCCGCCCGGTCCGCCGACGATGCGGATGCACCTTGGGCGCACCCCAACTCACGGTTCACGACCGTCCTCGGAAACGTCCCGAACATCGCTAAGGATTACGACGACCCGGAGGGCGTCGAGATCCACGGCATCATCTTCGGGGGCCGCACGCGTGACCGAGAGCCGCTGATTCGTGCCATCAACGACATCGCCGAAGGCGTCTACGACGGCCTGACTCTGGGTGCTGAGGCGACCTTCGCCGCGGATGGATTGGAGGGCGTGCTGCGATATGACCCGATGTCGATGCGTCCGTTCCTGTCTTACCCGGAAGCCGATTACGCCCAGCACTGGCTCAACGTGATCGGCGCGGCCAAGAGGAAGCCGATCTTTGCGCATGTCAACTGGTTCCAGCGTGGCGAGGACGGCCGGTTCCTGTGGCCGGGCTACCGCGAGAACCTGCGCCCGCTGGTGTGGCTGATGCGACTGAAGAACGGCGAAGTCTCCGGTGTTGAGACTCCGGTCGGTGTCATCCCGTCGATCGATGAACTCGACCTCTCGGGTCTCGACGAGCAGGCCCTCGCCGACCTCGCCACGGTGCTCACGATCGACACCGAGCGCTGGCAGCAGGAGATGGGCTACCGAGAGATGCACCTTGCGCAGTTCGACGGACTTCCCGAGGCGATCTGGGCGGCCCACCGCCGCGTCGCCGCGGCACTCGATGCAGAGAAGGGCGCCTGAACCGAATGAGCACACCGTTACCTTCCTGTCCGCAGTGCTCCTCCGAGTACACCTACGAAATGGGTGCGCTCTACGTTTGTCCCGAGTGCGCTCACGAGTGGTCCAGCGATTCGGTGGCAGGTTCAGGCGAGATCGAGGATCTTGAGATCAAGGACGCGGTCGGAAACCCGCTTGATGACGGCGACGCGGTGATCGTGGTCAAGAACCTGCCTCTCAAAGGTGGCCTGACGATCAAGTCCGGAACGAAGGTGCGCAATATCCGCCTCGTCCGCAACGCCACCGATGATCACAACATCGACTGCCGAATAGACGGCATTGGTGCGGTATCGCTCAAATCGAGCGTCGTCCGCAAGGCCTGAACTCGGCGACGCGCAGAGCATTCGTTCAACTCATCAATTCATCTAATCCTCCGGGGGTCCCAGTGGCGGAGCCGTTGTACAAGCTCAAGGCCGAGTTCTTCCGAACACTGGGTCACCCAGCGCGTATCCGGATTCTGGAACTCCTCAACGAGGGTCCCCGCTCAGTTGGGGAGCTGATGCCAGAGATCGGCCTCGAGGCGTCCAATCTCTCCCAACAGCTCGGTGTTCTGCGTCGAGCCGGTGTGGTGACCACGAACAAAGAGGGCAACAACGTCATCTACTCGATCGCCTCGCCAGACATCGCGGAACTACTCGCGGTCGCGCGCAAGGTCCTATCAGGCCTGCTCAGCGACCAGGCCGACCTTCTCAAAGCACTGCAGTCATGAGCTGGCTGACCAAGATGCTGCGCACCGGCCGGGTCGCCGAGCCCGCGCCGGCGAAACCGATGGCCGCCGCTGTTCCCCCTCAAGTGCGTGGTTCTCTTCAGGTCCGCCACGTCGATGCCGGGTCGTGCAACGGCTGCGAGATCGAGATCAGCGGCGCCTTCTCCCCCGTTTATGACGCCGAGCGCTACGGCGTCCGGATCGTCGCTTCACCCCGGCACGCCGATGCAGTCTTGGTCACCGGCCCAGTGACACGAAACATGGCTGGTCCACTCGAAGACACCTACACCGCCATGCCCCGGCCGCGGATCGTCATCGCGTGTGGTGACTGCGCGATCAGTGGTGGAGTCTTCACCGATGCCTACGGAGTCGTCGGACCGGTCAGCAGCGTTGTGCCGGTCGACCTCGGCATACCCGGCTGCCCCCCGACGCCTGAGATGATCATCGCAGTGTTGCGGTCGGTGACAGGGCGTTGAAAGCTGTCGTATCCGGCACGGTCACGGCCGCGACGGGAGCTCTCGGTGCTCTGATCGGCGCCGCCGGCATCACCTCGGGTCTGGACCCAGTGCATCTGAATTGGATGATTCCGCTAGTCGGTGTGTATCTGAACGTCGACCATTTGGGCGGCTTCTTCATGCTGCTCACCGGCGCCACAGCCATCCCAATCGGTATCTACACCATCGGCTATGCCCGCTCCCAGCACTTCAGCCGCACCGCCTTGGCCGCTCTCCCGGTATTCGTCGCGGCTATGCTGCTGGTCCCCGCAGCGGGATCGATCACCACCTTTCTCCTCGGTTGGGAGCTCATGGCGATCACCTCGCTCGTGCTCGTCGCCACCGAACACCACCGCGAAGAGGTCCGCGCTGCGTCCACCTACTACGCGGTGATGACTCAGATGGGCTTCGCCGCCATCCTGGTTGGACTGGCGATGCACTCCCACGGCCACGACATCATCTCCGAACTCGGTACTCCGAGCACTACCGTCTTCCTGCTTCTCCTCGCCGGCTTCGGCTCGAAGGCGGACCTCGTGCCCCTGCACGCGTGGTTGCCGAAGGCCCACTCCGAAGCGCCGAGCCCGGTGTCTGCGCTCATGAGCGCAACGATGGTCACCCTCGGCATCTACGGCATCATCCGGTTCTGTCTTCTGGGCCCGACCCCCTCCTGGTGGGGACTGCTGATTCTCGCCGTGGGCGCGATGTCGGCGCTGTTCGGGGTGCTGCAGGCTTCGGTGGCAACCGACCTCAAGCGGCTGCTGGCCTACTCGACGCTGGAGAACATGGGTCTTATCACCATGACGCTCGGTGTTGCGATCTTGCTCAACGCACATGGCCAACACAACGCCGCAACGGTCGCGTTCACCGCAGCAGGCTTGCACCTGTACGCACACGCGGCCTTCAAGAGCCTGGCATTCATGGCCGCCGGATCGGTGCTGGCCTCGACCGGATTTCGCGATCTCGACCGACTCGGCGGCCTGGCCCGCCGCATGCCGATGACCACGATCCTGTTCGGGGTAGCCGCGCTCGGCGCGACCGGTTTGCCACTTGGCGTGGGATTCGTCAGCGAATGGCTGCTGATCCAAGCACTGATCCACGCCTCCCCTGATCAGGTGGTCATCGCGCTCGTCATTCCGCTCGCGATCGGCGTCGTCGCGCTCGCGACCGGATTGAGCGTCGCCGCGATGGTCAAAGCATTTGGGATCGGCTTTCTTGCCCGTCCGCGCTCGTCTGGCGCTCGAACAGCGCGCGACGCCCCACCGGCAATGGCTGCAGGCATGACCATCGCGGCCGTGGCCTGCACACTGCTTGCGGTCGCTCCGCAGATCATGGGCCCGATCCTCGCTGCGTTCCCGGCGTCCGGGCCGCCAGTCGACCTCGGCATCCAACTGCACCTGCCAGGCCTGGGCGGATCGCTCGGCCCCGGTGTGATCGCGACTGTTCTCATCGTCGCGTCGGTTGCCGCGGCCCTCCTGTACGGCCGCGCAAAAGCCGAATCGCAACCGCTGTGGGCATGCGGTGTCGAAGAGATGACGCCCCGAATGCAGTACACAGCGACATCTTTCGCTGAACCGCTACAACGTGTGTTCGACGATGTACTGCGCCCGGACACCGACGTCGAAGTGACCCCAGCAGTCGAGTCGCGATACCTCGTCGAGCGAGTCGCCTACAAGGCGCGGATCACCGACGCCATTGAGGACCGCCTCTACCGGCCAATCTGGGACTCGGTGTTCACGGCAGCGCGGTTCGTCGCCCGCATGCACACCGGCAGCGTCCACCTCTACCTTGCTTACGGTTCAATCGGTGTGTTCCTCGCGATCCTGGCGGCACGATGAACGCCTATCTCACCACCTTCCTGCAACTCGTCATCGTGCTCGCCGCCGCTCCGGTCGTGATCGGTGTGATGCGCCAGATTCGCGCCCTCGCCGAGGGCCGACGCGGCGCGGGAATCCTCCAACCCTGGCGCGACCTGCGCAAACAGCTGCGAAAAGTGTCGATCACACCGGTGGGTACGACGATTGTCTTCGGCGCCGCACCCGCAGTCGTCATGGGCACCACCGTCGTCATCGCCGCCGCTGCACCGCTGGTGGCGACCAGCTCTCCGCTGGGGCCGTTCACCGACCTTTACGCGATCGTCGGCCTGCTGTTCCTCGGCACGGTGGCATTGACGCTCGGCGGCATCGACACCGGCACCTCCTTCGGCGGAATGGGCGCGAGCCGCGAGATAACCATTGCAGCGCTCGTCGAACCGACCATCCTGCTCGCGGTGTTCGCGCTGTCGATCCCGGCCGGATCGGCAAACCTCGCGCAGATCGTCACAACCACCATCGATCACCCCGAGCATGTTCAATCGCTCACCGGCGCACTGGCCTTCGTCGCACTCGCGATCGTCATCATCGCCGAAACCGGGCGCCTCCCGGTCGATAACCCAGCCACCCATCTGGAACTGACGATGGTTCATGAGGCGATGGTTCTCGAGTACGCCGGGCCCCGCCTGGCGACCGTCGAGTGGGCGTCGGCGATGCGTCTGACCGTCTTGCTCGCGATCCTGGCGAATCTGTTCGTTCCATGGGGCGTGGCACCGGAGCATCCCGGAATCGCAGCCGTGGCGCTCGGCATCGTGGCGATCGCCGCGAAAGTGCTCGTCCTCGCGATCGCCCTTGCCGTCCTGGAGGTCTTCATGGCAAAGCTGCGGCTGTTCCGGGTCCCCGAGCTGCTGGCGGGCAGCTTCCTGCTGGCCCTGCTCGCGGTGACAGCGGCGAGCTTCTTCTCGGGTGCCACATGACGAGCCAAGCCTTCACCAGTCTCATCGACCTGGCCGCGGGAGGGCTGCTGTTGACAGCGGCGCTGATCGTGTGGAGCCACGAACTCCCCGCGATCGTCCGGCTGCTCGGTCTTCAAGGCGTGTGTCTCGCACTCATCCCGATCGTGCGTGGCCTGTACGAGCAGGATCGCGCGCTGGTGTTCGTCGGGGTCGTGGTGTTGGCGCTCCGCGCACTTGCGCTGCCCTGGCTGCTTGCCCGCGCGGTCGGTGCCGAGCCCGACGACCAGCACGAGTCGAAGCCGCTCGTGAATACGACCGCTTCGCTGCTGATCGTGTCCGCTTTGACGATTTCAGGATTTGCCGTAGGCCAGCCGCTGGTCGAGCTGGAACCGGGACCCACAGCCAACGCTGCACCCGCTGCTCTTGCAGTCGTCCTCATCGCGCTGTTCGTGATGGTGACCAGGCGCAACGCGATTTCGCAGGCCGCCGGGTTTCTGATGCTCGACAACGCGATCGCCGGAACTGCGTTCCTGCTGACCGCCGGCGTACCCCTGATCGTCGAGCTCGGCGCCTCACTCGACGTGCTCTTCGCGGTCATCGTCATCGGCGTTCTCACCGGACGTCTGCGTCGCTCGTTCGGAAACGCCGACCTTGACGGTCTTCAGGAGTTGCACGAGTGACCGCACTACTGCTGATCCCCATCTTCGCCCCCGCGACCGCCTCCGTGGTCGCCGCGATGGGTGGCTGGAACCGATTCACCGCAACCCTCACGACGATCTCCGCAGCGAGCATTCTGACCTGCGGAATCGCCTCAGGATTGCGGGTCGGCGACGCCCCTATCGCGGCTGCGGGTGGCGCGCTGCGTGCCGACGGGCTGTCGGTCACCATGACCATCGTCATCGGTGCAGTCGGCACACTTGCTGCGCTCTCGAGTATCGGGTACATCAAGGCAGAACTCACCGACGGCCATACCACGCTGCACGACGCACGGATTTATGGCGCTCTCGTGCCCGCCTTCATGGGCGCGATGACGCTGGCCGTCTCAGCGAACAATGCTGGCATCATCTGGGTTGCCATTGAGGCCACAACGGTCATCACGGCGTTCCTCGTCGGTCACCGGCGCACCCGAACTGCGCTGGAAGCAACCTGGAAATACGTCATCATCTGCTCAGTCGGCATTGCGATCGCATTCCTCGGCACCATCCTGCTGTACTTCGCAGCCCTGCATGCGGGTGCCGACCCTGCGCACGCCCTCGACCTCGATGTCGTTCTCGAGATTGCGGGTCAACTCGACCCTCGCGTCACCAAGCTCGCCCTCGCACTGATGCTCATCGGGTACGGCGCAAAAGCGGGCCTCGTGCCATTCCACACGTGGCTCGCCGACGCGCATTCCCAGGCACCCTCACCGATCTCGGCACTCATGAGTGGAGTACTCCTGTCCGTGGCGCTCTCGGTGATCTTGCGACTGCGCCCAATCGCCGACGTCGCTGCCGGCCCCGCGTTCTATCGCACCGGACTCGTTGTCATGGGGCTGCTGACGATCGCGGTGGCGGCTCTGCTGCTGACTGTGACCACAGACCTCAAACGGCTGCTCGCCTATTCCTCGATGGAGAACATCGGCATCCTCGCACTCGCCGCCGCGGCAGGCACCAAGCTCGCCATCGCGGCGCTGCTGCTCCATGTCCTCGCGCACGGTCTCGGCAAAGCCACCCTCTTCCTCACGGGCGGTCAGCTCCAAATCGCTTACCGGGGCGCAACCGTCGGACGCATGTCAGGTGTCTTACGGCGCTCACCCTTCGTCGGAATCAGCTTCGCGATCGGCGCGATCGTCCTGGTCGGAATGCCGCCGGGCGCCATCTTCGCGAGCGAAGTCTCCATCGCCCGCGCCATGGCCTCCGCGGGGCTGGGCTGGGCGCTGGCGATCGCATTCGTGCTCATCGCCATCGCATTCGCCGCACTGGTGCGCAACAGCGCAATGGTGCTGCTCGGAGACACTGATGGCCCAGCGATCGCTCTGCCCTTCACCATTGGGGCGGCTCTGGTACTGGGAGTCGTCGCCTCGCTGGTCCTCGGCATCACCGCCATAGGCCCACTGACCGGCCTCTTCGACGTCGCCGCCACACAACTCGGGACGCTGCCATGATCACCCACGATGTCACCGTCGACGAGCGCGACGACGTCGCCGAAGAACTGCTCGCGGACGGGTACCGGCTTGCCCTGGTGGCGGGCCACGATGACGACGACACGCTGCGGATCGTGTATCTGTTCCTGGCGCCGCGTCCCGACCGGCGGGTCGAGCTGGCGATCCGAGTCCCCCGCAACGCTCCGGAGCTTCGTTCCCTGGCCTACCTCTCTTTTGCCGCGGGGCGCTTCGAGCGCGAAATGATGGACCTCTACGGCATCATCCCCGTCGGTCACCCACGGCCGCGCCGGATGGTGCGGCACGCCCACTGGCCCCCGCTCTGGTACCCCATGCGCAACGACGCGGGCGCTCCACCGGATTTCAATCCACGTGCACGCTTCCCGTTCATTACCGTGGAAGGACCCGGGGTGTACGAAATCCCCGTCGGCCCTGTGCACGCCGGCCTGATCGAACCTGGGCACTTCCGGTTTTCGGTGGTCGGCGAAACAGTTCTGCGACTCAAGGCGCGTCTCTGGTTCGTGCACCGCGGCATCGAACGGTTGTTCCACGGCCGCCCCGCTGCGGATGCCACAGACCTCGCCGAAAGGGTCAGCGGCGACACCGCCGCCGCCCACACACTCGCCCACTGCCAGGCGATCGAATCCGCACTCGGCATGGACCTACCAGACGAAGTACATCAGCTGCGTGCGCTGCTCGTCGAACTCGAACGGCTCTACAACCACGCCGCGGACCTCGGC